>NZ_JBHMIV010000042.1:0-44759 GCF_048060475.1 Nocardiopsis sp. LOL_012 | reverse complement strand
TTCCACAAGCAGCTGTTGGAGGGCCAGGGCGAGGGCGTTGCTTCAACGAATTGACACCACCGATCGGTGGATCCGGGTGTGGGAACGGTCCCTGCCCGGCGGTCTACGAAACCGAGAACAAGACCATTGTGGTACAGGGTTTCTCCGTCGACGGAGAACGTGCGGGGATCAGCCTTCCGCCTGGTGAAAACCTGGTCGAGATCCCCCGCTCCATCCTCGAAAGGGCCCTGGCCAGCGACGGATCCTGACCCCGTCCCCGACTCGGGGGTGTCGCGCGTGCGGCGCTTCCCGGGTTCGGAGCGGCCCGCCCGGAACACGAACGACACAAGGGAAAGATCCCATGATCATTAATGTGGAGCAGTTCGGGCGCTACTTTATCGATTTCTCCTCATCGGCCACGCGCATCGAAACCCTCGGAGCCTATGATGTCGGAGAGGAAAGGGAGAACTACGACCTCTGCATGAGCGGTGCGCCGCTGCCGCCAGACCGCAACAGGGAGTGGGCGGACAACATACGGGCGTGCGTGGCCGCGGGAAAGTACATGGGCCGGGTCCACATCATCGACCGCCACCTCACCCCCTACCTCCAGTTCGAGATCGACTGGTACTACGCCGTCAACGGGGCCGCGGGCGAGGACATCCGCTTCATCTTCCGCGAGGACGTCCCCGACCTGGTCTACACCGACACCTGGATCTTCGACGACACCACCGTCCTCGACCTGAGCTACGACGACCAGGGGCGCCTGCTCTACATCAACAACAACGAGGACCCGGTGCGGCTCACGGAGGCCAGGGCCGCGTGGCAGGAGTTCCACCAGCGCTCGTTCCCCCTCGCCGAACTGCTCAAGGCGGTCCGCAACGAACCCCTGGCGGTACCCGGGACCACGGCGCACGCCCAGGCGGCCGGTCGGTAGCGGCTCGTACAGCGGATCGCCCAGGGAGCGGAACACGTCGAGCGCCTCGGCCAGGTACGTCTCCGCCTCCTCGGCACGCTGCGGGCGCGGGGCTGTGGACGCCCGGACGAACGCCGCGCCGGATCGAGGTTCGCCCCAGGACGAACCTTCGCCTCGAAGTTCGCCCCGGGGCGAACCTCGGGCACACAAGGACCCGGCCGCCCGCGGCGGGAGTCGCGGACGGCCGGGCGGTGGACCGGTGCGTCCCGGCGCGTTGGGCGCACCGGTCCGCTCTAGCCCAGCGGGACGGTGACGCGGGCGGGGGACTCCTCGTCCGAACCCACCGTCACCCGGTCCCACGGGTCGTTCTCCTCGCTGTAGCGCAGGTCGCCGCTGTCGACCACCACCGCGAGGCGGTGCCCGGCGGGCACGTCCCACACGATGTCCTGGAGGTCGACGCCCACCTGGACCGGCTCACCCGGCGTGGCGCCGTGCAGGCTGTAGGGCGCGTGCGAGACGAGCGCGCCGCGGCCCCAGGCGTCGATGTCGTACAGGTACACGTACAGCGTCTGGTCGGCGGAGGTCGGCGCGGCCGTGAACTCCGCCCTCGGGGTGCCCGCGATACGGGCGCCGTCGGGGTAGGCGGGGCTGGTCCACACGGCGGAGTGGTAGCGGTCCACCCTGGGCAGGGACACGCCGGTCGGCACGTCGAAGAACTGCTGGAGCGCGCCGGTGAGCAGGATGGTGCCGCTCTGGGCGTTGGTCCCGTACCCGGACCGGTAGCGGTAGCTCCAGCCGGTGGCGGGTTCGTCCGCCATGGCGCCCCGGCTCTGCCAGCGCAGCCAACTGGTGCTCGGCTTGTCCAGGTAGTACTCGTCGGCCTGGCCGGTCACCGACGCCCAGTCCGGGTGGGAGGTCCAGTCGCCGCGGCCGTTGTTGGGCTTGACGCGCACCGGGTCGGCGTCCGCGACCCCGTTGTCCTCGCCCAGCAGGTGGTGGTCGAACCAGTCACCGGCGGCGGACCACACCTCGTCGGGCAGGCCGAGGGCGCCGAAGGCGTCCTGGGTGGCGTGGTCGCCGGGGGCGAGCATGAGCCGCTTGGGGCCCTCCAACGCCTCGTAGAAGTCGGTGATCTGGTTGGGGTTGAAGATCCCGTCGTTCCAGGTGTGGGCCATCATCACGGCGGTGCCGTTGGCGTTGATCGCCCCCACCTTGTTCATCGCGGAGCGGTCCACGCTCGCCTCGACGATGGGCGCGACGTTGCCGTCGCGGTACTCCTCCTCGATCATCCGGAGCTTGTCGCCGGGGCTGCCGGTGAGGTTGCCCGCCAGCAGCAGGAGTTCGGCGGCCTGCTCGTTGATCGTCCGGTTGGGGTACAGCGACGCTTCCAGGTCGGCCCACCCGCTGAGGGCGGCGACGGCGTCCACGCGCTCGTCCTCGGCGGCGGTGAGCAGGCTGATGCCCGCGCCGTAGGAGATGCCGGCCATGCCGATCAGGTCGGGGTCGGCGTCGGTGTTGGCCAGGGCCCAGTCGATGACGGCGCTGGCGTCGGCGCGGTCCTCGGGGCCGGCGACCTCGATACCGCCGCCGGAGTCGTAGAAGCCGCGTGAGGTGTAGGCGACGACCTGGTAGCCGGACTCGTAGGCCAGGCGGTGGGCGGCGCCCACGTAGATGAGGTTGGGGGTGCCCCAGGCGGCGGGCATGACCAGCAGGGGGTGCGGGCCGTCGGTGCCGGGGGTGATGACCTTGGCGGAGAGCCGCGCGCCGTCGTGGCTCATGATCGTCTCGTGGGTGACGGTGACCGTGGTGGCGGCGGCCGGTGCGGCGGGAAGGAGGGCGGCGGTGAGCAGTGCCGCCGTGCCCGCAGACAGCAGGCGGGTGAGGGCGCGGCGGGTTCGGGATCGGGAGGGGGGTGTCTCGGTCGCGGTCCGCAAAGCGGGGAACCTCCGGTACTGGGGGACAGGGGAGAGGCTCCGATGGCGCGCGCCTTCGCCGTCGGGGTCGGTGTGGTGGGGGACACGAGTTACTGTGAGGTAACTTACTCAACAGTAAAGTTAAGGGGTGCGGGCGCGGATGTAAACCCCCTGAAACCCAGCGGATACCGGGATTCGCGGTCCGGGTGCGGTGGCGGTCCCGGTGCGGGACAATGACCGCGTGCGACAACAGCAGCGATCAGTAGTGCTCCTCGGCTCCACCGGCTCCATCGGCACGCAGGCCGTCGACATCGTCCAGCGCAACCCCGACCGCTTCCGCGTGGCGGGCCTGGCGGCGGGCGGCGGCAGGGTGGACCTGCTCGCCAAACAGGCAGTCGAACTCGGGGTCGGTCTGGTGGCCGTCGCCGACCCCGCCAAGGCCCCCGACCTGGAGCGCGTCCTCGCCGAGCAGGGCAGCCGCGCCACCGTCCTCGTCGGCGCCGAGGGGGTCGCCGAACTCGCCGGGGCCGCGTGCGACGTCGTGCTCAACGGCATCACCGGGGCCCTGGGCCTGGAGTCCACCCTCGCCGCGCTGCGCGCCGGGCGCACGCTCGCCCTGGCCAACAAGGAGTCGCTGATCATCGGCGGCCCCCTGGTGCGGGAGGCGGCCCGCCCCGGGCAGATCGTCCCCGTCGACTCCGAGCACTACGCCCTGGCCCAGTGCTTCCCCCGCGTGCCCGAGGGGGAGCTGGCCAGCCTCGCCCAGGGGCACGTGCACGCCCGACGCGGCGAGGTGCGCCGCCTCGTGGTCACCGCCAGCGGCGGCCCCTTCCGCGGCCGGCGCCGCGACGAACTGGCCTCCGTCACCCCCGAGGACGCGCTGAACCACCCCACGTGGAGCATGGGGCCGGTCATCACCGTCAACTCCGCCACCCTGGTCAACAAGGGGCTGGAGGTCATCGAGGCCCACCTGTTGTTCGACATCCCCTTCGACCGCATCGACGTGGTCGTCCACCCGCAGTCCGTCGTGCACTCGATGGTCGAGTACGTGGACGGCTCCACCATCGCCAAGGCCAGCCCGCCCAGCATGGCCATCCCGATCGCCCACGGGATCGGCGCCCCGGACCGGGTGCCCGAGGCCGGGCCGGGCCTGGACTTCACCCGCGCCCAGGAGTGGACCTTCCAGCCACTGGACCACGATGCCTTCCCCGCCGTGCGCCTGGCCGCCGAGGTGGGCGCTGCGGGCGGGACCGCCCCGGCCGTCTACAACGCCGCCAACGAGGAGGCGGTCGACGCCTTCCTCAAGGGAAACCTCGCGTTTCCGGCCATCATGGACACCGTGTCGCGGGTAGTCTCTGAGCATCAGCGGTCGGAGCGATCCCCGGGCGGCCCCCCGGCCCGCCTGACCCTGGACGACGTGTACGCCGCCGACACATGGGCCCGCGTGCGTGCGCGTGAACTGCTGACGGGCCGGAGCTGAACACCGGTTGAGGAGAGCTGCATGGTCGCGTTGATGACCGCGATCGGGATCGTCCTGTTCGTGTTCGGACTGCTGTTCTCGATCGCCTGGCACGAACTGGGCCACCTCTCGACGGCCAAGATGTTCGGCGTCAAGTGCACCGAGTACATGGTCGGCTTCGGCAAGACCCTGTGGTCCTTCCGCAGGGGCGAGACCGAGTACGGCGTCAAGGCCGTTCCGCTCGGCGGCTACGTACGGATGGTCGGCATGATGCCGCCCGCCCGCAGGAGCGGCGGCGACCGCCCGCTCTCCCGCTGGCGGGCCATGGCCGAGGACGCGCGCGAGGCCTCCTTCGTCGAACTGGGCCCCGAGGACCAGGACCGGCAGTTCTACCAGCGGGCGCCGTGGAAGCGGCTCATCGTCATGTTCGCCGGGCCGGGCATGAACCTCGTCCTCGCCGCGATCCTGCTCGGCGTGCTGTTCATGGGCATCGGCGTCCCGCAGAGCACCACCACCATCGGCGCGGTCACCGAGTGCGTCGTCCCCGCCACCAGCACCGCCACCGAGTGCACCGACGAGCACCCGCCGACCCCGGCGGCGGAGGCGGGCCTGGCGGCCGGCGACACCATCGTCGAGGTGGACGGCGTGCCCACCCCCGACTGGAACAGCGCCAGCCAGGAGATCCGCCACTCCCTGGGCGCCACCGAGATCGTGGTGGAGCGCGACGGCGAGCGCGTCCCCTTCGACGTCGACATCATCGAGAACGAGCTGCCCGCGCGCGACGCCGAGGGCGAGATCCTCTACGAGACCGACGCCGACGGCGACTGGGTCCACGACGACCAGGGCTACCGCGTCTACCAGACCGAGACCGTGGGCTTCCTCGGGATCGTGTTCACCCAGGAGCGGTCCACCCTCACCCTGGGCGAGTCCGCCGCCGAGATGGGCGGCATGCTGGTGAGCGTGGGCCAGGCCCTCATCGACCTGCCGAGCAAGGTGCCCGAGGTGTTCGCCGCCGCCTTCCTGGGCGAGGAGCGCACCCAGGACTCCCCGGTGGGCATCGTCGGCATCTCCCGCATCGGCGGCGAGATCATGTCCCAGGGCCTGCCCGTGGCCGATACCGCCGCGATCATGATGCAGATGCTGGCCGGGGTGAACCTCTTCCTGTTCGCCTTCAACCTGGTACCCATCCTGCCGCTGGACGGCGGCCACATGGCGGGCGCGCTCTGGGAGTGGCTCAAGCGCGCCTGGTCGAAGCTGACCCGCCGCCCGGCCCCCGCCCCGGTGGACGTGGCGATGCTGACACCGGTGGCCTACGTGGTGGTGGCGTGCTTCCTGGTGTTCAGCGTGGTGCTGCTCATCGCCGACCTGTTCAACCCCGTGCGGCTCTTCGGCTGACGCCGGAGGGTGAACGCGGGGTTGCGCGCGGGGGAAGATCGGGCCGCCGACGCCCGTTGGGGGAGGTGGCGGACGGTTTCGGCCCCTTGGTCCCCGCGCTGCGGGTAACCTGGGCCCACGCTTTCGGCGGCGGCCCGGTGATCGGCGCCGCGGGCGCGGCCCCGTGCCCGACGGCCGTGCGCCCTGTGTTCTCGCATCCGGACGAATCAAGGCCGCCTCCTCCCGGCGGCAGACGACGAGGTGAATCAAGCGTGTCCGTCGATCTCGGTATCCCCGTAACCCCGCCGCGCCCCCTGGCGACCCGGCGCGTGTCGCGGAAGATCATGGTCGGCAACGTCCCCGTGGGCGGGGACGCGCCCGTGTCCGTGCAGTCGATGACCACGACCCGCACCTCCGACATCAACGCCACCCTCCAGCAGATCGCCGAGCTGACCGCCGCCGGCTGCCAGATCGTGCGCGTGGCCGTGCCCACCAACGACGACGCCGACGCGCTGCCGATCATCGCGAGGAAGTCGCAGATCCCGGTCATCGCCGACATCCACTTCCAGCCCAAGTACGTGTTCGCGGCGATCGACGCCGGATGCGCGGCCGTGCGCGTCAACCCCGGCAACATCAAGAAGTTCGACGACAAGGTCGCCGAGATCGCCAAGGCCGCCGGCGAGGCGGGCACGCCCATCCGGATCGGGGTCAACGCCGGTTCGCTGGACAAGCGGCTGCTGGAGAAGTACGGCAAGGCCACGCCCGAGGCGCTCGTGGAGTCGGCGCTGTGGGAGTGCTCGCTTTTCGAGGAGCACGGGTTCCGCGACATCAAGATCTCGGTCAAGCACAACGACCCGGTCGTGATGGTCAACGCCTACCGGCTGCTGGCCGCCAAGTGCGACTACCCGCTGC
Organism: Nocardiopsis sp. LOL_012; assembly: GCF_048060475.1. NCBI lineage: Bacteria > Bacillati > Actinomycetota > Actinomycetes > Streptosporangiales > Nocardiopsidaceae > Nocardiopsis > Nocardiopsis sp. LOL_012. The sequence goes on along the minus strand of NZ_JBHMIV010000042.1, from coordinate 38,209 downwards.
ACCTGGGCGTCACCGAGGCCGGACCGGCCTTCCAGGGCACCATCAAGTCGGCCGTGGCCTTCGGTGCGCTGCTCTCGGAGGGCATCGGCGACACCATCCGCGTCTCCCTGTCGGCGCCCCCGGCCGAGGAGGTCAAGGTCGGCGCCCAGATCCTGGAGTCGCTGGGCCTGCGTGAGCGCGGCCTGGAGATCGTCTCCTGCCCCAGTTGCGGCCGCGCCCAGGTGGACGTGTACACGCTCGCCGAGGAGGTCACCGCCGGCCTGGAGGGCATGGAGGTGCCGCTGCGCGTGGCCGTCATGGGCTGTGTGGTGAACGGCCCGGGTGAGGCGCGCGACGCCGACCTCGGTGTGGCCTCGGGCAACGGCAAGGGGCAGATCTTCGTCAAGGGCGAGGTCATCAAGACCGTCCCCGAGTCGCAGATCGTGGAGACCCTCATCGAGGAGGCCATGCGCATCGCCGAGGAGATGGGCGAGTCCGTCGAGCCCGGCGAGCCCACCGTCGCCGTCGCGGGCTGAGGCCGCACCGGACACACGCTCCGGGGGCGGGGCCGGGGACAGCCCGGCCCCGCCCCCTCGTGCGTGGGGCGGCCGCGGTCGGGAACGCTTGCACTGGGTGAAAGTCCTACTGCGTCGAGGGGTGCGGGTCACACAGCATGGTGATCCGCGCCACCGACGAAAGGGCACCGGTCCATGGCAGAGTTCGTCCGCAATCAGTGGTACGTCGCCGCCTACGGGGACGAGATCGGCCGCGAGCTGTTCGCGCGCACCATCCTCGGCGAGCCGATCGTGTTCTACCGAGCCGAGGAGGACGGCGCGGTCGTGGCCCTCGCCGACCGCTGCGTGCACCGGCGCTACCCGCTCTCCGAGAGCCGTCTGGACGGCGACCGGATCGTCTGCGGGTACCACGGCTTCACCTACGACCGGCGCGGCACCTGCGTCTCCGTGCCCGGCCAGAAGCGCATCCCGCGCACCGCGCGCGTCCCCGCCTACCCCGTGGTCGAGCAGGACTCGTTCGTGTGGGTGTGGATCGGCGACGCCGACCGGGCGGAGTCCACCCCCATCCCCCGCGCACCCTGGCTGGACGACGCGGGCTACACCGTCGTCAAGGGGATGGAGCCGCTCGCCGCACGCTATGACCTGCTCGTGGACAACCTCCTCGACCTCTCCCACGAGACCTACCTGCACGGCGGCTACATCGGTACCCCCGAGGTCGCCGAGACCCCCATCACCACCGAGGTGGACGAGGCCGGGCGGGTGGTCTACGTCAGCCGCCACATGGCCGACGCCGCCTGCCCGCCGTTCTACGCCGAGTCCACCGGCATCCGGGGCCGCATCACCCGCTGGCAGGACATCGAGTACCGGCCGCCGTGCCTGTACCTGCTGCACAGCCGGATCGCCCCGGTGGGGGTCCTGCCGGGCGACGACGGCACCGACCCCGACGCCTTCCACGTCGAGGTCGTGTACGCCATCACCCCCGAGACCGAGCACAGCACACACGACTTCTGGGCGGTGGCGCGGGACTTCGCCCTCGGCGACGAGGACGTGACCGCGTTCCTGGCCGAGAGCAACCGCACGGTCGTCATGCAGGACGTCGTCGCCCTCGACCTGCTGGAGAAGGTGGTCGAGCAGGAGGCCGACGGCTACCAGGAACTGTCGGTCAACATCGACACCGGCGGGCTGGCCGCGCGCCGCATGCTCAGGGCGATGGCCGCCGAGGGGCGCGGAGAGGCGGCCGGGGCGGCCGGGAGGGCGTGGACATGACGGTGAACCGGCCGATGCTCAGCGGAGAGGGCATCGTGCGCGTCCACTGGGTGCTCGGCACCGACCTGCTCCGGGCGGTGTGCCACTGCGGCGTCGAGCATCTGTTCGAGGACCCGGTCGTGCTCTGGGAGTGGGTGCTGGACCACCCCGTCGGGCACACCCCCGGGCCTGGGGAGGGGGGCGAACCGGAATTCGATGCCCGGCTGGAGAGCAGGGAGACCGTCGCCGAGGGCGTGCTGCGGCTCACATTCACCCGGACGGACGGGGGCGTGTTCGCCCCCTGGGAGCCCGGCGCGCACGTCGACCTGCTGCTGGGGCCCGACCTGGTCCGGCAGTACTCGCTGTGCGGTGACCCCGGAGAGCGCGAGGTGCTGCGCGTGGCCGTGCTGGAGGTCCCCGGCGGGCGCGGCGGCTCCCGGTTCGTGCACGAGCGGCTCGGGGAGGGGAGCACGGTCCGGCTGCGCGGGCCGCGCAACCGCTTCCCGCTCCTGCCCGCGCGGCGGTACGTGTTCGTCGCCGGGGGCATCGGTATCACGCCGCTGCTGCCCATGGTCGCCGCCGCCTCGGCCGCCGGAGCCGACTGGCGGCTGCTCTACGGGGGGCGCACGCTCTCGTCCATGGCCTTCCGGCGGGAACTGGCCGCCCACGGGGACCGTGTGACGGTGGTGCCCCAGGACGAGGCCGGGCTGCTCGACCTGGACTCGCTGCCCGCCGCCCCGGACGGGGACACCCTGGTCTACTGCTGCGGGCCCGAACCGCTCATCGCGGCGGTGGAGGAGCGTGCCGCCGCCTGGCCGCCGGGCACACTGAGAGTGGAGCGGTTCGGGCCGGGGGAGGAACGCGGCGGGCCCGCGCACGCCTTCGACGTCGAACTCGCCGAGACGGGCGTGACCGTCCGCGTCCCCGCAGGCCGCTCGATCCTGGAGGCGGTCGAGGACGCCGGCGTCCAGGTGCTCTCCTCCTGCCGCGAGGGCACGTGCGGGACCTGCGAGACACCCGTGCTCGACGGGGTCCCCGACCACCGGGACGCCCTGCTCACCGACGAGGAGCGCGACTCGGGAAAGATGATGATGATCTGCGTGTCCCGTTCATGCACGCCCCGGCTCGTGCTCGAACTCTGAGGGACCAGCGGGACGGTCTCGGAGAACAGGGGGCGGACGTGGCCGACGAGACGCACGGGGGACCCGACCGGCGGTCGGTCACAGCCAAGGTGCTCGCTCTGCTGGACGCCTTCACCCCCCGTGCGCCGGAGTTGACCCTCACCCAGATGGCCCGGCGGTCGGGCCTCTCCCTGTCCACGGCCTACCGCCGGGCCGCCGAACTCGTGGAGTGGGGCGCCCTGGAACGGGACGCCGAGGGCCGCTACCGGATCGGACTGCGCCTGTGGGAGGTGGCCTCGCTCGCGCCGCGCGGGCTGGGCCTGCGCGAGGCGGCCATGCCCTTCCTGGAGGACCTGTACGAGGTGACGAGGGAGAACGTGCAGTTGGCGGTCCGCGAGGGGCACGAGCTGGTGTTCGTCGAACGCATCGCCGGACGGCACGCCATCCCCGTGCTCACCCGGGTCGGCGGGCGCTTCGACCTGCACTCGACCGGGGTGGGCCTGGTCCTGCTCGCGCACGCCCCCGTCGACGTGCAGGACGGGGTGCTGCGCGGCCCGCTGCGGTCCCACACGCCGATGACCGTGACCGACCCGGCACGGCTCCGGGCCCTGCTCGCCGAGGTCCGCCGCCAGGGGTACGCGGTCAGCGCGGGCCAGGTGACCACCGACGCCCTGTCCGTCGCCGCCCCGGTCACGGGGGCGCGGGGAGAGGTCGTCGCGGCGGTGTCGCTGGTGGTGCGGATGGGCGAGGCCCGCCCCGCGGCGCTGGCACCGGTCGTGCAGGCGGCCGCACGCGGGATCTCCCGGGCGCTCGGTTCGGGCCCGGCGGTGCGCTGATCCGTATCGCCGACACGGATCGGGTGCGCTGTGTGCTCTTCATACAGCTATGAGCGAATCAGGCGCATGCTGTCGAAGAGGGAGCCCCTGGGGTCCGTGTCGCTTCCTGTCTTCGCTCTCCGCAATGGTGACAATGCAGGGAGACGCCATGGCGGGGGAGGACACGGATGCGACGACGAACCCGGGCAGCCGTCTCCGCGGGGGCCCTCCTGGCCGTGTTCGCCACGGCAGCCCCGACCACCGCCCAGGACCCGGCCCCCGACACGGAACAGGCCGCACCCGGCCTCGCCTGGGGGCCATGCGCGGACCTGGAGGCCGCCGAGGGCGAGGCCCTGGAGTGCGCCCGCCTGGAGGTCCCCCTGGCCCGGACCGCCGACGGCGCGCCCGCCGACGGATCGGAGGCCACCGTCGAACTCGCGCTGAGCCGGGTGCCCGCCACCGGCGCCTCCGAGCGCACCCTCCTCGTCAACCCCGGCGGTCCCGGAAGCCGCGCCCGGCACTGGGCCGTGCACACCGCCCGCCGCATGCCCGCCGAACTCCGCGAGACCTACGACGTCGTCGCCTTCGACCCCCGCGGCATCGGCGCCTCCACCCCCGGCATCGTCTGCGACCCCGGCCACCTGGCCCCCGTCCGGCCCGACACGGTGCCCGCCGACGCCTCCGCCGAGGCGGCGCTGCGCGAGGCGGCCGCGGCCTACGCCCACGCCTGCGGGGAGAACACCGGGGCGCTGCTTGACCACATGCGCACCGAGGACACCGCCCACGACCTCGACGCCGTCCGCGCCGCCCTGGGCCGTGAGCGGATCGACTACCTCGGCTACTCCTACGGCACCTATCTCGGCACGGTGTACTCCGCCCTCTACCCGGAGCGGATCCGCGCGCTCGTGCTGGACAGCGCCGTCGGCCCGGACACCCCCTGGTACGAGAGCAACCACCGCCAGAGCCGCGCCCTGGACCGCGCCATCGGCAACTTCTTCGCGTGGACCGCCCGCCACGACGGCGTCTACCGCCTGGGCACCACCGAACGCGCGGTCACCGACGCCTACTACCGCCTGCGTTCGGAACTGGCCGAAGCACCGGACGAGGGCACCGTCGGCCCCACCGAACTGGAGACCGCCGTCCTCGTGGCCGCCTACACCGACGCCGTCTGGCCCGGCGTCGCCCGCGCCCTGTCCTCCCGCGTCAACGACGGCGACCCCGCCGCCCTGGTCGACCTGCACACACGCTTCGGCGATGCGCCCGACGGAGACCGCGCCTACGGCGGCTACCTGGCCGTGCAGTGCACCGACGCGCACTGGCCCGACGACTGGGACACCTGGCGCGGTGACGCCGCCAAGGCACACGTGGCGGCCCCCTTCATGGGGTGGCACAACACCTGGTACAATGCTCCGTGTATGGACTGGCCCGCCGAGTCCGGGGACTGGTTCCAGGTCGGCGACGGCCCGGGGGAGCACCCCGCCTACACCGGCCCCGCCCTGATCGTGCACGGGACCGAGGACGGCGCCACCCCGGTCGAGGGCGCCCACGCCCTGCGCGCCCGCCTGCCCGGATCGGTCCTGGTCACCGAGGAGGGCGGCAGGGTCCACGGCATCACCTTCGGCGGCAACACCTGTGTGGACGAGACCGTCACCGCCTACCTGCGCGACGGGCGCCTGCCCGAGCGCACCGGCCGGGGGCCCGACACCGCCTGTGCGGCCCGGAGCGCACCCGCCCCCCGCACCGGCCAGGGCGCCCCGGCCGCACGGGCCGAACCCGTCGGCCCGGTCTGGCTGGAGCGTTCCGATGAGTGCCGACAGCCGGTCTAATACTCTGGAAGCGGTGCGAACCGGCTCTGGCCCTCCCTTCCGGCGCGCATCGCAGGATCGACAACGATGGGGGATACGCGATGCTTCGGACCTCGCCGGTACGGATCCTCGGCGAGCGGGACCGGCCGGCCGTCAAGGCGATCCTCGACGCCGATCCCGTGGGCAACGTCTTCGTCGCCTCGCGACTGATGGCCACCCGCATCTCCTCGGGTCTCAGCGGCACCGAACTGTGGGGGCACGTCGAGGACGGACGCCTGGGCGCCCTGTGCTACTCCGGCGCCAACCTGGTCCCGATCAACGCCGGACCGTCCGCGATCCGCACCTTCGCCGACCATGCCCGCTGGCGCGGGCGCCGCTGCTCCTCCATCGTCGGCCCGGTCGAGGCCGTCAACGACCTCTGGGAACAGCTCGCCCCCTCCTGGGGCCCCGCGCGCGCCATCCGCGCCAGCCAGCCCGTCCTGGAGATCGACGGCCCCCCGGCCGTGCGCCCCGACCCCGCCGTGCGCCGCGTCCGCCGCTCCGAGCTGGACATCCTGCTGCCCGCCTGCGTCGCCATGTTCACCGAGGAGGTGGGGGTCCCGCCGGACTCCGGCGACGGCGGCGCCCTCTACCGCGCCCGGGTCGAGGAACTCGTCCGCGGCCGACGGGCGTTCGCCCGGATCGAGGACGGGCGCGTGGTGTTCAAGGCCGAGATCGGCGCGGTCACCCCGCAGGCCTGCCAGGTCCAGGGCGTGTGGGTCCACCCCGAACTGCGCGGACGCGGCTACTCCGCCGGGGGGATGGCGGCCGTGGTCCGCTACGCCCTCGCCGAGATCGCCCCCCGCGTCACGCTCTACGTCAATGACTTCAACACCGCGGCGCGCGCCGCCTACCGCAGAGTGGGCTTTCGCCAGGTGGGCGAGGTCATGTCGGTGCTGTTCTGAGAAGGCCGCCCCGAACGGCCGTGCGGGGCGGCGCCGTCTCACGCGAAGGCGAGCACCACCGCCTGGCACAGCACCGAGGCTCCGAACAGAAGGATGCCCCACCGCACCAGCCGATACTTGAGCACCACGATGTGCGCTATGGCGCGCAGTTGGGAGACCACACGGTCCAACGTGTGGTCGCTGGACACCGCCAGCGCCCTGAGCAGCGCCCCGTCATCGGCATAGGCGGCGACGTCCCCGTAGAAGCCCACGATCTCCGTCCGCCCGGCCCGGTGCACGGTGCGGGGCAGGACCGCGAAGCCGAAACACCCCGCTCCCAGAAGAGCCGTGAGCGCGCCGCCCCACCAGAGCGCGCGCCAGAGCGGACCCAGCCCCTCGGGCTGGCCGCCCCCTCCCAGAAGCGAGGCGAAGAGCGCGCCGATCACGACACCGGCGGCGGCCAGCAGGATGGCCGCCTTCTGGTCGGCCCGGGCCAACTCCTCCCGGGTCTCCGCGAGCAGGGCCGCCGTGTAGGCCCGGACCCGCTCCTCGTGCTGATCGGCCTCCGGTGGATCGGACCGGCGGCGCAGGAAGTGCGACCGTCCAGCCATCACACCTCACCCGCCGCCCGCTCGCCGTTCTCCCGCAGCCGCCGTGTCAGGCGGTCGGGATGGTAGACGGTCAGGTTGTGGACCACCACTTCCAGAGTGCCCACCAGAGGGGGGACCGCCGGCGCGTCGTCGGAGTCCCCGGGCAGTTCGCGCCCGAACATGTCGCCGCGCAGGTCGTACAGGGCCTGGGCCAGGCGTTCGGCCTGCGCATTGCCCGACTCCACCTCCGCGTGGCACCGGTGGTGCACCGACTGCCAGGCCCTGGTGTGGGCACGGATGGCGGCACGGGCCCGCCCCCTCTCCTGCCGCCAGCGACGCGCGACGCGGCGGTTCTCCCGGCGCCGCTCGCGGGCGGCGCCGCGTTCGGAGGACCTCCTCATGAGTGATCCGGGGGAGGTCTCCGCCCGGTGGTCCGGTGCCCTCGGCGGCACCAGAGCGAGGGAGACGATCACCCCGACCGCGGCGCCCAGGGCCGTCAGCGGTGGGTCACCGGTCCACACCAGGGTCCACAGGGCCAGGACCACCGCGGTGGTCGCCGCCCCGCACACGAACACCAGGGCCGCCGGAACCGACCACCGCTCGTCGTCGCCCCGCCGGGACCCCGCTGCCGTGTGCGCCGCGGACGCCGTACGCCGCAGCGCGTGCGCCGCACCGGCGGTGGCCAGGACGGTCAGGGCACCGGGAACCCACAGCAGTGCCGGCTCCCAGGGAACCGTCACCGGAGGCCGGAAGGGCCCCTGGAGGAGGTGGGCACCCGCAGCCGCCACGAGGACGGCATTCACCAGGGCCAAGGCGCCGCGGGCGAGCACCCCCCAGGTGAAGACCGTCGGCTCCTCCGGTTCGGGGGGCTCCCCGTCCGGCTCCGTCCCGTCGTCGAAGGCTTCGGGCATGGGGTCGGGCGGAGCGACCAGAGCGTGGTCGGCGTCCGTCGCGTCGCGCTCCTCCCGGGGCGGAGGGTCGGTGTCGTCGAGCCGGTCCAGGGCCTCCTCGGCCGCCGAGTGGCTCTGCGCCAGGGCCCGCGCCTCCTCGGCCATCTCCCACAGGCGCGCACGGGTGGCGGCGTCCTGTGCGGCCTTGGGAGCATCGGCGGGTGTCGTCTCGGTCATGATTCCCTCTCCGCGTCGGGAACGGTGCCGCGGCTCTCAACGCTTCCGTGCGCGCCGTCGAAGTCCTCCACCTCCGGCAGCGGGACGGACAGCGCTTCGAGCCGTTCGTTGAGTCCGTCCAGGTCGATCCGGGCGAGCCGCTCATTGACCGTGTGGACGGACGCCAGTGCCGGGAGCGGCACCGGGATGTCCCCGAACACCTGGAAGAACGCGCGGATCTCCTCGTCGTCGGGGACCCGGCTGAGGCGTTGGACGCCCGGCCCCGCGTCGTCTAGGACCGCGGGGGCCGGGGCGTTGCCGCCTGAACGGCCCGACCTGTGCCGTGCGGGCAGGACGGCCATGCTCCAGGCGTGGTCCAGCTCGTTGCGGGCGAGCCCCATAGCCTCGTCTCGGCGCCCCTGGAGGGAGTAGGAGTGCTGTTCGGCCTTCTCCACCGCCTTGCGGGTTCCCGTCACGGCCTCTTCGAAGTCCTGCCGGGCCTTCTTCACACCGCGCAGGGCGGCGGCCCGCCGGTCGATGTAGGGGTTCTGTTCGACTGCCTTCATGACCATGGCGCCCAGGCCCAGGCTGAGGATGAGCCAGGCGACGGCCACTTCCGGGACCGCACTGAAGTCGTCCAGGGCCCGGTAGTAGCCGAACCAACCCACCAGTGCCAGCGTCGACAGGGCCATGAGCAGACCTGCCAGGGGGAGGACGCTCCTTTTCAGCACACGCCCGATCCGTCGCGCGGCGACCCGGGCCCGGGAACGGTCGTCCGCGGTCTCGGGGCGTTCGGCAGCCCCGGCCAACTCGGCGCGCAGATACCAGAGGTTCCGCCCCAGAAGCAGGCCGCACACCCACACCAGCATCGCCACCAGCGCGCCGAGCAGGGGGCCGACGGCCAGAATCTGGAGCTGGTCGGTTTCCGGGTCCAGCCCCCAGTAGTAGGCGGTGAACTTGTAGAAGAACCACATGTCCAGGATCGCGAAGGCGACGATCGAGACGTAGACCAGCACCATGAGCAGGCGTTGGGGAGGCTGCTTCAGCTTGTCGGGGACATGGGCGAACCGCTCCTTCAGGTCACGCAGCTTTGCCGAACCCGTGTGTATCCGGTGTTCGGCGTGGGCCCTGAGCCGTTCCAGCCCGGCCACCTCCTGCTTGGCCTTCGCGTAGGACTCGGTCGCGCCGCACGCCTGCGCCCTCAGGCTGACGCCCTGGTCGATCAGTACCTGGGTGGCGTTCTGGCGCGCACGCACCAGACAGGCCATCTCTCCGGGTTCCACCAGGTTCGGGTCACCGTCCTGGACGGGTTCGCCCCGGCCTTCGACCAGCTCGTCCACCATCGACCGGCCGACCGGGCTGATCGGGTGCGGGTTGTAGCGGCGGTCGATCCGGTAGGGGTAGTCGTCCGGGTCGCGGCCCTCCGCCTCCCGGTCGTATCCGTAGGGGTCGACGACATACTCGACGTCGTCGTCGGAGTTCGATTCCGTCATGGCTGTCAGGCCTCCTCGGAGGAGAATTCGACGACCACGCGCCGGTTGGCCGTCGGGCAGGGGTGGTCGACGTCGTCGTTGTCGGTGTAGTCGCCCGGGCAGGCGAGGTCGCGCTCGCCCCGGCCCACGGCGGTCACGTCGGAGAAGCCGTGGTCGGCCAGATGGTCGGCGACGTACTCGGCGCGGCTGAGGGAGAGCCGGTCATTGTAGGTGTCACCGCCCTGTGAGTCGGTGTGACCGGTCACCGTCACGGTTCCGGCGCAGTCACGGTTGCGTTCCGCCAGCTCGTCGAGGAGGGCGAGGGCCTCGGGGTGGGCGGTCGCCGAATCGTGGGGGAACAGCAGGTCCCCCGGCAGTTCCTGTATCTCGCACGGCTCCTCCCATTCGGGGACGTGCACGGGGGCGTCCTGCGTGAACTCCGGGGCGGGGCCGTCCATCGTCTCGGCGTCGTGGGTTCCGACGGGCTGTCCGACGGCGCATTCGGCGGCGGATGCCTCGCACACCTCACGCCAGAATTCGGTCAGCCAGACGTCGCTCCGCCGGTCGCCGTCCTCCGAGTAGGCCATCATCAGGTGGATGTCGACCTCGGTTCCGGCCAGGTCGCCCTCGGGCCACTCGTTGCTGTCGCGGCAGAGGTCCACCGCCTCCGCGGCGGCCTCGGGGGCTTCGGCCCACTCGTCCGCCAGTTCGGTGAGATCGAGGCAGCCGCCGTTGGCCAAGCCGTCGGTCACCACCACCAGGTGGCGGAGCACGCCCTCCGCCTCGCGTCCGGTGACGAAGCGGGCCTCGCCGCCGGCGATGCCGCCGAGCACGTCGGTGCCCTCGGCCACCGGGCCGTCGGAGAGCGCATCGGTCAGGTACACGTCCCGGACGCAGTCGGCGAAGGCCTCCCGCTCGTCGTCCACCCGGTCCTCGACCACGTCGGTTCCGGGCAGTTCCCAGGTGGTGGCCGAACTGCGACCGCCCGTACCGTCGAACAGCCCGAGCGTGACCAGGCGTCGTTCGGACTTGCCGTAGAGCTCCTCGTCGATGATGAGATCGGCCAGGACCTGCCTCAGGTCCGGCATGCCGTCCTCTCGCTGCCACAGGGAGGAGGAGCGGTCGACCATCACCACACGCTCGGCGGTCACCCCCTCCGCGGAGAGGGAGGCGGAGCCGTGGTCGCACGGGTCCGGCTCGTCCGGTATCAGCGAGCTACAGCCGGACAGAGCGAGGATGAATGCCAACAATGCAGATACTGGGAGCGGGAAACGGCGGACGGGGGGCATCGGAGTCCTCCAGGGGGTCGGTTCTGATTCGAGTTCACCGCCGGAGCCTGGCCCGGACCCCCTACCAGTAGGGGGTCCGGGCACCGGATCACCGGTCCGTTCCGTTGCCGGAGAGCCCTTCGGAGCGTGTGTCCGCCAGGTCGGGGACGCCCAGGGTCTTCATCAGCCGGTCCAGGGCCGTGTCCGCTCCCAGGGCGAAGTCCATGGTGCGGACACGGCCGTCGGCGCCGTCCGCGGCCCACAGGTACTCGGCGAGCTCCTCGTGGAGCTTCTTGGCCTGTGCGTGCCGCTGCATGATCTGCTGGACGATGATCCTCGCCGTCTCCTCCGGCTCCTCGCTGTGGGCCAGTTGGAGGGCCAGGAGTTCGGTCCAGCGGGCCTGGTTGGGGTCGTCCACGCCCATGGAGACCAGCAGCGCGGTCAGTACGTCCCGCCAGGCCCGTTGGAGGGACGTCCGCGTCTCCAGACTCTGGCGTTCCACGACCCCCTTACCGGCGGCGATGGTGGCGGACGCCCAGATCTGCTGCTGCAACCGCCGGATCTCGGGGCAGGAGTCGACCCACAGGAACACCTCCATCTCGTAGCCGTCGTCACTGGGCACGTGGATGTTGCGTGAGCGGTGCTCGTCCACCCGGCCCGCGGTCGAGTCGGTGTTGGTGGGTTTGGCGACCCGCATGCGGGTCGCCAGCAGCTCGGGGACCACCGTGTACAGGTGGTCCTCCAGCTCGGCGGCCTGGAACGGCGCGAACGTGCGGGCGATGGGCCGGATCAGGGTGATCAGCTCCCGGCGGATGGACTTCTGGCGCTCCTCCACCGCTTTCTCGACCCGCTCCCGGGACTCCTGCACGTTGCGCTCGCTGTCGTCGGTCACGTGGCCCCTCCAGACCACGTTCGCCTGCACCTCGAAGGTGAAACCGTCCCCCTTGGCGGGGGTGCGGAACGTCCGAAGCTTCTCCGAGGGCACCACGAAGGGCTTCGAGATCAGGGGGCCGGGTTCGGGAAGGCGCGTGGTCTCCTGTTGGTCCGCCGGCTGGTCCGCCGCCCACGCGCCGAGCCAGCGCAGGAAGCGCCGCCACTGTTTCCGCCAGGTTCGGGGCGACCACCACGTGCGCCCTCCCCGGTCACGGTCATCGGTCATCGGAACCCTCCTGGGGCCTCGGTGTCGGGGAACTGGTCGGGAGCGACACGGTGGCGCAGTCTGCGGTAGGTGCCCAGCTCCTTCCACAGGAGCTTCAGCCGGAGGTCGCCACCGATCTCCCGGAACAGGTCGTCGAGGAAGCGGCGCATGCCTGCCGTCGCGGGCGGGGCGGCCCCGGTGTCGCCATGGGCCGTGCCCGGCGGGTGGGCTTGGAGGTCCCACCGGAAGAGCCTGCGCCAGGCGAGCTGTCTGGTGTCGGGGTGGCTCAGTGAGGCGATCCAGAGTGAGCGGATTCCCTCACGGGCTCCCAGCGGAAGCTCCGCCCCATCGGAGGACAGCCACAGGAGCAGGTCGAACGGGGCGGTGTCACCCTCCACATGCCCGGCACCCGCCCATTCCCGCGGTGCATCGCCACGGATCGCGGCGATGCCGAGCATCACACGGCACGCCATGAGGAGCAGCGCGGGCGAGCGCTCGTCCACCCAGCGGCACAGCTCTTCGACCACCTCTTTCCGGGCCCCGGAACGGTAGGCGTCCGTCGTGCTGGACACCAGCACGTTCCCGTAGAACTCCGAGAGCTTGTACAGCTCGGTGGCGGTCTTGGGGGACGCCAGCAGCAGGGCGATCCTCCGGGTGCGGATGCTCAGGTGGGCGGCCTTGCGCAGGACGTCGCCGAGGTCGTCGCGGACGGGCGGTACCGTCGAGACGTAGGTGCCGTAGGCCATCATCGCGGTGATCCACCTGGGGAAGTGTGCGGGAGCCGCCCGGCCGCTTCCATGCGCTTCCTCCAGCCGCTCCGGGTCGGCCCAGGCGCGCAGCTTTCGGGCCACGTTCGAGACGATGCGGCCTCGGGGATCGTCGGGCCCTGAGTCGTCGAGGGTCCCGGGGGTGGGCGACTGGTTGAAGACCAGCCTCTCCAGCAGCCAGGACGACGCCCACAGGCAGTGCACGGGAGGGTCGTGGTCGACCCAGTCGTGCCACCGTTCCACGGTCCGCTCGAACACCGTGCTCTGCTCGTACGCGGCGAGCTGGGCCAGGGCCTGTGTGGCGGAGAGCACCGCCCCGATGGTGGAGTTCTCGTCCTCGCAGAGCAGGGCCAGCCACTCGACCAGGGATTTCTGTGTCCGCGAGTACTCGAACCAGGTGACGTGGAGCAGCGCGGCGCCGAGTTCGGGTTGGGGGAGTACCAGGACAGGACCCTGGTCGGTCACCTCCTCGACCCGCATGTGCCGCAGTCGCCGTTCTCCGGGCTCGGTGAACTGGGGAGGTGCCGCCGGTCGCTCCTCGCGCCCCTCCTCCAGGACGTCGGCCAGGACCTCGGCCGCGGCACTGATGGTGCTTTCCGGGTGGCCGCTCAGAACCGCGCCGGCCAGGATGTGGGACTGGTCACGGGGGGTGCGTGCGGCATCGGTGGTGGCGAGAAGTCTCCGCGCGTACTGGTCGAGCCAGTACCTCCTCTGATCCGCGGCGGCCTTGTCGATCGATCCGGCCTCGCCCTGGTCCGCGAGATCGAGAGTTCTGGCCAGCAGCACGGCCTCCTCAGGGAAGGTCATGGACCTGAGCCAGGCGGTGGCGCTCGCCGCGTCCGGCTCGGTTCCCGATTTGATGCCCTGGACCGTCCTCCGCGCCTTCTCCCCGGGCTGTTCGTCGCGCCCGGCCATGAGGAAGGCCAGGTGACGTCCGATCACTGTGTCCAGTGGCGGTCCCATGTGGTCGACGACCAGCGGGGCCAGGTGCGTGGCGAGCAGGGGCTCGTCCACGAGGACGACGGCGCGCTTGCCCGATGAGGCGAACCCGCCGAAGGCGGCGCGGAACTCCGCTTCGGTGGCTGTGCGGGGCCACTTCGCCCCGGTGGCGTCCAGGAGGAAGCCCGGCCCGTGGCTGTCCGCCTCGACCTGTGCGTGGAGTTCGGTCAGATCCTCACCGCAACGCAGGATGCTCACGCGCCGTTCGTCTCCCGATGCGAGCACCGCCTGGTCGAGGCAGTACAGGGCGCTGGTGCGGCGTCCGGACAGGGCGGTGCCGCGCAGGAACACGACACCCTCCTTGCCGAGGGTGCGCATGAGCAATTCGTCCGAGGGGGCGGCGACGTGGCGTCCGGAGATGCCGTCGAGGTCCTGTTCGCTGTAGTGGCCGCTTCGAGGGGCGCGCTCGGTGTTGTACAGGAAGTAGTTGTTGAAGTCGCCGCCCACATGGCCGAAGCTGGCGCCAAAGGAGGCTGAGGCGTTGACGTTGCCGAAGGAGTGGCGGCTCGACCCGTAACCGAGGTTGTGCCCGTCGTGGGACCTCCCCTTCCTGCGGGCCTTCTGCGTGTCCTCGTTGTTGCGGAGCTCCTCTTCCTTGATGTTGGCCCAGCCGGGGGGCTGTTCGTCCGCCTCCTGCGCCTTCCGTGCCCGGTCCTTCCGTTCCTTCGTCTCGTGTTGTTCCCGGCCCTCCTCCCCGTCCTCCTGGGCGTGCTGTCCGAGGAGCGGCGGGGGGGCGGGGAACCGTTGGGCACCCGGCCATTCGGCTTTGGGACCCGTATCGGGTTCCAGGGCGGGGGGTTCGTCGGGGCCGTCGTCCTGGGCGGTGCCGCGGGGCTCGTCCTCGTGGTCGCGTCCGCGCTTGCGCGAGTCCTTGCCGTTGGCGTCCTTCTTGGCCATGGGTGGACCTTTCGGGGGGTCAGAGGCTCGGCGGGGCGCCGAAGCGGTTGTTGAGGTCGCCTTCGACGGAGCCGAAGTTGGCCCCCTGCGAGCCGCGGGCGTCGACGCCCTTCTCGAAGGTGATCGAGGCGGCGCGCCCGCGGTCGTCGGAGGGGGTGCTGTCGTGGGGTTCGCGGGTGTCGTTCGGGGCTTCCGGTACGTGAACCCACACGCGGGCGCTGAAGCCGTTCTTGGCCTCGACGAGTGCCGGCTCGAAGGACCACCGGTACAGCTCGTGGTCGCCGTGGGCGACCACATCGGTGTAGACGGAGTCGGAGACGGCCACGACCAGGTCCGCGTGCGGGTTGGTGCGGAGCATGTCCCGCAGCAGGTCCGAGTCGCGGACCCGGCACGCCGACACCACCGCGTTACCGGCGAAACCGCTGTCGGCCCGGGCGATGTTGCCCTGGTCGACGGAGGCCCGTACCCGTAGCCGGTAGGCCTCGTTGCGGGACCGGTTGTGGTGGTGCAGTGCGGTGTAGAGGGCGCCGATGAAGTCGGAGACGGCCTCTGCCTCCACCGCTCCCGGGGGGAGGACCGCTAGGACGGCGTCCCCCTGGGGCTGCCGGTCCCAGTCCAGTCCGTGCATCCGCTGCTCGGCGCCTGCTGCGTGCAGGACCTGGGCGATGCCGGTCTGGATGTCGCCCTGCCCGTCGAGGTCGCGGCCGCTGTAGTTCTCCGCGTCCAGGGTGATGACAAGACGGCGTAGGGGCCTGAGATCGATCATCTGCTGCATCCCTTGCTGTGTCGGTCCATGCTCTGCGGACCCACGCCGGGGGCGCGGGTCTGCCATGGTGTTCCAGAGCGGGGGAGGAAGACCCCTTACGAGTGGGGGGTCCGGGGCGGGAATCCCGCGGTCTCCGCGAGAGCGGGGACATCGGTCACCGTGAATCTCCGGTAACCGGTCGTGACGATGCCTCTGTGGCGCAGGTCGGCCAGACCCTTGTACAGCGCGGCTTCGGAGAGGCTGGTGATCGAGGCGAGCTCGGGCTGGGACACACGTATGTCGAGTTCGATGCCCTCGTCCGAGGTGACGCCGTGGTCGCGGATCAGCCGCATCAGGACCCGTGCGAGGCGGGTGCGGGCGTCGTGGGTGCTGTAGTCCAGGATGCGCTCGGTGGCCGAGCGCAGTTTGGCCGCGATGGAGGCGCTGATGGTGAGGGCCGCCTCGGGGCTGCGTTCGAGGAAGGTGCGGAACTCACGGGCGGACAGCACCCGGGAGGAGACCGGGCCCGCGGTCTCGACCGTGGCCATCCGGGGGCTCTCGTCCATCACCGCCAGCTCCCCGACCAGGTCGCCCCGCGAACGCAGGGCGAGCAGGACCGTCTTCCCCGTCCTGGAGACGGTGGTGACCTTGACGTGCCCCTCCAGGATGACCAGGACGTGGCTGGTCCGCTCTCCCAGTCTCATCAGCGTGCTCTGCTGCGGGTGGTCGACGGGTCTGCCGAGGGTGAGCAGGTACTCGACGTCCTTCTCGTCGAGGCCGGCCAGGGCCGAATGCGGTGGCCAGGTGTGCTCACGGCTCGCGTCCAATGAGGTTCCTTTCGCGCCGAAACCCGTGGGAGTGGCCTGAGGTGTGGCTGGTGCCTCAGGTTCCCGGGAGCTACGCGAATGTCATGCGCCGACGAGAGCATTCATAAACGGCTGAGTCACAAATTGCCTGATGAAAACCCGAAAAGTCCTATTTGATGGTCCTTTTGGTAAGGCCAATGTCTCCTTGAGGACAGGGCGCCCGGGGCGGTGCGGAATGCTCCGGGGCCAGACGGCCCCGCGGCCCCGCCCCAGATGGTCAGGCCGGGGCCAGCGCGGCGGGGTCCATGGGGAGTCCGGGCCCAGTTGCGCGGCCGGGGCCGGGCGGCGGCCCTTCTCCATGGACCGCACGAACCCCGAGGAGGCCATCCCGCGCCGCGCAGCGCCGGTTCGGTGGTGGTCATCGTTCCTTGATCGGCGCCTGTCTGTCGAACGATCGCGCCACGCAGTGTGTTGCATATCACATTATCGTGGTCATGGTGTGTACTCTGATCCCTGTCCGTAACAGGGGGAACACTCGACGGATCCGTATGGCCGATCCCGGCCGCGCCGAAACCGGGTGTGCCGTCCCTGCCCCGGACCGCCCTTGTCTAAGGTTGTGTGCTGTAGGCGGCGCACCCCGCGCGTCCGTCGCGGGTGAGGGGAGTGACCGGATGGCGGAGACGAGGCAGCTCCGGGATCAGGCGTCCTCGGACGCGCCCGGACTCCGCGACGCCGAACCCCTCCCGCCCGGGACCGAGGCCGGGGACCCCTCCGGCGACGCCACCGACCACACCGTCTGGAGCTGCGCGGGCAACCTCACCGCCATCAGGTCCATCCGCTCCCGCGTCCGCGGGTTCCTCTCGGGGAAGGGGCACGGCGACGACGCCCTGGACGACGCCGAACTGGCCGCCAGCGAACTCGCCACCAACGCGCTCCTGCACTCGCGCTCGGGGCAGAGCGGCGGCGTCATGACGCTCTTCCTGCGCTCGGGCCACGGGCGGCTCCGCGTCGCCGTCGCCGACCAGGGCGAGCGCGAGGGTGACGGCGGGTACACCCGCGAGGACGGCGAGGACTACGGCCGCGGACGGCTCATCGTCGACAACTGCGCCACGCGCAGCGGGGAGTACCGGGCCGGGACGACCCACGTCGCCTGGTTCGAGATCGATGACCCGGCCCCCTCATGACGCCGGTCGGCGCTCGCCGCACCCGCGTCGGCGCATGGGGCCGGGCGACCCTCTCCTAGTGTCCGCTCCCCGGTGCCGGGTGCGCCACCCTGACGGGGTCGGGCTCGCACAGGACCGTCACCCGGCGCCCCTCCGGCAGGGGCGCGTCGGCACCGGCCACGACGCAGGCACCGGTCCACAGCGCCAGGGCCACCAGGGCCACGCGCGTGGGCTCGTCGCCGCGCTCGTCGACCGCCACCACGTCGTCGGCCGACAGCGCCAGCCGGTCGCGCAGGAGCGAGAAGCGCCCCATCAGGTCACTGTGCGGGTACAGGGTGGCCAGCACCCCGTCACTGGTCCGCTCATAACCCAGGATGCCGTTGTCGAAGAGCCCCCGTGAGGGGTGGTAGCCGCTGCCGTCCGGGCTGGGGCGCAGCAGTTCGTCGAAGGGGGTGGTCCCCAGCGCGTCACCGAAGGCGATCACCTGGCGCACCCGCGAGCGCTCGGCCAGCTCCAGCGCGGTGGGGGCCAGGTCCGCGGTGACCAGGAGCAGACGGGCATCGGTCTCGGCCAGGATCGCGCCCTGGGTCTCCAGGTCGGACGAGGTCGACAGTGGCAGTGCCCGCCCCCCGACGCTCATCACCGTGTACGTGGCCAGGAGGCGCTCCGGCGAGACCGGGGCGAGGATCCCCACCACGTCGCTGAAGCACATGCCCCGGTGGCTCAGTCCCGCCGCGGCCCGCTCCACCGTCGCGGCGAACGTCAGCGCGTCCACCCTGCTGCCCCGGCCGCGGATCGTCCCGCCCAGCGCGGGGCGCAGCCGGAGCCGCTCGCACAGCCCGCCGGTCAGGGATCCGATGGGGTCGTCCCTGCGCGGCAGGTGGCGTCCTGGTCGTTCCGGTCCCGAAATCAGCCCTACCCCCATGCAAACCCCAACTCTGCCGCGGCGCTGTGGCGACCCGGGCTCGTCACGCCCCCTCCACGTGGCGAGCCCGGATCACATCCGCATCCGGTGCGGACACACGTCCCGATCTCCGGGACGCGGCGCTTCCGGAGCGGTCCTTCCGGCCCGGGGCGGGCCGGTGTCACGGGTCCGTTCCCCAGTTGCCTGCAGCTTAGCGCCTTCACGGTTGAATGCACATGCACTATGCGGTGCATATGCATATGTAGATTCGGGAAACGCCCAGGACCGTGCCGGACCTCCGGGCACCGGAGCCTTCAGCTCGCGGTGCCGTTGCGCTCCACCCAGTCCGTGATCTGGCTGCGCGAGTTGAACCCCATCTTGCGGTTGATGTTGGCCACGTGCCGCGCCGCGGTCGACGGCGTGATGAAGAGCGCCCGGGCGATCTCGGGGTTGCTCTTGCCAGCGCTCACCAGGCGTGCGATCTCCCACTCCCGCCGGGTGAGGCTCGGCTGAGCGCCGTCCGCCGACGCCGGAGCCGCGCCGGATGCGCCGCTCCGAGCACCCCGGGTGCCCCGGGAGGCGCCCTTCCCGCGCGCCGGGCCGTGCCCGTTACCCTCCTCGGCCAGCCGCTCGGCCTCCTGAACGGCCTCGGCCAACTCCATCTCCCGGCCGCGCTCCCACCAGCCGATCAACTGCCGTTTGCGGCGGCGGAGCCGCTCGGCGTCCCCGAACGGCCACGGTGCCCGCTCGGGGTCCCGGCCCAACTGCTCCCGGACGGCCGCCGCCGCGCCGGCGATGCGGCAGGCCCGTTCCTTCTCGCCGCCGTCGAAGGCCACCCGCGCGATCGCGGTCAGCGCACGCGCGGCGTCGGCCCGCTGGCCCGCCGCGTGGCTCAGGCCCAAACCCTCGCTCAGGTAGTCGTAGGCCTGCTCGCTGCGGCCCTGCGCGTGGGCGACACGACCGATCCCGGCCAGGCAGCGCGCCTCGTCGGGGACCGAACCGATGACCCGCTGGGTGTCCAGGGCCTCCCGGAAGGAGCGGTCCGCGGTCACCAGGTCGCCGCCGGCCTCCGCCGCGACGGCCTGGCCCATGAGTATGACGCCGACGCCCCAGCGGTGGTCCATGCCCCGCAGAAGGGTGAGCGCGGCATTGAAGTACTGGTCGGCGCCGGTGAGGTCGCCCTGCTGCGCGACCAGGGCGGCCCGGGTGCCCAGGGCGATCGCCTCGCCGAACAGGTCCCCGGAGTCGCGGCACAGCCGCAGGGCCTCCTCGACCCGCACGGCCGCCCGGTCGCGGGAGCGGGTGCGCACCTCCACGAGCGCGAGCATGTTCAGGCACACGCGCACGAACACGTCGTCCCCGGCCTCCCGGGACAGCCTCAGCCCCCGCTCGCCCAGCTCCAGGGCCCGGTCGTCGTCGCGCCGCACGCGCGCCAACTGCGCCCGGCAGACCAGGGCCTGCGCCCACGACGGCGCCTTGGCCGCCTCGTCGGGCTCCATGAACCGGCCCATCCACAGCTCGCCCTCGAAGGCGCTGTGGTAGCTCACCCAGTGGGGGGTCAGTCCCACACACAGGCTCAGCCCCGCTTCGATGGCCCCCTGCCCGTGCACCCGGTGCAGCACAGAGCGCAGCGTCTCGTACTCGGTCCTGATCCGCTGCCGGTCGAAGTCCCGGTCGACCCAGGGCATCGACTCGCTCACCCCGACCTGTCGGCTGAGCCCCTCCACCAGCCGCAGCATCCGGTCCCGCAGCCGCTCGTGGAAGCCCGCCTCCTCGCCGCGCGCCGACAGCAGCCCCTGGGCGAACCGCAGCACGGCCCCCGTGAGCCGGTAGCGCACCCGACCCTCGACCTCCCCGCACACGGTGACCAGGCACCGGTTCAGGAGGGAGGAGAGCAGGTCGAGGATGTCGGCCTCCGGCACCTCGGAGTCCGCGCACACCTGCTCGGCCAGCTCCAGGTCCCAGCCGCGGAACACCGACAGCCGGGCCAGCAGCGCCCGTTCCGGCCCCGTCAGGTCCTTGTGGACGAAGCCCAGGACCAGCGGCAGCACGTCGCTGCGCGCCACCGCCTGCCCCGGCCCGGGGCGTGCGGTGGGTGAGGCCAGGTGTTCCCGCAGCCCCGCGGCGAGCGCGTCGAGGCCCATCCCCGGGGCGCTCGCCCCGAGCACCTCGATGCCCATGGGGACACCGCCGACCAGGTCGCACAGCTCCGCCACCGTCTCCCACTCGTGGGAGGAGACCGAGAACCTGGGGTCGCGTGCCCGGGCCCGGTCCATGAACAGGCGCACCGCCTCCGCGCCCGCAGGGTCGGGCGGAGGGGCGCCGCGCGCCGCCACCGGCATGGCCATCGGAGGCACCCGCCACACGGTCCCGCCCGTCAGGTGGACCGGCTCCCGGCCGGTCAGCAGCAGCGCCACCCCCGGGCAGGCCTCCAGCAGGGTCTCGCAGACCCCGGCCACCTCGTCGGCCGCGCGGTCGCAGGGGTCCAGCACCAGCAGGAGCCGACGCGGGCGCAGAGCCGCCAGAACGGTCGCCGACAGCGGCCGTCCGGGCTCCTCGATCACCCCCACGGCCTCGGCGATGCGCACGTAGACCTCGGAGGCGCAGGAGGCGTCGCCCAGTTCGGCGAACCACACCCCGTCGGGGAAGGACACCGTCGCCTGCTCGGCCACGCGCAGCGCCAACCGGGTCTTGCCGATGCCTTCGGAGCCGCACAGGCTGACGGAGCGGCGTGTGTCCAGGAGCCGGAGCAGGTCACTCAGGTCCCGCTCACGACCCACGAACCCGGTACCCGGCCGGGGGAGGTTGTGGCGTGCGGGCGCGGTCAGAGGTGCCATGGCCTTCAATGTAGGGGCGGTCGGGAGGGCCCCACCCGGGAACGGAAGGGGTTGCGGACGGTGTCGGGAGGAGGGACTCTCGGGTTTCTGGTTTAGCGCGTGCACGCGCACTGTGCAAGTGCTTCCGCGCGTCCCGGCGCGCCCCGGGCTCAGTCCTCGGCGGAGGCCCAGCCGGTCAACTGCGTCCTGGAGGAGATGGAGAGTTTTCTGAAGATGTTGGCGATGTGCCGGGCCGCGGTGGCCTGACTGATGATGAGCCGTTCGGCGATCTCCCGGTTGGACAGGCCCGTCTCGGCGAGTTCGGCCACCTCCCGCTCCCGGGGGGTCAGGGACGAGGGCCCGCCCGAACGGGGGAAGGCCAGGGCCCGGTCGCGTACCTGTTCCAGGGGCAGGTGCCGCCAGGCGTTCCAGGAGTCGGCGGCCGCGGGGGCGCCCACCTGCCGCTCCACCACCGATCTCAGCCGGACGGTCTCGGCCGAGGGCCGGCCCAGCGACGTCCGCAGGTCGGAGGCCACCCCCGCCAGGGCCCCCGCGCGCTCGGCCTCGCCCTCGGCCAGAGCCAGGTCGGCCAGTGCCTCCAGGGCCCGCGCCACGGCGATCCGCTGCCCCGACGCGAAACTCACCAGCAGGCATGTCGTCAGGGGCTCCTGGGCCTCCAGTGTCTCCCCCTCGGCGAGGTGGAGGCGGCCCAGGTCCCGGGCGCAGCGCGCCGTGGCGGGCGCCGCACCCAGTTTGGTGAAGACCTCCAGGGCGTCCGAGAGCAGTGCGCGGGCCCGCACCGCCTCGCCCCGCTCGGCCGCGATCGACCCCAGTCCGTGCAGCCCGCGCGCCACCGTCCACCGGTCGCCCAGCTCCTGGGCCGCCGCGATGGCGAGCTCCAGGTGGCCGACGGCCCGGTCGGCCTCCCCGCGGCGCCTGCACAGCAGGGCCCGCACCATGAGGAGCGCGGCGTCGGTGACCGGGTCGTTGGCCCGCCGCGCCCACCTCCACGCCTGTTCGGCGTGCCCGTAGGCCTCGTCCGCGGACCCCGTGCGCAGGGCCAGCTCCGCGAGGGTGGTCAGGGCGGAGGCGGCGGCCCCCGGTTCGCGGCAGGCGCGAGCGGCCTCCAGAGCCGACCGGGCCAGGGCGAGGACGCGGGGCGCGGAGTCCATTTCCAGGCGCAGTTCCGCCTGAAGAGCGAGGGCCCGCGTGCGCAGGACCGGCGGCTGGTCGTCGGGGTCGGTCTCCAGCACCCGCTCCAGGACGCGGCTGCCCTCGGCCGAGAGGTCGCGGACGGTCCAGTAGGGGCGCAGTGCCACGCACACGCGCAGGGCGTCCTCCACCCGTCCGTGCGCCACCGCCCACTCCACGACCCGCGTGTGGTTCTCCCGGTGGTGGTCCATGAAGCGCACCAGGCCCAGGCGCTCCCCCCAGGGCATCGGTTTGCCCACGTCCGCGGCCCGGGCCTCCAACCAGTGGACGAGGTGCCGCAGGTACCGCTCCCACCGCTCCTCCTCCCCGCCCTCGGCGGCCAGCCGCTCGGCGGCGTAGGCGCGCACGGTCTCCGTGAGCCGGTAGTGGGCGGTGCCGTTCACCTCGGCGTCCATCACCACCAGGGACTTGTCCAGGAGCGAGAAGTGCAGCGGCAAGATGTCGGCGGGGTCCACACCGTCCCCGGAGCACACCTCCTCGGCCGACTCCAGGCACCAGGTGGTGAACACCGACAGTCGGTGCAGCAGGAGCTGCTCGGGCTCCGTCAGCAGGTCGTGGCTCCACTCCAGCACCGCCCGCAGGGTGCGCTGGCGCGGGGGGAGGTCCTCGGAGCCGTCGCTGGTGAGCAGCCGGAACCGGTCGTCGAGCCTGTGCAGGATCTGCTGGACGGAGAGAACCCGCACCCGGGCCGCCGCCAGTTCGATGGCCAGCGGCATGCCGTCCAGGATCCGGCAGATCTCCGCGATGTAGCCGGAGTTCTCGCGCGTCATCTCGAACCCGCCCGAGCGGGCCGCGTGGGCCCGGGTGACGAACAGGCGCACCGACTCGTAGCGCTGGGTGTCGCGCCGGGGGAGCGGGGCGGGGTCGGCCGCGTTCGGGTCCGTGGGTGTGGGCCGCGCGGGCAGCGACAGGGGCGGCACCCGCCAGATGTTCTCCTCGGGGATGTGCAGGGGCTGGCGGCTCGTCGCCAGGATGCGGACCCGGGGGCAGTGCCGCAGGATCTCCCGGCACAGCTCGGCCATCGACTCCACGGCGTGCTCGCAGGTGTCCAGCAGCAGCAGGAGGTCCTGGGTGCGCAGCGCCGTGATGACCGCCTCCATCGGTGTGCGGGAGTCGTCCTCGACCGCCTGGAGGCCGGCCGCCACCGCCGCCAGTACCTGGCGGTGGGTGGCGGCCTCGCTGAGGTCGATGAAGCGCACACCGTCGGGAAAGCGGCGCAGGACGCGCTCGGCCAGGTGGAGGGCGAGACGGGTCTTGCCGATACCGCCGGTTCCGGTCAGCGTGATCATCCTGGAGGTGCCCAGGATTCTGCTCAGATCGATGATGTCGCGCTCACGGCCGACGAATCGTACGAACTCGCCTGCCGACAGGGGAAGGTTGTGGCGGGGGTGGGACATGGCCTCGATTTACTCGGACGGCGGATCGGTCCGCCGCGCGCCCAGGGCGCTGCGGGCGGGAAGGACACGGCCTTTGTACCGAGTGTCGCACCGGACGCCCGTACCTGTCTCCACATTGGCCGGTTTCGGCACAGGCGGTCCGAAACCGCCCATGCCGACCGCGAACGTGCTACGGCGCGGCCACACCAGGCTACCGCTCCGGGGTCCAGGTCGAGGGGTCGGCGGGGCCCTGCTCGCCCGACTCCAGGTCCTTCACCTCGTGCCCGCCGTCGGCACCGAACGGCGGGAACCACACGAAGGGGACGCCCTTCTTCGAGGCGTACTGAATCTGCTTGCCGACCTTGGCCGCGGAGTGGAACACCTCGGTGTTGAAGCCCCGCTCGCGCAGGAGCGCCCCGGTGCGCAGGGCCTCGGCCCGTTGCTCGGCGCCGGGCACCACGACCACCACGTCGGTGGGGCAGGCGCGCCCGGGCGCGATGCGGCCCTCCGCCACGAGCTTGGCGAAGATCCTGGTCAGACCGATGGAAATGCCCACGCCTGGCAGGCGGCGGCGGATGAACTGCCCGGCCAGGTCCTCGTAGCGCCCGCCCGCGCAGATGCTCCCGTAACCGGGGTCGTCGTCGAAGGAGGCCTCGTAGACCGTGCCGGTGTAGTAGTCCAGCCCGCGGGCGATGGACAGGTCGGCGACCACGTCGCCCTCGGGCAGGTCGGCGAGGTCCCCCAGAACGAAGGAGAGCTCTTCCAGCCCCTCGTCGAGCAGGTCGGAGGAGACCCCCAGGGCCCGGACCCGTTCGACGGCGTCCGCCCCGCGCACGCGTGCCAGGGACAGGCAGGCGTCGGCCTGTCCGTCGTCGAGGCCCTCGCCCAGGAGGATCTCGCGCACGCCGTCGTCGCCGATCTTGTGCAGCTTGTCCACGGCGCGGATGACCGCGACCGGGTCCTTGACGCCGAGCCCCTCGTAGAATCCCTGGAGGACCTTGCGGTTGTTGACGTTGAGCGTCCAGGCAGGCAGGTCCAGGCCGCTGAGCACCCCGTGCACGATCCGCGGCAGCTCGGCGTCGAAGTGCAGCGGCACCGAGTCGACGTTGATCACGTCGATGTCGCACTGGGTGAACTCGCGGAACCGGCCCTCCTGAGGGCGCTCACCGCGCCATACGCGCTGTATCTGGTAGCGCTTGAACGGGAAGGCGAGCTCGTTGAAGTGCTGGGCGACGTAGCGGGCGAAGGGCACGGTGAGGTCGAAGTGCAGCCCGAGCCTGGCGTCGGTGTCGTCCTTGGCGTCGGCCTGGAGCCGCTGGAGCGTGTAGACCTCCTGGGAGGTCTCGCCCTTGGCCGTCAGGACGTCCAGGTTCTCCACCGACGGCGTCTCCACCGAAGCGAACCCGAAGGACTCGAACCCGGCCCGGATATGGTCCAGCCAGCGCTGCTCCACGGCCCGGACCTGGGGGGTCCACTCGGGGAAACCGCTGATGGGGGTGGGGCGGACGACACGCTGCTGGGACATGTGGGGTTCTCGGCTCCCTCGGGAGAGATCGACGGGTGTGCTCCGCTCCCCGCACGGACCGTCGGGCACGGCACGGGGAGGGGTGGTCTCCATCCTAGAGCCAACCGTGCGGCGGAGGCCGGGGCCGTGTGGCGGTGCCCCGCCGGTCCGCGTGGACGGGTGCGGGCCGACGGGGCGCCGCCCCCCGCGGTGGCCGCGCGCCCGTGCCAGGAGCCGTCCGCGACCGCGCTTCGGCGGGGGTCCGCACCCACCGTAGACTCCGCCGCCGGTCGGGGACAGGTCCGGACGCGGCCGGATACGGTCGCTCACAATCAGATAAAGACGCCCACGCGGGGCGGGAACCGGTGTACGCCCGTGAACTGCCGCCGGGCGGTGGGGCGAAGCACGCGATTCCCGTCCCTGTGCCTCTTTCTCTCCCGAAACGCCTTCACCGACGGTGGTCCGGTGCTAGGTTCCAGGCACGGTGCCCCCGGTCGCGGTTCGGATCCGGGGCGCCCTGCCCTCCACGGCCCGGCCCCGGTGATCCGGGCCCCGGCCGCACTCCCGGCTCTTCCCGTGAGGACCCAACGGTGATCCACGCAGCCAGCAACGCCAGCCACGGCCGAACAGCGACCGGACTGTCCACGAAGATCATCGTGGCCGGCGGGTTCGGGGTCGGCAAGACCACCTTCGTCGGCGCCGTCTCCGAGATCCCGCCGGTGCGGACCGAGGCCGCGGTCACCGCGGCCAGCGCCGGTGTCGACGACCTCTCCCACACGCCGGACAAGACCAGCACCACCGTCGCGATGGACTTCGGCCGCATCTCCCTGGAGACCGACCTGACGCTGTTCCTGTTCGGGACCCCCGGACAGCAGCGGTTCTGGTTCATGTGGGACGACCTGGTCAGAGGCGCCCTGGGCGCCGTGGTCCTGGCCGACACCCGGCGCCTGGAGGACACCTTCCAGGCACTGGACTACTTCGAGCGCCAGTACCAGGTCCCCTTCGTCGTCGCGGTCAACGACTTCTCGCCCGAGAGCCCCTACACGGCCGACGACCTGCGCGACGCCCTCGACCTCACCCCCGAGGTTCCCGTCGTCCACTGCGACGCCCGCGACCGCAACTCGGTCGTGGGGGTGCTGGTCACCCTCGTCAAGCACGCCATGGCCGTGGAGTCCCGGCAGCGCTCGGTCCGCCAACTCGTCTAGGGCGTGTCTCTCCGCCCCCGGACCGCCACCGTCCTCGCGCGCTTCCATCCGTCGCCTGTGGTCCGGACGGCTCAGGGGTGCGGGGGAAGCAAGGGCTTGCGCCCGGCGTTACCCTGGCGTGGTGTTCGGACGAATGGCGGAAAGCGTACGCCGACTCCTGGGCAAGCCCGGAGCGGTGGACCTGCGGCCCTATACCAAGCTCCTGCCGGCGATCGAGGCCGAGGAGGATGGTCTGCGTGAGCTCGGCGACGACGAGCTGACGGAACGGGCCATCGAACTCGGGAACGCCGAGCTTCCCTACGAACGTGACGACCTCGTGTCGCTGTGTGCCGTGGGCCGTGAGGCCGCGCGGCGCGCGCTGGACGAGCGCCCCTTCGACGTGCAACTGCTCGGCACCATGGCCCTGCTCGACGGTCGCGTCGCGGAGATGGCCACCGGTGAGGGCAAGACCCTCGCGGGCGCCCTGGCCGCCGCCGGGTTCTCCCTGCGCGGCAAGCGGGTGCACGTCCTGAGCGTCAACGACTACCTCGCGCGCCGCGACGCGGAGTGGATGCGTCCGCTCTACGACATGCTCGGCGTGAGCGTCGGGTGGATCAACGAGGACTCCGCGCCCGAGGAGCGCGCCGAGGCCTACTCGTGCGACATCACCTACGTGTCCGTCAGCGAGCTCGGCTTCGACGTCCTGCGCGACCGCATGGTCACCGACATCGCCGACCGCGTCGTCCCGGTGCCCGAGGTCGCGATCGTCGACGAGGCGGACTCCGTGCTCGTCGACGAGGCGCGCGTCCCCCTGGTGCTCGCCGGGGCGGCGGAGAGCGTGGCCGCGGACGTGGAGATGGCCGACGTCGTCCGGACGCTCAGCCCGCGCCTGCACTACGAGGTCGACGGCGAGGGCCGCAACGTCCAGCTCACCGACGCCGGTATCGACGCGGTGGAGAAGGCCCTGGGAGGGGTGGACCTCTACTCCGAGGACGACACCACCGTCCTTCCGCAGGTCAACCTGGCGCTGCACGCCCACGTCCTGCTCCAGCGCGACGTCCACTACGTCGTGCGCGACGGCGAGGTGCGCCTGATCAACGAGTCCCGCGGCCGGATCGCGCTGCTCCAGCGCTGGCCAGACGGGCTCCAGGCCGCGGTCGAGGCCAAGGAGAAGGTGGCCCTCAGCGAGACCGGCGAGGTGCTCGACTCCATCACCGTCCAGTCCCTGGTGCTGCGCTACCCCACGCACGCGGGCATGACCGGTACGGCGATGGCCGTGGCCGAGCAGCTCCGCGAGTTCTACGAACTCGAGGTCGCCGTCATCCCCTCAAACAAGCCATGTGTGCGCGAGGACCACGGCACACGCCTGTACGCCACGCGCGAGGAGAAGGAGGACGCGCTCGTCGAACGGGTCGAGGAGGTCCACAAGACGGGCCGCCCGATCCTCATCGGCACGCAGGACGTGGCCGAGTCGGAGGTGCTCGCCGGGCGCCTGGCCGAGGCGGGCCTGGAGTGCGTGGTCCTCAACGCCAAGAACGACGCCGACGAGGCGTCGATCATCGCCGAGGCCGGCACCTACGGCGCGATCACGGTCTCGACCCAGATGGCCGGGCGCGGCACCGACATCCGGTTGGGCGGCAGCGACATGTCCGACCGCGAGCGCGTGGTGGGCACCGGCGGTCTCTACGTCATGGGGTTCGGACGCTACCCCAGCAGCCGCCTGGACGGGCAGTTGCGGGGGCGCGCGGGGCGCCAAGGTGACCCCGGCGACTCCGTCTTCTTCGTCAGTATGGACGACGACCTGCTGGTCAACCACGCCTCGGAGACCACCGGGTACCGGACCGCGGACGACGGCGAGATCACCGACGAGGGGTGGCTGGCCCAGGTCGACCACGCCCAGCGGGTCTCCGAGGGGCAGTTGCTGGAGGTGCACCGCAACACGTGGCGCTACAACCAGCTCATCGACGTGCAGCGCGACGTGGTCCTGGAGCACCGGGAGAAGGTGTTGACCGGCGACGAGGGCGACCGCACCATCGCCGCCGACCGCAAGGAGCGCCACGCCGAACTGGTCGGGGAGCTCGGCGGGGACGAGGTCGCGCAGGCGGCCCGCCTGATCACCCTCTACCACCTGGACCGCGGGTGGACCGACCACAACGCCTTCCTGTCCGAATTGCGGGAGGGCATCCACCTGAGGTTCCTGGGCCGCAGGGACCCGCTGGACGAGTTCAACCGCGAGGCGGTGCCCGTCTTCAAGGGCTTCCTGGACGAGGCCCGGGAGCGGGCCGCCGACAGCTTCGCCGAACTGGAGGTGCGCGACGGCGCGCTGGACGTCGGCGACGTGGGGGTCAAGCGCCCGTCCATGACGTGGACGTACATGGTGCACGACCACCCGTTCAGCTCCGCATTGGAGACCCTGGTGGGCCGTCTCAAGGGCGGCAGGGGATCCGCCAACGGCGATTGACCGGGGCCGCCGTTTCGGTCGGTGCGCGGGTTGGGACCAAAGTCCCGCCCGCGCATTACTTTTGTCAGATCCTTCGTCCAAAATGTCGATGCGGCCCGAAGGATCGGTGTGGCATTGCCGGTTCCGGGTTAACATGGCGGAGTTTTCAACGGAATCCGAGACGGTGAGACTGAGGCCACAGTGGTTCATGAGATCGGCGAGCAGGAGAAGATCAGTTACGGGAGAAACGATCGTTTCGAGGGCGGTCCAGTGGGCGGCGGCCAGTTCTGGATCTCCGAGGACGGCGAGCCTGTCGCCAAGATCGGCGGTCCCAAAGAGTGGCGCCCCACCCCGATGATCGACGTCCGTGTGGGCGATGTCTTCACCGTTGGCGGCCGGGCCTGGAAAGTCACGGATATCGTCGACGCCGACGCGCCCACGGCGTATCTCCTGGCGACACGGATCAGTTGATCGCGGGCCCCGGAAACCGGGGCCTTTTCCTTGTTTTCTGATGGGAATTGCAACCCACTGCCACGTTTTCGTTCCCGCTGCTCGGGAGGGGGTGGCCCCCGATCGGCCGCTTCCCCGCCGAGTTCGGACGCCGAGTGCGGAGCGGAGTCGGACGATTCCTATGTGTGCGGTGTTTCCCTTGGGTGTCGGTTTCGGGTGATCGAGACATTCCGGTTACCCGTTGGAGGGTGTTCGCGTTATCGCCTGTTCGTTAACGTCGGCGGGGTGGGGCGCGCCCCGTATCGGGCGCACGAGGTCTCGGAGGGCATGCCCTCGTGGGTCGGCGGGCCGCTGCGCCCCACCGCTCCGGCCGGTCCCAGGGGCTGTCCCCCGCCCCTGGGCCTGGCCCCGCCCCTCGTGGAGGCCGGAGGGGATAGGTTCTCCCGTATGGGAATCCGACACATCGCACTCTTCTCGTGGCGGGACGACGTCACCCCGGCCCAGGTCGCCGAGGTCGAGGCGCTCCTCGCCGGTCTGCCCGGCACCGTTCCCGCGCTGCGCTCCTACGCCTTCGGGTCCGACCTGGGGCTGGGCGAGGGCAACCACGACTTCGCAGTGGTGGCCGACCTCGACGACGAGGACGGGTTCGCCGCCTACCGGGACCACCCCGCGCACCAGGCCGCGCTGAAGGTCATCCGCCCGATGCTCGCCGGGCGCGCCGCCGTCCAGTTCCGCCTCCCAACCTAGAGTCCGTTCCCCGACCGCGGCGGCCGTGCCGGGGTCAGGTCAGGAGCCGGGAGATCTCCCCGAAGGTCGGGCACGGCCAAGACAGGCAGCAGCCCAGGCATCCGTCCCCGTCGGGCGTGTCGCCCTCCCCGGGGCGGTGGAGGAGGAGCAGGTCCAGGCAGACCCCCGCCAGGGCGGTGACCTCCTCGCGCGCGTTCGCGTAGAAGGCGACGTCGTTGATCCGGGAGAGCGCGCTGGACGAACGCGCCTTCGGGAGGCCGACGGTGTCCGGCTCCCACGGCACCGCGCGGGTCGAGCGGTCCCGGATCCCCTGCACGCACCGGAGCAGCCGTGCGTGCTCGGAGGGGGCCCCTCCCCGCGGCGTCGGAGTGGTGAACGATGCCATCGCTGATCTCCCAACGCGTGGACGCGCAACCTCGCGATGTCACACAGGGTATAGACAACATCGCCGATTGTCGCGTTACGCGCGGCGGCGACCGGCGGACCGCCCCCCGGGGGGAGAGACGGCCCGCCCGCGGTGCGCCGCTGTCAGCAGGCACCCCCGCAGTTGCAGGAACTGCCGCTCTGGCAGCCGCAGCTACACCCGGAGCCGCAGCTGCACCCGCCCAGGGCGGGGGGAGTGGTCGGTGTGTCGGTCACGATTCCTCCTCGGGGTCTCGGCGGTACCCGTGCCGACGGTGCCGGTCCCCCTCCCGGCGACGGGAGGGGCATCACGGGTGCGCGTCCCAGGGACAGGGGTGCCCCGCGCGCCGCCGTGACAACCCGCCACGCCGGAACGGCGTACGGTCATCCGGGGCCCGCCGGTCGCGGCGCGACCCCGGGAACTGGGGTGGCCTGCGGTGTCCCCGCGCGGGCTCAAACGAGGAAACCCGGACCGGACACCGGATGGCGCGTCATTCGGTAGAGCCAAACCTGCCCGAGGAACATGACCGAAACCATCGGGGCCAGCGCCGTCCACACCAGAACCGAGACCGCCGCCGGAACCTCCGGGTGTCGGCGCGCGGGCCCGGGAAGTCGTGCCACCACACCACCGACAGTACGGCCGGCGCCTCGGGGAGGCGAGCCGTCCCCAGGAACGGTCTCCCGTGCCGTGCCTACTCCCCGGGGAGTACGGCCGCCGCCTAGAACACCCCTTCGGGGGGAGCGGGGGAGTCTACGGCGTCGGCGTCGCGGACCGGTACCCGGCCCGACGTGAACCGGTCCAGGTCCCGCCCCTCCACCAGGCGCGCCATCTCCGGGTCGCGGTGCGCCCGGCGCCCCAGTTCGTCGGCGGGCAGCGGCCGGTGCCCCGCCACCAGCACCAGGTTGCCGAACCGGCGTCCGCGCAGTACACCCGGATCGGCGGTCAGCACGGCGTGCGGCAGCACCGCCCGCACGGTGGCGGCCTGGCCGCGCGCGTGCGCCAGGCCGTGCCCGTCGCCGACGTTCACCACCAGGAACCCGCCGGGGCGCAGTACCCGGGCCGCCTCGGCGTAGAACTCCACCGACGTCAGCCTCGCCGGGGTCCGCGCTCCCGCGAACACGTCGGCCAGAACCAGGTCGGCACTCGCGTCACGGCGGGCGGCGATCCACTCCCGGGCGTCGCCGATCCCCACGCGCAGCCGTGCCCGCCGGTCCCAGGGCAGCCGGCGGCGCACCATCTCCACGAGCGGGGCGTCGACGTCCACCGCCCGCTGGTCCGAACCCGGCCGGGTGTGCGCGATGTAGCGGGCCAGGGTGAGGGCCCCGGCACCCAGGTGCAGGGCCTCCACCGGCTCGCCCTCCGGGGCCACCAGGTCGGCGGCGTGCGCCATCCGCCGCACGTAGGAGAAGTCCAGGTAGGCGGGGTCGGACAGATCCACGTGTGACTGCGGCGTGCCCTCCACCACCAGGAACCAGGAGTCGGCCCGGTCGGCGTCGGCCAGCAGTTCCGCCCCCGGCACCCCGGTGTCCTCCTCCCTCTCGCGCTCACGCGCCCTGCGTCCGCCCATGGCCCCTTCCCCCGTTCGCTCCGTCCCAGACTATGGCCGGTCTCCCGCACACGGCGCGGTGCGCTCCCGAGGGCACTAACCTGGGTCTTCCGAGTGTCCCCACAGCGCGCCCGCCGGGCGCCAGCAACGAGGAGTGGCCGTGCTACTGCGGATGTCGACCCTGTTCCTGCGCACCCTGCGCGAGGACCCGGCGGACGCCGAGGTGCCCAGCCACAAGCTCCTCGTGCGCGGCGGGTTCGTGCGCCGGGCCGCCCCCGGCGTCTACTCGTGGCTGCCCCTGGGCAAGCTGGTCCTGGAGAACGTGTCCCGGGTGGTGCGCGAGGAGATGGACGCCATCGGCGCCCAGGAGGTCCTCCTCCCCGCCCTGCTGCCCAAGGAGTACTACGAGGCGACCGGCCGCTGGACCGAGTACGGAGACACCCTCTTCCGCCTCAAGGACCGCAAGGGCGCCGACTACCTGCTCGGCCCCACCCACGAGGAGCTGTTCACCCTCCTGGTCAAGGGCGAGTACTCCTCCTACAAGGACTTCCCCGTCGTCCTGTACCAGATCCAGGAGAAGTTCCGCGACGAGGCGCGGCCCCGGGCCGGGGTGCTGCGCGGGCGCGAGTTCCACATGAAGGACTCCTACTCCTTCGACATCGACGACGAGGGCCTCCAGGCCTCCTACGACGCCCACCGCGCCGCCTACATCCGCATCTTCGACCGCCTCGGCCTGGAGTACGTGGTCGTCTCGGCCACCTCCGGGGCCATGGGCGGGTCGGCCTCCGAGGAGTTCCTGGCCGTGGCCGCCACCGGCGAGGACACCTTCGTGCGCAGTACGGGATCGGACTACGCCGCCAACGTCGAGGCCGTCGCCACCCCCGCACCGCCCGCGCTCCCGGTCGAGGGGCTGCCCGAGGCCCGGGTCCACCACACCCCGGACACCGCCACCATCCGCACACTGGTGGACTTCCTCAACGCCGCCGGCCTGGGGCGCGACTTCAGCGAGGCCGACACCCTCAAGAACCTGCTGGTCAAGACGCGCGAGCCCGGAGCGAAGGACTGGGAGCTGCTCGGCATCGGCGTGCCCGGTGACCGCGAGGTGGACCTCAAGCGCCTGGAGGCCGCCCTGGAACCCGCCGAGGTCGCCCTCCTCGACGAGGCCGACTTCGCCGCCAACCCCTTCCTGGCCAAGGGCTACATCGGCCCGCGCGCCCTGATCGACAACAAGGTCCGCTACCTGGTCGACCCGCGTGTGGTCACCGGCACCTCCTGGGTGACCGGCGCCGACGAGACCGACCACCACGTGCTGGACCTGGTCGCGGGGCGCGACTTCACCCCGGACGGCACCATCGACGTCGCCGAGGTGCGCGACGGCGACCCCTCGCCGGACGGCCGGGGCACGCTGTACACCGCGCGCGGCATCGAGATCGGCCACATCTTCCAACTGGGCCGCAAGTACACCGACGCCTTCGGTGTGGACGCACTGGGCCCCGACGGCAAGCCCAAGAGGGTCACGATGGGCTCCTACGGCATCGGCGTCTCCCGCGCGGTGGCCTCGATCGTGGAGCAGTCGCACGATGACAAGGGCATCGTGTGGCCGCGCGAGGTCGCCCCGGCCGACGTGCACGTGGTGGGTACCGGCAAGGGCGAGCAGATCGAGGAGGCGCTGCGGATCGCCGGGGAGCTCCGGGCGCGCGGCCTGCGCGTGCTGGTGGACGACCGCAAGGGCGTCTCGCCCGGGGTGAAGTTCACCGACGCCGAACTGCTCGGCATCCCCACCGCCGTCATCGTCGGCCGCGGCCTCAAGGACGGGCTCGTGGAGCTGCGCGACCGCGCCACCGGTGAGCGCGAGGAGATCGCCCTGGCCGATGCCGTCGACCGCGCCGAGGCCGCCTGCAAGGCCTGAGTCCGCCCGGGGACGCCGCGCGCGGAAGGTCCGCGGCGCCCCCGGGCGGCGGTCACGCCTCGTCGAACCCGGGCAGGGCGTCGAGCTCGCCGCCCCACACTAGCGCCCGCACGGTGGCCTCCTGCAGGGTCCGGGCCGCGAGCGCGCGCAGCCCGGCGTCCCCGGCCGCCGACAGCCACAGGCACGCCCGAGCGGCGGCCCCCTCCAGCCCCACGGCGTAGCCGTCCAGGGCCGCTTCGCCGCGCCCCTCGGGCAGCGGGTAGGCCGGGCGGGCGGGGGTCGGCTCGAAGCCGCGCTCCACGGCGGCCGCGTGCAGCGCGTCGCGTGTCTCCCGGTGGTGGTCCATGTGGGTCAGCGCGCGGTCGCGCCGCCCCTCGTCACCGGCGGCGCCGCGGACGAACTCGTACCCGTGCACCGCCGCGTGCTCCGCGCCGAGCGCCTCGGCCAGCGCCTCCTCCGCCGCACCCGTGCCCTCCGCGGTGCGTGCGCCCTCCCCGGGGGCGGGACTCTCAGACATCCGCGACCTCTTCCTCCCCGTCGGCCTCTTCCCCGGCCCCGCCGCCGGTGCCGTCCTCCTCTTCGCCCCCGGCCCCTTCGAGCCGGCCCAGAAGGTAGGCGTGTCCGGCCTCGCAGGCGCCGATCCCGCTGATCAACTGTGCGATCCCCGGGTCGGAGACGTCCAGGGCCTGGTCGATGCGCGTGCTCGCGGCGGCGGCCTCCAACGCGCGCAGCCCGGCCGCGTCCAGGACCTCCTCCGGTTCGGGGACGGCC
The DNA here is from genome assembly GCF_048060475.1 of Nocardiopsis sp. LOL_012. Classification (NCBI taxonomy): domain Bacteria; kingdom Bacillati; phylum Actinomycetota; class Actinomycetes; order Streptosporangiales; family Nocardiopsidaceae; genus Nocardiopsis; species Nocardiopsis sp. LOL_012. The sequence goes on along the minus strand of NZ_JBHMIV010000042.1, from coordinate 3,593 downwards.
GCGGCCGTCGCTCCGGACGCCCCGCCGCTCCCGTCGGCAGCCGTGAGGGGGTCCTCCGGCAGGGCCTCCGTGAGCGCGTCCACGTGGGAGAGGTGGCGCTCCAGCGCGCCGCGCAGCAGTTCCTCGGGGAGGTCGCCGCCGGCCAGCGCCGCCTCGTAGCGGGCCACCGTCCGCTCCTTCTCCCGGAGCACCGACCGCAGGACGTACTCCTCCGGAGCCACCTCCCGCGGGTACCAGTCCACCCGGCCGCATCCGGCCAGGCCGACGGCGGCACCGGCCACCGCGGCGCCCAGCACGGCACGGCGGCTGACTCCGCCCCGATCCCGGCCCACCCGGCCTCCTCCCGTGTCCCGCGCCCCGGGCGCGGTTCTCGCGGCCCGCAAGCGACGGCCGCCCTCACACGGCCGGAGCCTATCCTTCCATGGAAGGAGCCCCCGATCCCCGCCCCGGCGGGCGCTCCGGCGCCCGCCGACGCGCCCTGGCCGCTTCGGGGGACCTGGAACGCTCCCAGGTGTGGATACCCTTGCAGCACGACCGCACCTCACACGCGAGGGCGGCCGGTCCGCCTTCCCGGAGGCGGACCCACACGTCGCAGACTACGTACAGAGCTGGACCGCCCCGTACACGACGGCCCACCGGCCGAGCGGGCGGGATTTCGCTGTTGGAGGGGCAACACGACATGGGAGCGCAGGCGCGCGAGGAGCGCATCGCCGAGCTGCTGGAGCCGGTCCTGGCCAAGGCCGGGCTGGAACTGGAGGCCGTCGAACTCACGCCCGCGGGCAAGAAGCGGGTGCTGCGCGTGATCGTGGACTCCGACGACGGTGTTGACCTGGACACGATCGGCGAGGTCACCCAGGACGTCGACGGCGCCCTGGAATCCTCCGACGTCATGGGCGAGCTGCCCTACAACCTGGAGGTCTCCTCACCCGGTGTGAGCAGGCCGCTGACCCAGCCGAGGCACTGGCGACGCAACCGCGGTCGGCTGGTGAAGGCCGCCCTCGTCGAGGGGGGAGAGGTCACCGGCCGTATCACCGGCACCGATGACCAGGGGGTCACCCTGGAGATCGAGGGTCAGCCCCGCACCTTCGCCCACGCCGAACTGGCCAAGGGCAGGGTGCAGGTGGAATTCCGCCGCGACGCCGGCACCGACGCGGCGGACTAGAGGGGGAGCCCCGTGGATATTGACATGAGTGTCCTGCGCAGCTTGCAGGGCGAGAAGGACATCTCGGTCGAGCTGGTCGCCAAGGCCATCGAGGACGCCCTGCTGATCGCCTACCACCGCGAGGAGGGCGCGGACAAGCGCGCCCGTGTCGAACTCAACCGCTCCAGCGGCCACGTCACCGTGTGGGTGGCCGAGCTGGACGAGGAGGGCGAGGTGGTCGGTGAGTACGACGGCACCCCCTCCGGGTTCGGCCGCATCGCGACCTCCACCGCCAAGCAGGTCATCCTCCAGCGCCTGCGCGACGCCGAGGACGAGATGACCCTCGGCGAGTTCGCCGGGCGCGAGCACGACATCGTCTCCGGCATCATCCAGCAGGGCCGGGACCCCCGAAACGTGCTGGTCGACCTCGGCAGGCTGGAGGCCGTCCTGCCCCCGCAGGAGCAGGTGCCCACGGAGACCTACACGCACGGCGAGCGGCTGCGCGCCTACGTCGTGCAGGTCCGCAAGGGCCACCGCGGTCCGTCGGTGACCCTGTCGCGGACCCACCCCAACCTGGTGCGCAAGCTCTTCCAATTGGAGGTGCCCGAGATCGCCGACGGCACCGTCGAGATCGCCTCCATCGCCCGCGAGGCCGGGCACCGCACCAAGATGGCGGTCCGCTCCAACCGCGGCGGCGTGAACGCCAAGGGCGCCTGCATCGGCCCGCTCGGCAGCCGCGTCCGCAACGTCATGGCCGAACTGCACGGCGAGAAGATCGACATCGTCGACCACTCCGACGACCCGGCAGTGTTCGTGGCCAACGCGCTCTCGCCCGCACGCGTCAACTCGGTGGAGGTCCTGGACATGGCCGCCAAGGTGGCCCGCGTGATCGTCCCCGACTACCAGCAGTCCCTGGCGATCGGCAAGGAGGGGCAGAACGCCCGCCTGGCCGCGCGACTCACCGGATGGCGCATCGACATCCGCTCCGACGCCCAGCCCGACGCCGACACGGCGGAGGGGGCCGACGGGACCGGCGCGGACGCCGACGGCGCTCCGGTGGCCGACTGATCGGATCGAACCCGTGTCACGACGCGATAGGGTGGGAGAAGGCGGTCTTGGCCGACCCGTGCGCACGTGCGTGGGGTGCCGGTCACGGGCAGTCCAGTCCGGCCTCGTGAGGCTGGTGGCCGAGGGCACGGTCATCACGCCCGACACCCGGGGCCGTCTTCCAGGGCGCGGTGCCTACCTGCACGACGACCGGCGTTGCCTGGAGCTCGCCGTGCGTCGCAGAGTGTGGTCGCGGGCCTTCCGGGAGCGGGGCGCCCACGGCTCCGGCCAGTGGGACCTCTCCCGCGTGGAGGCGCTGATCGGCTCCGCCCCGAGTGGCGGAACCGTGCCCGGTTCCGGTTAGGGTTGGAATGTCTGAGCCGATCGTCGGTGTTGTACTCACCGAGGTCGGCGTGCCGTGCTGTGTCGGCACGCACAACCGGCCCATTGTTGTGTAGCGATGAGGAAGCAGGTCGAGATTGCGATGAGCGCCTGATGAGTACGCAGCGATGAGTAACTCGAGCTGACAACGGTCCGGCACGTGCCCATGTCCCGGACCGAAGCTGAAGGAGAGTAGTGGCGAAGGTCCGGGTGTACGAACTCGCCAAGGAGTTCGGAGTAGAGAGCAAGGCCGTCCTGGCCAAGCTCAACGAGATGGGCGAATTCGTCCGTTCGGCGTCCTCGACGATAGAGGCACCGGTCGTACGACGCCTGCAAGAGGCTTTCAACGACGGATCCCAGGGCGGTGGGAAGAAGAGCGGTTCGGCTCCCAAGCCGGGGCCGCGCTCCGCCGCGTCCGGATCCACACGTGCGGCCGCCCCCAAGCCGGGGCCCGCACCCAAGCCGGGACCGCGCCCCGCGGCGCCCAAGCCCGGCCCCAAGAGCGAAGCGCCCAAGGGTGAGGCCGCCAAGGCCGAGGCGTCCAAGAGCGAGGCGTCCAAGAGCGAGGCGGCCAAGAGCGAGGCGGCCCCGCGGGCGGCCGCGCCCAAGCCGGGGCCCAAGGCGCCCCGCGGCGACGCCGGCGCGCGTCCCGCCGCGCCCAAGCCCGGCCCGCAGGGCGGCCGCGGCGAGCGTCCGCAGCGCGGCGAGCGCGCGGGCCGCTCCGAGGGCGGCCGCGGTCCGCGTCCCACCGGCCCGCGTCCGGGCAACAACCCGTTCGCGTCCAACGCCTCCGGCATGGGGTCCAAGCCGACCGCTCCGCGTCCGGGCCCGCGTCCGGGCGGGAACGCTCCGCGTCCCGGTCCGCGTCCGGGTGGTCCGGGCGGTCCGCGTCCGGGTCCCCAGGGCGGCGACCAGCGCGCCCCGCGCCCCGGCGGTGCCTCCGGCGGCCCGCGTCCGGGACCCCGTCCCGGTCCGCGTCCGGGTGGTCCGGGCGGTCCGCGTCCGGGTCCCCAGGGCGGCGACC
>NZ_JBHMIV010000041.1:0-49676 GCF_048060475.1 Nocardiopsis sp. LOL_012 | reverse complement strand
CACGGCGGGGGTCCCTTTCAGGCCTGGGCGGCGCCCTCACGGACGATACGGCGGTGGAAGTACAGGAGGATCGCGGCGATGAGCAGGAGACCGCCACCCGCGATGGCGATGGCCAGAAGCGGTTCCAGGGCGGCGACGGCGGCCTGCTCGGGGGTGGGTGCGAGGGTGCCCGGGGTGGGTGGGCCATCGACGCGGATCAGGACGCGGAAGGCCCGCAGGGCCGCCCAGCCGAGGAACGCCAGCGCCAGGGCACCCTCCGCGACCAGCAGCCGGCGGTGGATGGCGGTGAACCGCCAACCGCTGATGTGCTTGGCGAAGATCGTCTGGGCCCGGGTGCGGACGTGGACCAGGCACACCGCGACCGCGGTCATCACCAGCACCCCCGTGGCCGCGGCCAGGTTGAAGGACTGCAGTCGCAGGTGACGGACCTGTTCGGCGTAGTCGTCGGCGAGGCTGGTGACGACCATCTGGAGCCCGTTGATGTAGGTGGAGAAGGGCGGCGTGGCGATGGACTCCTCCACCTCCTCGGGGTCGGGGAAGACGATCCCGGCCTGTGTCGCGAAGGCGACGTAGAGTTTGTCGGAGAGCACCGCGCCGTCGGGCAGGACGAAGATCACCGGGTCGTCGAGGAAGGGGACCCGGGGCCGTCCCACCGGGCCGTCGGATCCGTAGGTGAACACCTCTTGGCCGTCTGCGGTGGGCAGCACCTCGGTGTCGAACCGCTGGGGATCGCTCCCGGCCGGTCGGCCGTAGCCGTTCCAGGAGGCGGCCCGTTCCCCGGCCGACCTTGCCACGGTCTCCTCCCACTCGGCGAGGGATTCCGGGAGAAGGACGCGGACCGTGTCGGAGGGGCCGTAGCGCTCGCCGTCGGGGGAGAGTATCTCCTGGTGCTCCAGGTAGGTGTCGTTGACCACGAGCAGGTCGGCCCCCGGAGCCGGTTCGCCCGGCGGGGCCATGACGGCGGACTGCTGCCGTACGGACAGGATGATCTGGCCTTCCTCGTCGGCCTGGCGCAGCCAGCCGCCCACGAGCGGGTCCATGGATTCACCCACTTCCGCGAAGTCCACACTGCCGGAGAGCGTGATGCGCGAGGCCTGCCCCGCCTCGGAGTAGACGTCGAACTCCTCCCGGTGCTCCCGGAGGTTCTGGGCGGAGTGGACGACCAGGCTCACCGAGACCAGGACCAGGACCAGGGCGGGGACCCGGACGGCGTAGGCGCTCGCGGTGGCCGGCCTGGCGGGGATCCTTCCCTTGAGCGCGTCGAGGAGGCTCGTGGCCTGCAACAGTGCCAGGGCGAAGGCATGGGTGAGAAGGGCGGTGCCCAGGAACAGGGCCAGCAGCCACCCCGCGATCCGGGCGAAGAGCACGAATTGGGCGAGCCCGTTGTAGAGCAGGAGCGCGGCCGTGATCCCCACGACCGTGCAACCGCCCGCCAGGAGGTGGAAGCGCCCGATCTGCGCCAGGTCCCGCGCCAGAATCCTGGTGTAGGGGTACCCCTGGAGCCGGAGCACCCCGTAGTTCCTGGCGTTCAGCAGAACGCCGGAACCGGTGACGGTGATACCGCACAGCACGGTGATGACGAGGGCGAAGCTGAGGTCCCCCCCCGAGACGGAAGAGGTCGGTCCACCTGAGGGCGTACCCGCCCTCGCTGTTGGTGTCGTGCAGGCCGATACCGGCCAGTGCGGACTCGAAGGCGGCCGTGTCCGCTTCGGTGCCGAAGACGAGGTAGAAGCCGCGGGGGTCGTCCCGGTCCAGTTCCCCGAAGGGGTGCACCCGGGTGTCCATGGTGTGCCCGAACACCGGATATCCGTCCTCCAGCCAGTCCGAGGCGAGCGCGCCCTCCTGGCCCGGAGCCAGGTAGAGGTGGCGCAGCGAACCGGGATCGCGCAGGTCGGGCACCTGGAGTGCCACGGAGACCCCCGTCTCCCGAGCGAAGCCCTCGACGGTCTCGGTGATCTGGGACCGGTCCGCGGTCTGGTCGTTGCTGCTGGCCCAGACGACTCCCGCGGGGACCGTGGTCGTCATCTCCTCGTAGGAGCGGACCGTGAGGAAGGAGAAGAACGCGGCGGTGAACAGCAGCGCCAAGTGGATGAAGAGGATGCTTCGGTGAAGCACGGGGGCTCCGGGCTGGTCGGCGGCGGGAGGCCGTCAGCGCGGGGACGCTGACGGCCTCTGGACGTGCTCGCGGGTTCAGGAGCTCACGCAGCGGTTCCAGTAGGTCGCGTTGCCCCACGCTGCGGAAGAGACTTCGGCGTAGGCGGTGTAGCCCTTCGGAGCGTAGTCGCGAACCACGTCATCACCTACCGCCGTCGCGCTGTGACCGCAACCGCCGTGGTAGTAGCTCGAATACACGGTGCCGCCGAAGGTGCCCTTGAAACCGTGGTCCCACACCCCGCCTCCCACGTACTCGATCACGGCGTAGGCCGGGGCCGCCGCTGCCGCCGCCAGCGCGGCGGTGATGGCCGCGGTGGCGGCGGCACGCTTGATGTTGTTGCCCATGATTCTCCTGCGAAGGGGGTTGTTTCTGGTCGCACACTGTGTGTGAACCGACGCAGAAACTACCCCCCCCAAAAAAGAAGAAGACAAGCGGACAATAGGTAGAAAAACACGCCGCAACATTCGTGGTATTGCGTCTCACCTGGGTCTTCGTCTTTGCTGAGTGCGGCGTGGCCACATCCGGCACGGCGGGAGCTGAACAGGGGCGGCCGGTGCGCACCGGCCGCCTCCCTTGCGAGGCGCTCAGCCCTGGGCGCAGACCCGCTGGACGACCTCGAAGCCCCACAGCTCGCTGCCGGTCGCGGCGGGCTTGGCGCCGCTCTCCCCGCCGTGCCCGTGGCCCGCCTGGCCGGCGTCCTTGGCCGCCTGGGCGTGGCCGCGCTGGAAGTCCTGGCCGCTCACCCAGTTCTGGAAGTCCTCCTCCGAAGTCCACCGCGTGTACACCAGGTACTTCTCGGTGCCCTCGACCGGGCGCAGGAGCTGGAACTCCTCGAAGCCGGGCTGGCCCTCCACCAGGCCCGCGCGCTTGGCGAAGCGCTCCTCCAGCGTGGCCCCGGAGCCCTCGGGGACGGTCAGGACGTTGAACTTGACGACGCTCATCGCGCACCTCTCGCATGATTCGGACTGCACCGCCCAACCTAGACCCGCTCCCGCCGGTGGCTCCGTCCGACTCAGCCGAGGACGACCCTCCCGTCTTCGTCGATCCGCCACCCCGGGTTGTGGGCCACCTCCCACACCACCCCGTTGGGGTCCCGCACGTGCGCGTGGAAGATCCCGCCGAACTCCCCCGGCTGCGGCTCCTTGAGCACCGTCCCCCCCCGGCGGCGGCCATCAGGGCCGCCGTTTCCCCGACCTCCTCCGGGCCGCCGACGTTGTGCGAGAGCGTCACCCCCCACACCCCGGGCACGCCGGTGCCGCCGTCCGGGCCGCCCAGGTCCCCGGCGAACTTGCCCGCGTCGAACAGCCCCAGGAACGTGCCGGGCGCCACCTGGAAGAAGACGATCTCCCTGGGGACGTCCACCAGCGGCTCCCAGCCGAGCCCGTCGCGGTAGAAGCGCCGGGCCGCGTCCAGGTCGGCGGTGACCAGCGTGATGAAGTGGACCTGCTGTTGCACGGGGCGGTCCCATCATCCTTGCCGGGTCCGCCGACACCACGGCGGATCCCGCCGACCGTGTCGCACCCGGCGTGGGCGTGTCAGGGGCGGCGGATGACCCCCAGCCGTTCGTCCACGGCACGAAACCACGCGTTGGCGTGCGGACACTGCCGCCGGACCGCGTCCACCCCGGTGAGGCCGATGGCATCAGGACCGTCCACGGTCTTGCGGTAGTCGGGTACCAGTGAACGCAACCGTTTGGACGGAGCGGTGTCGGGGCCGTCATTGACCAGTTCGGGGCCTCCCGAGCCGACCGTGAGGGCGCGGATGCGACGGGCGATCTTCGGTGCGCCGACGAGTTCGGACAGGACCTCCGGGCACGCCAGAACCCACGCCTCGGTCTCGTGCACCACCAGGTGCGGCAGGAAGCGCGTTCGCCGACGCACTCCCGCATCGCCGCCTCCACGTGCTCCACCCGTGACCGGGGCGGGCTCGGCGGGCGTGTCGCCATACCCGGAGCGTCCGAGGGCACACCGTAGTAGTCGATGAGGGTGCTGAGGACGGTGATGGAGGAGTCATGGAGCAGATTCCGGATCTCACGGTGCAGGGTGCCCCACCTACCGACCCCTCCCTTGACGTCACCCCCGCTCGTCGTGCGCTTCGTGGTGATGACCGACCAACTGACATAGGTGTCAGGGGTGATGAAGTACGGGCCGAGGGTGTCCTCGGTGAGCCGTTCCTCGGTCTGGCCCTCGCAGAGGATGTGGAGCCTGCGCACGGTCACCTTCGCTCCGAACGGGGACGGCCGCCGAGCAGGTTCTTCTGCCACAGTTCGCCCAGGGAGTAGTCGTCCAGCCACACACGCAGGGGACCGGGGGCCGGACGGCGGAACTCGGAGCCCCCCGCTCACGTTCGACGATGACCAGTTCGTCCAGCGCGAACTGGTCCACGAGGGTGGTCGACTGGGTGGCGATGACGATCTGGCTGGAAGTCCCGGCGGCCCGCAGCATGTCGGCGAGTTGGACGATGGCGTACGGGTGCAGGCCGAGTTCGGGCTCGTCCAGGACGATGATGCTGGGAGGGGTCGGCATACCGAGCAGGGTGGCCAGGCAGATGAAGCGCAATGTCCCGTCGGACAGGGCGCCTGCGGGGAACACGGTGTCGCTGTCCACCTGCTTCCAGCGCAGTTGTAGCTGTTCGTTCCGTTCGACGAGGACGAAGTCCCGGAGGAACGGTGCGACCTTGCGGATGTCGCGGAGGATACGCCGGTACGCGCGTGGTTCGGAGTCGCGCAAGCGCATGAGCGGTGCGGCGAGGTTGCCCGCGTCGGGGTGCAGGGTGAGGTTGTCGGACGCGTAGCCGATGCGCTTCATCGGGGCGTTCAAACCGGTGTCGTGGAAGTGGAAGACACGGCAGCCGCGAAGGACGTCGGCGATGGCTGTGAGAGCCTCTACGTCTGAGGAGGCGACAGCGGGGTCGGGCGCCTCGGAGAGCACGCTCTCCCCGTGTCCGCCCTTCACACGCAGCGGGTGTTCCGAGTCGGCGGGCCGGGTGATCTCTTCGCCGCTGAAGATCAAGCGGTCGTCGCGAGCCTCTGTCAGGGCCGCCTTGTAGGTGAACCCCTGATCACGGCATGCGGACGGGTCCTGCCGCCCGTGGGGTCCGATCGCGGCCCGCAGCCTGATCTCGGCGGCGCTGTCCGGCCCCTGGTGCAGCAGCCCTGACGCCCCGCCGTTCAGGCCGACGAAGAGCCCCAGGTCGCCGTCGGCGATACGGCCGAGCATGGCCAGCGCCGAGACGAAGTTGCTCTTGCCCGCGCCGTTGGCGCCGATGAGCACGTTCACGTCGCCGAGTTCGACCGTGGCCGAACGGATCGAGGTGAGTCCTTCGACGGTGAGGGAGCGGAGTCTGCGGCGTGCCATGCCTCAACCCTAGCCAGGCGGCGGCCGACCCGGGGTGCGCCCGCCGGGGCCGCCGCCCCGGTCCCCCTCAGAGGCCGTGCCTGCGGGCGACCATCCGCAGCACCGTCGCGTACGGCAGCAGGCGGCGCAGGGCGAACACCCTCGGCGCGTTGCTACCCACGGCGTAGAGGGGGCGCGGTCGGTCGGCGTCGACCGCGCGCAGGACGGTCTCGGCGACGGTCTCCGCGGAGATGCCCGCCGCCTCGTTGGCGTTGAGCCTGCCCAGCATGGTGCGGTACTCCTCGGTGAACGGCGAGCCCTCCCTCAGGTACTGGGTGCGCCGCTCGCTGATCCCGGTGTTGATCGACCCCGGCTCCACCGTCGTCACCCGGACCCCGTAGGGCGACACCTCGCGGCGCAGGGCGTCGGCGAACCCCTTGAGCGCCGCCTTGCTCGCCACGTAGGAGGACCGGTAGGCCAGCGGGAAGCTCGCCAGCATGGAGCCCACCATCACCACCCGGCCGTACCCGCGTTCGCGCATCCCCGGGAGCAGGAGCTGGGTCAGCCGGACCTGTCCGAGCACGTTGACCCGGAAGAGCCGCTCCAGGGCCTCGGGCGGCAGCTCCTCGAAGGGGCCGCTCTGGCTCTCACCGGCGTTGTTGACCAGCACGTCCACCGCCCCGGCGGCGGCCGCGCACGCCTCGATCGATGACTGGTCGGCCAGGTCCAGTGCCAGGTACTCCACCCCGGGGACCGGCTCGGAGACCGAACCGGGGGAGCGGCTGGTGCCGTAGACGCGGTAGCCGCGCCCGACCAGGGCGGCGGCCACGGCGGCCCCGATCCCGGAGGAGGCCCCCGTCACGAGTGCGGTCCTGGCGGTGGTGTCGGTCATGGGGCTCCTCGGAGACGGCGAAGGGGGCGCGGGCCGCTGACGGCCCGTGCCCCCTTCCTACCCCCGGGCCGTCAGTGGCCGCCGGCCAGGGTACCGGTCAGCTCCTTGTGCAACTGCCGACTCGGCCCGTTGAGGCCGGTGATCTCGACCTCGACGCCGTGCTTGCGGAAGTGTTCGGAGACGTGGTCGAGCGCCGCGACCGCCGAGGAGTCCCACACGTGGGCCTCCGACATGTCCACGACCACCTTGGACAGGTCCTTCTCGGCGTAGTCGAAGCGGCCCACCAACTGGTTGGTGGAGGCGAAGAACAGCTCGCCGTGCACTGAGTAGACGCGGGTGCCGCCCTCGGGGTCCAGGACGCTGGTGACGTCGGCCTGGGTGGCGGCCTTCTGGGCGAAGAGCACCATCGACACGACCACGCCGACGATCACGCCCATGGCCAGGTTGTGGGTGTAGACCACCACCGCGACCGTGGTGACCATGACCAGCGTCTCGGTCCAGGGCAGCCGCCGCACCGTCCTGGGGGCGACGCTGTGCCAGTCGAAGGTCACCACCGACACGAAGACCATCACAGCGACCAGCGCGGCCATCGGGATCATGCCCACGAGGTCGCCCAGCACCACGCACAGGATCAGCAGGAACACCCCGGCCAGGAAGGTCGAGACCCGGGTGCGGGCGCCCGAGGAGATGTTGATCATCGTCTGGCCGATCATCGCGCACCCGGCCATGCCGCCGAAGAAGCCCACGATCACGTTGGCGATGCCCTGGCCGCGCGCCTCGCGGGAGTGGTCCGAGGAGGTCTCGGTCCGCTCGTCGACGACCTTCGCGGTCATCAGCGACTCCATCAGCCCCACCAGCGCCAGCGTGAGGGAGAACGGCGCGATGAGGGTCAGGGTCTCCAGGGTCAGGGGCACGTCCGGCAGGAACGGGAAGGGGACACTGTCGGGCAGTTCGCCCATGTCCCCGACCGTGCTGGCCGGGATGCCCAGGGCGAGGGCCGCGGCGGTCAGCACCACGATCGCCACCAGCGGGGCGGGCACGACGGTGGTCAGCCTGGGCAGGCCGAAGATGATGGCCAGGCCGACGGCGACCATGGCGTAGACCGGCCAGCCCACGCCCCTCAGGTGGGGCAGTTGTGACAGGAAGATGAGGATGGCCAGGGCGTTGATGAACCCGGTCATGACGCTCGGCGGGACGAACCGCATGAGCTTGGCCACCCCGAGTAGGCCCAGGATGATCTGGATCGCCCCCGCCAGGATGGTGGCGGCCAGGAGGTAGTCGACGCCGTACTCCATGGACAGCGGGGCGGCGACCAGGGCCATCGCACCGGTGGCGGCGGAGATCATCGCGGGGCGGCCGCCGAGGAAGGAGATGGCGACGGCCATGACGAAGGAGGCGTACAGCCCCACACGCGGGTCGACCCCGGCGATGATGGAGAAGGCGATGGCCTCGGGGATCAGGGCCAGCGCCACGACCAGACCGGCGAGCACGTCCGCGCGGAGCTGGGCGGCGCCGGGGATCCTGGACTTGAGCGATCCTGCTCGGGTCTTCACGGGCGGAGCCATGGAACCCCTCTGGTTTCGGGCGGTCCACAGCACGGACCGCGGTGTTCGGTCTGTCGGAAGGCAGGCACCGGCGCACCGGGGGCGTGGGGCCCTCGCCGGGCGCGGTGGAGGATCGAAGGGGGCGGGCCGAGGTCGGCCCGACGCGTCAGACTCTACCGTTACGTGAGGGTTGGCGTCACCGTGGGCGACTGAGATACCCCTCACACATGGCGCAGAGTGATGAAATGTGAGTTAATGCCCGGTTCTTCACATCATGGGACCACGCGTGGACTGGGAGGCCGCGCGAAGCACACCCCGATCCCGACCACCGCGCACAGCGCCGCCAGGGCCAGCACCCCCGGACGGTAGGACCCCGCCCACTGGTGTGCCAGCGACAGCAGGATCGGCCCGACCGCCGTGGCGGCGACCACGATCCCCTGGGTGAGGCCGCGCAGGGACCCCAGGTTCGCCGTTCCGAAGTAGTACGGCAGCGCCGCGCCCTCCACGGCCCGCGCGCCCGCCGCCGCCGACCCCAGGGCCACCCCGTACAGGAGCGCGCCCGCACCGGGGCCGACCAGCGGCAGCACGGCGAGCGCCCCCGCGTGCAGGGCCATGGAGGCGCACATCAGCACCTTGGGGGAGAACCGGTCGGCCGCCCACCCGAACAGGACCGAGGCGCCCAGGCCGGCGACGGTCTGCGGCAGGAAGTTGGCCGCGGCCTCGGTGGGGGAGAGCCCCCGCTCGCCCAGGACCGAGATCTGGTGGAAGAACACGGCGGTGGCGACCAGCCCGCTGCACGCCACACCGGCCGCCATGGCCCAGAAGACCGACGTGCGCGCCACCTCCCGCAGCGGCCACTCCGGTGCCGGCGCGGACGCCTCCCCGCGGACCGCGCCCTCACCGCCCGTGGAGCCCTCGGCGGCCGGACCGGCTCCGCGCAGCCCCCAGAAGGCGATGGGCAGCACGACGGCCCAGACGAGCAGAGCCTCGGCAGCGAAGGTGTAGCGCCAGCCCACCAGCGTGACCACCTGTTCGGCGATGAGCGGGAACAGGGAGATCCCCGCGGACCCCAGGGAGGTGACCACCCCAAGCGCGAACCCGCGGTTGCGTGTCACGGTGATGGCGACGGCGGTCGTGGCCACCAGTGTCACACCGCCCTGGCCCAGGGCCCGGACGCCGACGAACCCGGCGGTGAGGCCGACCACCTCCTGCACACAGGCCAGGCCGACGAGGAAGGCCCCGAAGCCCAGGGCGACGGCGGCCAGCGTCCGGCGCACCCCGAACCGGTCCACCGCCCGCCCGATCCAGGGCAGGGCGAGCGCTCCCGAGAGCGTGCCGACCATGTACGCCAGGGAGACCGCGGAACGGCCGATGCCCAGGTCGGCGATGACGTGGTCGACGAAGACCGAGATCCCGGCCGTCTGCCCGGGTCCGCTCAGCATGAGCAGCAGCGAGGAGACCGCGACGATCCGGGTCCGGCCGCGTGCGGCGGGTTCGGGGCGCTCGGTGGCGGAGGGGGTATCGGGGCCGGTGGCGGACAAGGGGGCTCCTCGTTCGGGGGTTGTGGCGCGGTCGGTGCGCCAGTCAGGCTGAGGCGTCGCGCTGCTTGCGCCGCAGCCGCTCGCCGAACTCCTCGGCCATATCCAACTGGCGGCGCAGCGCGGCGCACCGCTCGGCGATGTCTGCCTCGAACCGGTCCAGCCGCTCGGCCAGGGCCCGGCGCTCGTCCTCGCCGGTGGCGGCGGACTCCAGGCCGTCGACGGCCACCAGCAGGTCGCGGGTCTCCTCCAGGCTGAACCCCAGCGGCTTCATCCGCTTGATCAACTGGAGGCGGTCCACGTCGGAGGCGGTGTAGAGCCGGAACCCGCCCTGGGAGCGCGCGGAGGGCGCCACCAGCCCGACCTCGCCGTAGTAGCGGATCGTGCGCAGGGACAGCCCCGTGCGCTCCGCCACCTCACCAATCCGCATCCGGTGCTGTACCACCGTGGCCCCTCTCCGTCGCCGTCGTTCCACGGTAGAGGGCGCGGCGGAGCACCGCCGACGGGGCGCGGACCGGCCCCGCTCCTAGCCGGACCGCCGCGTGTCGGTGCCGTCCGCTACCGTCGCCGCATGAACCCTCTCTGGGCGGCCGCCCACACCGAACGCGCGGCCCTGGCCGCCGACCTCGCCGACCTCACCGAAGCACAGTGGGACACCCCGTCCCTGTGCACCGGCCTCACCGTCCGCGAGGTGCTCGCCCACATGACGGCGGGCGCCTCCCTGAGCCGCATGCGGTGGCTGGCCGGGGTGGTCCGCTGCCGGTTCGACTTCGACAGGCAGGTCGCCATGCGCCTGGCCGAGCGGATGGGCCGCACCCCCGCCGACACCCTGGAGAACTTCCGCGCCGCCGTCACCAGCACGACCGCGCCCCTCCCGGTCCTGCCCACCCTCGGCGAGGCCGTCGTACACGGCGAGGACATCCGCCGCCCTTTGGGTATCGCGCGCCGGTACCCGATCGACGTCCTCACCGAGCTGGCCGAGTACTACAGCGGCACCGACATGGCCGTGGTCGCCAAGGGGCGCATCGGCGGACTGCGCCTGGAGGCGGCGGACGGACCGTTCGCCGCCGGCGAGGGGTCGCTCGTGTCCGGCCCGACCCTGGCGCTCATCATGGCCATGACCGGGCGCGGCGTGTTCTGCGACGACCTCACCGGCGACGGTGTGCGGGTGCTGCGCGAACGCTGCTGACGGCGCCGCTCAGGAATCCGACCGGGCCGGCCGGACCGGCGCGGACGGCGCGCTCTCGCGGTGGAACCGGTCCAGCGCCGTCACGTAGTAGGTGCGCTCGCCAGGGTCGGGCACGGTGACGGCGGCCCTGCCGTAGGCGTCGGCGCGCACGGTGGCCGCGATCGAACGCGGGTCCTCCAGCAGGCAGGGGTCCTCGCGCGGGTCCAGGTCGCCCTCGAAGGCGTAGACGGCGTAGGAGGCCGGCGCGGGGAGCCCTGGGGCGCCCTCCCCCGGGCTGACCGGGATGAGCACGTTCCCGCCCGCCCGCACGGCCGCCTCGGCCACGGGCGGAGCGGGTGCCGCGTCGCCCAGGTCCTCGTCCAGCGGCATGAGGGCGGGGTGGCCGTAGTGCTCCTCGACCACGGTCTCCATGGCCTTTGCGGCGTTGGTGCGCAGGGACGTGGCGCTGAAGAACACGTCGCCGTCCACGCCGGGGTGGTCGCGGTTCAGGTTCAGGTGCGCGGAGAGCTCACCGGGGTCGGACCAGGCGCCCTCGTCGCCGACCTTGTAGGCGGCCTGGCCGATGTACAGGTGGGTGCCGGTGCCCGCGGTGACACGCTCCCACCAGCCCACCAGTTCGGCGTAGTCGGCCACGTCGAGCCCGATCTCCCAGTAGATCTGCGGGTTGACGTAGTCCAGCCACCCCTGGCGCACCCACCGGCGGCTGTCGGCGTAGATGCGGTCGTAGGACTCGAACCCGCGGGTGGCCGAGCCGTCCGGGTCGCTTGAGGCGTTGCGCCAGATCCCGAACGGGCTGACGCCGAACCGCACGTGCGGCTTGGCCTCGTGCACGGCCCGGCTCATCCCCTCGACCAGCAGGTCGACGTTGTGGCGCCGCCAGTTCGCGATGTCCTCGAACCCGGCCCCGTGCTCGGCGAAGGTGTCCTGGTCCGGGACCGGCACCCCGCTCACGGGATAGGGGTAGAAGTAGTCGTCGAAGTGCACGCCGTCCAGGTCGTAGTTGTCCACCGCGTGCATCATCGCCTCGATCACGAACGCGCGGGCCTCGGGCACGCCCGGGTCGTAGTAGAGGCGACCGCCGTACTCGAACACCCAGTCGGGGTTGCGCCGGGCGGGGTGGTCCGCCGCCAGCCGGTCCAGGTCGTCGTGCAGCGCCACCCGGTAGGGGTTGAACCAGCCGTGGAACTCCAGGTTGCGGGCGTGGGCCTGCTCGACGGCGAACTCCAGCGGGTCGTAGCCGGGGTCGCCGCCCTGCTCGCCGGTGAGCCACCGCGACCACGGTTCGTGGGGGGAGGGCCAGAAGGCGTCGGCGGTGGGGCGGATCTGGACGAACACCGCGTTGAGGCCGTTGGCGCGTGCCTCGTCGTAGAGCCCGGTCAGCTCGTCGCGCTGCTCCTGCGCCGTCATGCCCTGACGGCTGGGCCAGTCGATGTTGTGCACGCCCGCGATCCACTCGCCGCGCATCTGGCGTTTGGGCGGCGTCTGGGCGGAGGTCTCGCAGACGCTGGGGGCGCGCCGGGAGTCCTCGGCGGCCGCGGCGGGCGGGGCGTGGAGCAGGGACGCGGTGAGCGCCGTGGTCAGGGCGGTACAGGCGACAGCGGTTCGGGTGGTGGACGCGGGACGTCTGTGGTTCGCCAACGCGGTTCCTTTCCGTCTTCCTTGGTGGCGGCGGTGGACGGTCCCGCCCTCGGAGATTTCATGGAGTCATTACCCGACTACTTAGAGTGATGAACCTGGATCGTGGAAAGCCCCTCCGGCCCAGCGGAGACGGTCGTGCGGTCACGAGGTGGGGGGCATCCCGCCGACCTGTTGGAGCAGCGTGAACTTGTCGACGTACTCGCGCTCGTGCAGGATCAGGCCGTCGCGGACGTCCACCACACTGCACAGGTCGACACTGATCCGCCGCCCGCTGGCGGGGACGTCGATCAGCGGTCCGCGGTGTGTGCCCGTGACGGTCCCCTCCAGGACGCTCACCCCGTCCGCCTCGATCTGCCTGCGGACCGTGAGCTCCCAGTCCGGGAACGCCTGACTGAACATCCAGTTCCTGATCAGGCGGCCGTCGACGCCCTGACTGGCGCCCTCCTCGTCGGTGAACCCGTACTCGGGGTGGAGCATGCGCCGGATCCCCTCGCTGTCACCGGAGCGTATCGCGGTGAAGTACTCGCGTTGGATGTCGGCGGCCGTGCCCATGGCGCGGCACCCCCCTGTGCCGGTCTCGGTCCGTGCCGGCCGACGGGTACCGGCGTCCCCGCTGCCCAAGGTCCGGGTCCCGTCAGGGAACCCGTGCCCCATTCTCCCATCAGTGTCGATCCAGGTCAGGGGATACGCAAGGCCGGAACGTGTGTGCGGCGGGGGCTCAGGGGGGCTAACGTGCTATCGCGACCCGCGTCAGGGCCGCCCCGGCCCGTCGAGGCCGCGGATTCCCCCTAGAGACCTGTGAACCCCCGCCCGTGGCTCCCGCGGGCCATCAGATGGGAACGCCGTGCACAACAGCCAAGCCCAGGAACTGCGCCTCGTCGTGACCGGCGGAGGGACGGGAGGGCACACCTACCCCGCCCTGACCGCCGTCAACGCCCTGAGGAGCCGGTGGGAGGAAGGGGGCGGCACCCTCAGGGTCCTGTGGATCGGCGCCGCCGACAGCCTGGAGCAGCGCGTGGCCGCCGCCAACGGCATCGAGTTCGAGTCGGTCGCCGTGGGCAAGGTCCGCCGCGCGGCCAACCCCCTGAGGATGCTCAACGGCGAGAACATGCGGGACATGGCCAACGTGCCCCGCGGCGTCTCCCAGGCGCGGCGGATCATCAAGCGGTTCGCCCCCAACGCCGTGTTGGCCACCGGCGGCTACGTGGCCGTCCCGGTCGGCCTGGGCACGGCGGTGTGCCGCCGGCCGCTGGTGGTGCACGAGCAGACCGTGCGTCTGGGGCTGGCCAACAAGGTCCTCGCGCGCTTCGCCACCAGTGTCGCGGTGTCCTCGCCCTCCACCACCGAACTGCTGCCCGACGGGGTGCGCGACCGCGCGGTGGTGACCGGCAACCCGGTCCGCCCGGAGGTGCTCACCGGTGACGCCGCCAAGGCCGCCGGCGGGCTCGGGTTCGAGGGCCTGGACCCGGAGCGGCCCACCGTGTACGTCACCGGCGGTGCACAGGGCTCGGTGCAGATCAACGAGACCGTGCGCGACCTGCTGCCGTGGCTGCTCACCCGGGCCAACGTCGTCCACCAGTGCGGCGCGGCCAACGAGGAGGCGCTCCGCGAGGCCACGAGCGGTCTGGACCCCGAGCTGCTGGGCCGGTACCACCTGACCGCGTTCGTCGGACCGGAGCTGCCCGACGTCCTCGCCCTCGCCGACGTGGTGGTCTCCCGCAGCGGCGCGGGGACGATCGCCGAACTCACCGCGCTCGGCAAGGCCGCCGTGTTCGTCCCGCTGGCCACCTCGGCAGGGGACGAGCAGCGGCACAACGCCCGCCACCTCCAGGACTCGGGCGCGGCGGTGGCCCTGCTGGAGGAGGTGGACCCCCAGCGCCTGCGCGAGGCGGTCGAGCCACTGCTGGACGATCCCGAGCGGCGCGAGCGCATCGCCGACCGGGCGCGCCAGGCGGGCCGCCCCGACGCCGCCGAGCGGTTGGTGGACGTGGTCATGTCCGCGGCCCGGACCTGACCGGAGCCGCCCGAGGGGCCCGGGAGCGGTGCCGTTCGACACACCGCTCCCCCGGGTTTGAATGAGCATGCATATTCATGCATACTTATTGCCATGTCCAAGGTACTCACCTCTCTGCCCGTCGGTGAACGCGTCGGGATCGCCTTCTCCGGGGGTCTCGACACCTCGGTGGCGGTCGCGTGGATGCGCGAGAAGGGCGCCGTCCCGTGCACCTACACCGCCGACATCGGCCAGTACGACGAACCCGACATCGCCTCCGTGCCCGGCCGCGCCACCGAGTACGGCGCGGAGGTCTCCCGGCTGGTCGACGGTCGTGCGGCCCTGGTGGAGGAGGGACTCGCGGCCCTGGCCTGCGGCGCGTTCCACATCCGCTCCGGCGGCCGCGCCTACTTCAACACCACACCCCTCGGGCGGGCCGTCACCGGCACCCTGCTGGTGCGCGCCATGCTGGAGGACGGCGTGCAGATCTGGGGTGACGGCTCCACCTACAAGGGCAACGACATCGAGCGGTTCTACCGCTATGGCCTGCTCGCCAACCCGGCCCTGCGCATCTACAAGCCCTGGCTCGACGCCGACTTCGTCAACGAGCTCGGCGGCCGCAAGGAGATGTCGGAGTGGTTGGTCGAGCGAGGCCTGCCCTACCGGGACAGCGAGGAGAAGGCCTACTCCACCGACGCCAACATCTGGGGCGCCACCCACGAGGCCAAGTCCCTGGAGCACCTGGACACCGGCATCGAGATCGTCCAGCCCATCATGGGCGTGCGCTTCTGGGACCCCGAGGTGGAGATCGCCGCCGAGGACGTGACAATCGGGTTCGAACAGGGCCGTCCGGTCACCATCAACGGCAAGCACTTCCCCTCCGCCGTGGACCTGGTCCTGGAGGCCAACGCGATCGGCGGACGCCACGGCCTGGGCATGTCCGACCAGATCGAGAACCGCATCATCGAGGCCAAGAGCCGCGGCATCTACGAGTCCCCCGGCATGGCACTGCTGTTCACCGCCTACGAGCGGCTGGTCAACGCCATCCACAACGAGGACACCATCAGCCTCTACCACAACGAGGGACGGCGCCTGGGACGGCTCATGTACGAGGGGCGCTGGCTGGAGCCGCAGGCCCTCATGATGCGCGAGTCCCTCCAGCGCTGGGTGGGCACCGCCGTGACCGGCGAGGTGACCCTGCGCCTGCGGCGCGGCGAGGACTACTCGATCCTGGACACCACCGGCCCCGCGTTCAGCTACCACCCGGACAAACTGTCCATGGAGCGCACCGAGGACTCCGCGTTCGGCCCCGTCGACCGCATCGGCCAGTTGACCATGCGCAACCTCGACATCGCCGACTCGCGCGCCAAGCTGGAGGAGTACGCCCGCCTCGGGCTGGTGGGCGACGCCACCCAGCCCGCCACGATCGGCGCCGCGCAGGCCGCCGCCACCGGGCTCATCGGCGCGATGCCCGAGGGCGGCGCCGAGGCGATCGCCTCCCGCGGCCAGGGTTCGGAGGAGGGCGACCTGCTCGACCACGCCGCCCTGGAGGCGGGCAACGACTGACGGCCGGACGGCCCGCACATAGGTCGGGGGCCGCTCCTCGCGCTGGGGTTCCAGCGGAGGGAGCGGCCCCCGACTGCGTGGTCAATCCGCTGTCGGCGGCGGTCAGTTCGCCGAGGGCGGCGCGGACCCGGGTTCGGCGGAGGCGGCGGTGGCGGCCTCGGCCGGCTCCTGCTCGTCCAGTTCGCGCCGCAGAGCCCGGACCTCCGCGGTGAGCGTGCGGATCGCGGCCTGCTCGTCGTCGCGGTCGGAACTGTCGCGCACCTTCTCGATGAACCAGGAGGAGAGGGAACCGGTCACCACACCCACCAGGGCGATACCGCCGATGAACAGGCCCACGGCGATGAACCGGCCCTCGGTGGTGACGGGGTAGAAGTCGCCGTAGCCCACCGTGGTGATGGTCACCAGCGCCCACCACAGCGCGTCCGCGAAGGTCTGGATGTTGGCGCCCTCCATGCCGCGTTCGGCGTCGAGCACGGCCAGTGCGGCGACCACGATGAGCAGGGTCGTGCCGAGGGCGGCGTACATGGAGATGCGGCTGCGGAAGGTGACCGACAGCGTGCGGTTCAGCACGGTCAGGACGGTGAGCAGGCGCAGGAGGCGCAGCGGGCGCAGGATGGGCAGGGTGATGATCGCCAGGTCCACGAGGTTCGTGCGCACGAACCGCCAGCGGTTCGGGGCGATCCACAGGCGGACGGCGTAGTCGACGACGAAGGCCACCCACGTGACGGCCATGGCCGTGTTGCAGACGAACAGCCACGGATGCCCCAAGGCGGGGTCGAGGATCGGCCAGGCGTAGGCACCGAGGAACAGGAAGGCCGCCGCCACGAGTGGCCAGTCGGTCCAGCGGTGCCACTGCTCCGTGGTGGTGGGGTTCTCCGGGTTCTGGTCAGGACGGTCCATGCGTTCCATGACACCATCCCGGATGCCGTGGTCTGTAAACGAGGGCATAACGACTGGTCACAGGGGCGCATGAGGTTGATAACGGGGGAGTGGTGCTTGCGGGCGGGTGGCCCCTGCACTGGCGCAGGGGTCGCCCCCATCCCCGCGTGCGCGGGGCTCACCGCGTCTACGACAAGGACAGCATGTGGGGCGGGGGTCCATCCCCGCGTGCGCGGGGCTCACTCGGCCACGGCGCGGCCGATGCGCTCACCGAGCGGTCCATCCCCGCGTGCGCGGGGCTCACGTCCGGGCTGGTGCCCAGGGCGCGCTGGTCGGCGGTCCATCCCCGCGTGCGCGGGGCTCACGCCTGGAACGTCCGGAGGAGGGACTGGAGGAGCGGTCCATCCCCGCGTGCGCGGGGCTCACACTAAATGACCTGGGACAACGCAGCGCTTTATCTTCTTGTGACATCGACTGCGCGGCCTGCCCTCAACCATATCGCCCTGGGCTCGCGCACGCAGCCCTACGGACTCGGCATCTGGCCGCTCACCGCCCTGGCCGATAGACTCGGTGTGGGATATGCATTGGGTAATGCATGCGGAAGGCCCCCGGAGTGCCGGGGGTCTTCTTGTGTCTGGCGTCCTATCGGCCGGTGCGCATAGTGCCCAGAAGCGCGGACCACGCCTCAGCACCGAACGCGAGGTGTCCGGACTTCCGGTTCTGGGTGTCGCGCACGGCCACACCGTGGGGGAGGTCGGCGACCTCCACGCAGTTCTGGCCATGTGAACTGCTGTAGCTGGACTTACGCCAGTTGGACGGGTTCGTGTGGGCGATGCTCATGGGTTCGGTGCCTTCTGCGTCGAGTTGAGTAGCGCCGCGATCAGGTGGCGCGATTTCTCCACCGAGAGTGCGGTGGCTTGGATGTGCCTCCAGAGGCTCTCGTATCGCGCGAGGTGCGGAGGCTTTTCCAGGTACAGCTCATCGGAACCCGTGTCGACGTAGACCGCGCTCGGATCGGGCTCGGGGAAGTCCAGGATCACGAACGGCCCGGTGAGCGCGGCATGTGGTCCCGCTTCGTGCGGCAGTACCTGGATGCCGAGGGTCGGACACTGTGCATCGAGAAGGTATTGGAGCTGTTCCGCGAGGTCGGGGCCGATCTTGTGGAGTGCTGCCTCGTCGATGATGGCCCAGTACAGAGGAGCGTCTGGTCCGGTGAGGACCTGTTTGCGGATCATGCGGGCCTGTACGCGCCGGTCGATGTCGTCCTCGTCGGTGATCCCTCCGGAGCGGACGACCGCGCGGGCGTACTCCTCGGTCTGGAGCAATCCGGGGATGGCGAGGGCTTCGAACGTGCGGATCGACTTCGCTTCGGCTTCCAGACCGATGAACGTGCCCCCTCCCTAGACATCTGAGTAGGACACCCACCATCCGCGCTGGCGTGCCTGGCGAACGAGCGCGAGCGCGGCCTCTCGCTGATCTGAGTCCTCTACCTCGTAGATGTCGAGCAGGTCCTCGATGTCACGGCGGTTGGGCCGCTTCCACTGGTTCTGCTCGATGTGTGTCAGCTTGCCCCGCGACCAGCCGAGCTGGTCCGTCACGTACTGGGCGGTGTAGCCCTTCACCTCGCGCATGTCGCGGAGGAGGTACGAGAGGCGCCGTCGGCGCACGGTGGGGCTGCCGGTCACGTCTGGCCTCCTTCGGGTGCGGCTGTGGCTTGATCCTACGTCGATCTTCGCACTACGGGACATTTAGTCATCCACCAATCTTTTTTGTATCCACCAGAGGCTATATCCAGCATGAAAGTTTTTCTTTGGCATTGCAAATTCAGTGGCCAACATGGATCATGGCATTACCCAATGCAGTCGCCGGACCTCCCATCCGGCACCCAACCCAGGAGGTGTGCGCTTTGCGCTACCTGCACCCGTCCGCCCTGGCGGTGGTCCGCCACCGCGCCGCCGATCGGCTGTCCCGCCGCCGACACCGCTCCTCCCGCGTGCGGCTCTACGTCTCCCACCCGGCCGGAGACCTCGCGCCGCTGGCGCTGGCGATCCGGCTCCTGCTCGACCGGGGGGCGGCCGCATGATCGACATCACCACTTCCGACCTGCTCGCGGCCATCCGCGACGTCCTGGACGTGCCCCCGCCCGGCGGTGCGGACGGGCACCTGCTCTACCTGGAACTGGTCCGCGACCGGGGCGCGGCCGCCCGCCGCGCGCTGGGCTACGCCGCCGATTCGGGGGACCTGCTCGGGGCGCTGGACATGGTCGACGGAGCGCTCTCGCGCCTGCCGGTGGCCTACACCACCGGGGCGCAGCCCGAGCGGGCGCGTTCCATCCGGCGGGTGGTCTGACATGAACCACGTGTGCGACATCGCCGAGCTGTCCACCCTGGCCGACCTGACGGCGTGGGCGCGCGGGCACGGCGCCGGGCTGCGCTACCTCGGCCCGGACCTGGAGGGGCGGGCGGTCTACGCCGCCACGCGGGGGCACCTGACCCGGGTGGCGGTCACCGACCGGCCCGACCCGCACCGGCCGCCGCTGGTGTGGACCTCGCCCCTGGAACACCTGGGGAAGGAGAGGGCCACGTGAGCGCCCTGGAACACGCCCTGGACCAGATCCAGCGCGGGGCGTGGGTGCTCACCACCCGCACCGCCGCAGACGGCACGGTGACCTACGTGGCCCACCGCCCGCCCGGCTGGTCCGGGTCGGGTGACCCCTTCGAGGAGATCACCGCCCCGGATACGGCCGCGCTGCGCGCCCGGCTCGCCCACAGGTGCCGACGGGACGCCTAGTCTCCGCGCGCCCGGGACCCCTGGAAGCCTTCCGGGCGCGCGGGCTCCGCCCAACGAGCGGGGTCAGGGTTCGTTGTTGTGTAGTCGAGGTTCGTCCTGGGGCGAACCTCGGCGCTGAGTTTCGCCTTGGAGCGAACCTCGACCGTGAGGTGAGGCGGGGCCGCGGCCCCGCCCCCACCGCCGCCGTTCCGCGCGCCCGGCGGGGGCGGTGCGCGGGCCCGGTGGCCCCGCGTGGGATGATCCTCTGCCGTCGCGGGTGTCCTAGATGGGGGAGGGGGAGCCATGGTGCGCACGGGGCCGACCGGGCAGGGGTGGCTGCTGCCGCTCCTGGTGAGCGTGGTGTTCGCCAACACCGCCCTCAACCTCATCCGCCCGCTCATCTCCTACCGCACGATCGCCCTGGGCGGCGACGCCGTCGCCGTCGGCCTGGTCACCGCCGTCTACGCCCTGGTGCCGCTGCTCATCGCGGTCTCCGTGGGCCGAACCACCGACCGCGTCAGCCGGATCGGCTGGATCATCGGGCTGGGCGCCGCCCTCCTCGCCGCCGGAAGCCTCCTGCTGGCGGGCACCGGCGGCCTGGTCTCGATCGCCCTGGCCAGCACCGTGGTGGGTGTGGGCCACCTGCTGTGCATGGTCGCCGGACAGGGCATCATCGCCCGCCTGTCGCCCCCCGAGCACCTGGACCGCGACTTCGGCTGGTTCACCGCTGCGGCCTCCCTGGGCCAGCTCGCCGGACCGCTGATCTCCGGCGGGCTGCTCGCCGACGCCTCCGGTCCCGCCCTGCTCCAGGCCACCTCCACCGCCCTGACAGTCGCCGGTGTCCTGGCCGCACTGGCCTCGCTGGCGGTCCTGCCCCTGATGGCCGTGCGCGCCCCCGCCCACGCGCGCCGGGACGGACCCGCCGCGACCACGCGCGAGATCCTGAGCCGCCGCTGGATGCCCGCCGCGCTCCTGTCCAGCCTGGCGCTGCTGTCGGCCGTGGACATCCTCACCGCCTACCTGCCGCTGATCGCCGAGAGCCAGGGCCTCTCGCCCGTACTCGTCGGGGTCCTGCTGAGCCTGCGCGCCGGCACCTCCCTGATCTCGCGCCTGTGCCTGCCGTGGCTGCTCAACCGCTGGTCGCGCCGGAGCCTGATCGTGGCGAGCACGGCGGTCGCCGGGCTGTCCCTGGCCCTGGTGGCGGTGCCGGGCATCGGCCCGGTGGCGCTCGGCTCGGTGCTGGCGGCGGGCGGGTTCCTGTTCGGTCTGGGCCAGCCGCTCACCATGGCGGAGGTGGCCACGGCCGCCCCGGAGGGCGCGCGGGGGGCGGCGCTGGCCCTGCGCATGTGGGGGAACCGGCTCGGCCAGGTGGCTATCCCCGCCGCCGCGGCCGGAGTCGCGGGTTCGGCCGGGGCTCCGGGGGCGCTGCTGGTCTCGGCGGCGGTCCTGTTCGCGGCCTCCTTCGCCGCCCGTTAGCTGTGTCGTGCCCGTGTGGACGGCCGTGGCCGGTCTACTGGGACCGACCTTCCGCAACCGAGGAATCGAGGAACCATGAGCCCCAAGATCGCCACCAACACCGGGGTCGACCGCAACGCACTGATCGACTTCGTCCGGACCCGGCACCGGGCCCTGCTCATCACCCGCCGCCGGGACGGCTCCCCGCAGGCGTCCCCGGTCACGTGCGGTGTGGACGGGCAGGGGCGGATCGTGGTCTCCACCTACCCGGAGCGGGCCAAGGCGCGCAACGCGGCCCGGGACGCGCGGGTGAGCGTGGTCGTGCTCTCCGACGACTTCGACGGCCCCTGGGTGCAGATCGACGGGAGTGCCGAGGTCATCGACGGTCAGGCGGCGGTCGAGCCGCTCGTCGAGTACTTCCGGGTGATCGCGGGGGAGCACCCGGACTGGGACGAGTACCGCGAGGCGATGCGCCGCCAGGGCAAGGCGCTCGTGCGCGTCACCCCGGAGCGCTGGGGGCCGGTGGCCACGGGCGGCTTCCCCGCCGACCGCGTCCCCGAGTGAGCCCTCCCCGGCCCGTCCGGGCTCAGGTCCACCCGTAGTCGGAGGTCCTGTCGCGGAAGACGGTGTGCGGGTGCACGCCGTCCATGACCCTGTCGGGCCGGTTGGCGTACTCGATCCACACGGAGGGCCCCTGGAGGCGGACGTAGGTCTTCACGTCGTCGGCGTCCGTGGCGCCGCTCCACCCCAGGTAGGTGCGGTCGTATTCGGACACGTACTTGGCGACGAGCCGTTCGGCGGACTCGGCGTCCATGTCGTCCACCCAGGTGCGCACCATCGCGGTGACCAGGTCCTGCTGCTCCTCGGTGAGTTCGGCGACCACGATGCCCTTGGGCGCGGGGTAGGGGCCGCTGTCGCCCGGACCCAGGGTGAGGTGGTCGAACGCGTCCTCGTTCTCGCTCTCGATCTCGGCGGCGGCCCGCTGAGCGCCGGTGAGGGCGGCGACGGCGGACAGGGTGGCCTCCTGGGAGTCGGCCAGCGGGGCGTAGGACCGGCCCTCCCACTCGAACTCCACCGGCTCGACCGCCGTCAGGGTGGGGGACATGCTCACGTCGCCGCCGCCGTAGGTGAGGTTGTAGGCCAGGTGGTGGCCGCCGAACTGGATCATGAACTCGCTCGTCTCGTCCGGCTCCCCGAAGAAGGCGATCGCGTACAGGTCGGCGCCGTACTCCGGGCCCTCCGCCTCGGGGGAGGCGCCGCCATCGTCCTCGTCCTCCCGCGACTCCTGGATCGACGCGAGGCGGGCGTCGGCCGCGCGGATGCCCTGGAGTTGGCGGAACCCCTGTTCGCTGAGGGCCGCCCGCATGACACTCAGGGCCGCTTCCCTCTGCTCTCCGTCCATGTCGGCCAGGGCCAGGCCGTTGCGCCTGAGGTAGTCGAAGGGCACGTAGGACCAGCCGGTCCGCTTGGCCTCGTCCCGGAACTCGTGCAGGGCCTCGCTCCGCTGCTCCCCGGACAGGGTGCTGAGGAAGGCGTCGGCGGCGGCCACGACCTCGGCGGTGTTGGCGTTGCCGTCGATCTCGGTCTCCGGTGACGGCTCCCGCCCCTTGAGGAGGGCCTCGCCGTCGACCTCGCAGCCCGTGGCGGCGCCCGCCCACACGGCCAGCACCGCCGAGCACAGCGTTCGGGCGCCGCGGCGTGCCCGGCTCGTGGGGACCGGCTGGGGTCCGACCGCACCGGGCATGGGACTCCTCGGCAGGAGAAGGGGACCGCGTCACGTCGAACCTAGTCAGTGCGGTGGCCGCCGTCGCCCGGGACACGCCGGCCCCCGGGGCCGCTTCTGCCCCCGTGCCGAGGGGAGGGGTGGTAGCACGGCTCCGACCAGGGATGATTAGCCTTGTCCGGGTGAGCGACCCAGACATCCGGCCGACCGGGGCCGCGCCGCGCGCCGCCGGGGCGCAGGGCGGCGCGGCCGAGCGCCGACGCCTGCCCAGCTACGCCGCCGGTGAGATCGAGGTGCCCTTCGTCGCTCTGCCCTCGGCGGAGGTCATCCCCAGGGACACCTTCTGGGAGGAGCACTCCCACCCCACGCACGAACTGCTGTGGAACCAGCGGGGTTCGTCCTCGGTCACCGTGGGGGCGCGGGTCTGGACGATCACGCCCGTGCTGGGCCTGTGGATCCCGGCGGGTGCGCCCCACTCCGGGTGGACCCCGGCCGGGACCTGGCACCGCGCCGTCCAGTTCGGCATCCACGCCGTGCCCTCGATCTCCGAGCGGCCCGTCGCGGTGGGGATCACCCGGCTCCTGCGCCTGCTGCTGGACCGGCTCGGCGCCGAGGACCTCACCCCGTCCGAACGCGCGCGGACGGAGGCGATGGTGCTCGATCTGCTCGCCCCCGCCGAGAACGAACTGCTGCTGCGCATCCCCGAGTCGCCGCTGCTCGCCCCGATCGTCGAGGCGGTCCGCGCCGATCCGGCCGACGGCACGCCCCTGGCCGTGTGGGCGGAGCGGCTCGGTGTGAGCACCCGCACGCTCACGCGGGCCTTCCACGCCGAGACCGGGCTCGGGTTCAGCCGGTGGCTGGCCGCCGCGCGGGTGCAGCAGGCGATCGGGATGCTGGCGAGGGGGGAGGGCATCGAGGAGGTCGCCGAGAGCGTCGGATACCACTCGGCGAGCGCGTTCGGCGCGGCGTTCCGACGGGTCACGGGGATGAGCCCGGCCCGGTTCCGGGACCAGTGATGTCCGTTTCGCTACAAACCATGTCAGATCTCAGCGATTGCGTACTTTTCAGGCAGGCTTTAAATTCGGTTAGGCAAACCTAACCGCTGTGGCTGCCACGGGTCCGGGCACGGATCCGCGCACCACGGCGCCCCTCTCCCCGTCTGCCCGAACCCCGTGCACAGAGCCGTGCGCCCGGGAGCGCGGCGGCGCGAGAGCACCGGCCGCGGAACCGCCACAGGACCGCACGGCCGAACACCGGAAGGAAACCCCATGCCCCGCGTTTCACGCCTGATCGCGCTGTCCTCGGCCGCGGTCCTCACCCTCGGCCTCGTCGCCTGCTCCTCCGAGGAGCCCGCCGCCGAGGAGGCCGGAGACGCCTCCAGCGGCGACTGGACCCCCATCACCATCGAGCACGCCCTCGGCACCACCACGATCGACGCCGAGCCCGAGCGCGTCGCCACCGTCAACTGGGCCAACCACGAGGTCCCCCTCGCCCTGGGCGTCGTCCCCGTGGGCATGGCCGCCGCCAACTTCGGCGACGACGACGGCGACGGCGTCCTGCCCTGGGTCGAGGAGAAGCTGGAGGAACTCGGCGCCGAGACCCCCGTCCTCTTCGACGAGACCGACGGCATCGACTTCGAGGCGGTCGCCGACACCCGGCCGGACGTGATCCTCGCCGCCTACTCCGGGCTCACCCAGGAGGACTACGACACCCTCAGCGAGATCGCGCCCGTCGTCGCCTACCCCGAGACCGCCTGGGGCACCCCCTGGCAGGACATGATCGCGTTCAACAGCCAGGGCATCGGCATGGCCGAGGAGGGCGAGCAGCTCATCAACGACCTGGAGGCCGAGATCGACGCCTCCGCCGCCGAGTACCCGCAGCTCGAAGGCAAGTCCACGATGTTCCTCACCCACGTGGACACCACCGACCTCAGCGAGGTCAGCTTCTACACCCCGCACGACACCCGCGCCCTGTTCTTCGAGGACCTGGGCCTGGCGACCCCGGAGAGCGTCGCCACCGCCGCCGCCGAGACCGACCAGTTCTCCCAGACCTACAGCGCCGAGCAGGCCGACGCCTTCAACGACGTCGAGATCATCGTCACCTACGGCGGCGACGAGCTCGTGGCGGCCCTGGAGGCCGACCCGCTGCTGTCGCAGATGCCCGCCGTGGAAAGCGGAGCCGTCGTCAACCTCCCCGGTGACCAGCCCCTGGGCACCGCCGCCAACCCCACCCCGCTGGCCATCTCCTGGGTTCTCCAGGACTACCTGGAACTGCTGGCCGCGGCCGCCGACGGCGACCAGTGACCGCCACCGCAGCACCGCCCGCCCCGGGCGCCGCCCCCGCGCGGCGCCCGGGACGCGGCCGTCCCCTCTGGCTGCTCGCCGTCCTCGGCGTGCTGGCCGCGCTCATGTTCGCCTCCCTCGTGATCGGCTCCCGCGACGTCCCCTGGTCGGCCGTCACCGCCGCCCTGGGCGGATCGGCCGAGGGGTTCGACCAGGCCGCCGTCGCCAAACGCATCCCCCGCACCCTGCTCGCCGTCCTCGCCGGGGCGGCCCTCGGCGTGTCCGGCGCGGTCATGCAGGGCGTCACCCGCAACCCCCTCGCCGACCCGGGCATCCTCGGCGTGAACATGGGCGCCTCGCTCGCCGTCGTGACCGGTATCGCCTACTTCGGCCTGACCACCGCCACCGGCCACATCTGGACCGCGATCGCCGGAGCCGCTGTCACCGCCGTGTTCGTCTACGCGATCGGCTCCCTGGGCCGGGGCGGCGCCACCCCGCTCAAACTGGCCCTGGCCGGGTCGGCGACCGCCGCCGCCCTGGCCTCGTTCATCACCGCCGTGGTCCTGCCGCGTGGTGACATCGCCGAGAGTGTCCGCTCCTGGCAGATCGGCGGCGTCGGCGGCGGCACGTTCGACAGCCTCGCCCAGGTGGCCCCGTTCCTCGCCGCCGGGTTCGCCGTCTGCGTGCTCTCCGCCCGCGGACTCGACCTCCTCGCCCTGGGCGACGACCTCGCCGCCGGGCTGGGCGAGCGCGTGGCCCTGGCACGGAGCGCCGCCGCCCTCGGGGCCGTCGCCCTGTGCGGCGCGGTCACCGCCGTCACCGGCCCGATCGGGTTCGTCGGGCTGGTCGTCCCACACCTGTGCCGCCTGCTGGTCGGGGTAGGCCACCGGTGGCTCATCCCCTTCTCCGCGCTCGGCGGCGCCGTCCTGCTGACCGCCGCCGACGTGGCCGGGCGCATCATCGCCCGCCCCGCCGAACTCCAGGTGGGCATCGTCACCGCCCTGATCGGCGCCCCGTTCTTCATCTACGTCGTCCGCCGCCAGAAGGTTCGCGAACTGTGAGCACCAGCACCGCCCTGACCGTCGCCCGGGGGCGCGCCCGCCGTGCCCGCAGGCGGTACACCGTGATCGCCGTCCTGGCCGCGGCGATCGCCGCCGCCTTCGCCGCGAGCCTCATGGTGGGGCGGACCTTCTACCCGCCGGGCGACGTCGTGGCCGTCGTCCTCGGCCACGACGTGCCCGGCGCCTCCTTCACAGTCGGCCGGCTCCGGCTGCCGCGCGCCGTGCTCGCGCTCGCCGTGGGACTGTGCTTCGGCCTGGGCGGCGTCACGTTCCAGACCATGCTGCGCAACCCGCTGGCCAGCCCGGACGTCATCGGCATCAGCGCCGGTGCGGGCGCCGCCGCCGTCTTCGCGATCGTCGTGCTCTCCCTCGACCGGACCGGCGTGTCCGCCTTCGCGATCGCCGCAGGGCTCGGGGTCGCCCTGCTCATGTACGTGCTCTCCTTCAAGGACGGCGTCGCGGGCACCCGGCTCATCCTCATCGGCATCGGCCTCGCCGCCATGCTCGACAGCGTCACCGCCTACGTGCTCGACCAGGCCGCCCAGTGGGACCTCCAGGAGGCCATGCGGTGGCTGACCGGCAGCCTCAACGGCTCCACGTGGGAGGAAGCCGTCCCGGTCCTGGCCGCGCTGGTGGTGGGCGCCCCCGTGCTGCTGTCCCAGGGCGCGAACCTGTCCGCGCTCCAGCTCGGCGACGACACCGCCTCCGCCCTAGGCGTGCGCGTGGACCGCACCCGCCTCGTCGCGATCGTCGCGGCGGTGGGCCTCATCGCCTTCGCCACCTCCGCCGCCGGGCCGATCGCGTTCGTGGCGTTCCTGTCCGGCCCGATCGCAGCGCGCCTGGTCGGCCCGAACGGCTCGCTGCTCATCCCCTCCGCGCTGGTGGGGGCGCTGCTGGTCCTGGTCGCCGACCTGTGCGCCCAGTTCGCGTTCGGTACCCGCTACCCGGTGGGGGTCGTCACCGGCGTGCTCGGCGCGCCCTACCTCATCTACCTGATCGTCAGAACCAACCGTGTGGGAGGCTCCCTGTGACCACGGCCCATTCGCTCCTCGTGGAGGACCTGACGCTGGGGTACAAGGACCGCGTCGTCGTCTCCTCCCTCGACCTCACGCTCCCGCCGGGGCGGGTCACCGCGATCGTCGGTGCCAACGCCTGCGGCAAGTCCACGCTGCTGCGCTCGATGTCGCGCCTGCTCCAGCCCAAGGGCGGGCACGTGCTGCTGGACGGCAGGGAGGTGCACCGCCTGCCGTCCAAGGAGGTGGCGCGCACCCTGGGCCTGCTGCCGCAGTCGCCGATCGCTCCCGAGGGGATCACCGTCGGCGACCTCGTCGGCCGGGGCCGCCACCCGCACAAGAGGCTGCTGTCGCGGTGGAGCCGGGCCGACGACGCGGCGGTCGCCGAGGCGCTGGAGGCCACCCGGACCGCGGAGCTGGCCGACCGGCCGGTGGACGAGCTCTCCGGCGGGCAGCGCCAGCGGGTGTGGATCGCGATGGCCCTGGCCCAGCGCACCGACCTGCTGCTGCTCGACGAGCCCACCACGTTCCTCGACGTCAGCCACCAGGTGGAGGTCCTCGACCTGCTCACCGACCTCAACCGGTCCCTGGGCACGACGATCGTCATGGTGCTGCACGACCTCAACCTGGCCGCGCGCTACGCCGACCACCTCATCGCGCTCGCCGACGGCCGCCTGCACGCCGAGGGCACCCCCGAGGAGGTGCTCACCCCGCAGACGGTGGAGGCGGTGTTCGGGCTGCGCAGCTCGGTCATCACCGACCCCACGTCGGGCCGTCCGCTCATGCTGCCCATCGGCAGGCACCACCACGCCCCGGTCGACGCCTGAGCAGGGGAGTGCTCACCGGCCGCGCGGGGCCCGGCCCCCTCCACCGGCGAAGGGGACCACTTCGTCCAGCCCCGGCCGGTAGCCGTCCGAGGTGTCGACCTCGATCGCGGGCACGTCCAGGGAGATCGGCACCCACGCGTCGAGTGAGGACTCCCCGCGCTCCAGGGAGCGGAGCAGGTCCCGGTCCGCGTGCGCCGAGCGCAAGGGGCTCTCCCCGGCCCGGCGGCCGATCCTGGCACGCGCGGTACCGGCGTCCACCCGGCAACGGACGACGCGGATCCGGGCCAGGCCGGTGAGCGGCTCCAGGCCGGGCCGCCACAGTTGGTCCTGGAAGGCCGCCTCCGCCACCACGGTCGTCCCCGATTCCAGCAGTAGGCGCAGTACGCCGAAGAAGGCGTCCAGCGCCCTGAAGTCCAGCGGATCTCCGGGGGTCGGTGCGAAGCCGGGGCGGGCGTGGACCATCCCCTCCTTGATCTCGTCGCGGCAGATCGCGGGACAACCCAGGTCCCGGGCGATGCGGTGGGCCAGGGTCGTCTTGCCCGACCCCGGTGGGCCGCTGACGGCGACCAGCGTCGGCGTGCCGTGTTCCGGCATAGCGGAGCGGTACCTTCCGTTTAGTCCGTCCGATGGTCGAACACCCTTGCCATCGACCACACCTGTCGTGCGAGGATTTCCCTTTCAGTGTTCCACCGGCCCCGCGAGGAGTACCCGATGCCGGACCTGCACCCGGAACTGGCCCGCGCCCGGTTCCTGCCGCCCGTGTCCTTCAACGCGGCGCTCGCGCGGCCGGCCCAGCGGCTCTCCGCGCGGATGCGCCCGCCGAAGGCGCCCGAGGACGTGCGGATCGAGGAGCGCACGGCCCCCGGCCCCGAGGGCGCCCCGCCGGTCCGCCTCCGGCTCTACCGGCCGAGGCGCCTCGACGGCACGGCCCCCGCACTGCTGTGGATCCACGGCGGCGGTTTCCTGATCGGCAGCCCCGTCCAGGACGAGGCGGGCAGCGCCGCCTTCGCCCGCGAACTGGGGATCACCGTCGTCTCCGTCGGCTACCGCCTCGCCCCGCAGCACCCGGCCCCCGCCGCCCTGGAGGACGTGTACGCGGCCCTGTCCTGGGTGTGCGAGCACGCCGGCGAGCTGGGCGTCGACTCCGAGCGCCTCGCGATCGGCGGGGCCAGCGCGGGCGGCGGCCTCACGGCGGCGCTCGCCCTGGCCTGCCACGACCGTGGCGGGCCGGCCCCGGTCTTCCAACTGCTCGTCTACCCGATGCTGGACGACCGCACGGCGCTGCGGACCGACATCGGCGCGCGCGACGTGCGCATGTGGACGCCCGCCAGCAACCGGTACGCCTGGAGCGCCTACCTGGGCCGCGAACCCGGAGGGGAGGACGTCTCCCCCTACGCGGCACCCGCGCGGCGGGCGGACCTGTCCGGCCTGCCTCCGGCGTGGATCGGGGTGGGCGACGTGGACCTGTTCCACGACGAGGACCTGGCCTACGCCGAGCGCCTGCGCGCGGCGGGGGTCGACTGCGCGGTCACCGTGGTCCCGGGGGCCTTCCACGGGTTCGACGCCGCCTTCCGCGGCACGGCGCTCGCGCACGAGTTCCACCGGACACAGGAGCGCGCACTGCGCGCCGCACTCTTTCCAGACAAGAAGGATTGATCGGGGCAAAAGCCTAGGAATGTCTGGGCGTGGCAACCGGTTCCGCGAAAGCTGCGTCCTAGGAGACACGGCGCCGGAACCCACCCTCACCTACCGGTTCACTGCCCCCTCCCGGCGCCTCGGGGGCAGGGGCCTGAGGAAAGAGACGCTGTGATCTTCAAGCGCATGCTCGCCAGTGTCGGCATCGGCGGGGCCACTGTGGAGACCACCCTGGACAGCGAGAACGTCCAGCCCGGCGGCACCGTCACCGGGACCCTCAAGGTCACCGGCGGCAGCGTCGCCCAGACCGTCGAGGGCATCAGCGTCGGCCTGCGGGCCACGGTGGAGAAGGAGTACACCTACACCGACGAGGAGGGTGAGGAGCAGTCGGGGGAGTACACCATCGACGTCGTCGTCGCCGACCAGGTCGTCAGTGACGAGGAGTTCGAGCTGGAGCCCGAGCAGGAGTTCGAGCTCGCCTTCGAGCTGACCATCCCCTTGGAGGCGCCCCTGACCGCCGTGAACGGCGAGATCCTCCAGAAGGGCGTGGGCGTCAACACCCGCCTGCACGTGGACAAGGCCCTGGACCGCACCGACGTCGACCCGCTGGCCGTCGAGCCCCTGCCGGTCCACGCCGCCGTCCTGGAGGCGGTCGCCGCCCTGGGCTTCGAGCTCAAGAGCGTCGACCTGGAGAAGGGCAAGATCGCCGGCACCCGCCAGAAGCTCCCCTTCTACCAGGAGTTCGAGTACGGCGCCGCCGGGCAGTACGAGGGCCTGAACTCGCTGGAGCTCACCTTCTTCACCGACGAGGACGGCGTTGACATCGTGCTGGAGCTGGACAAGAAGCCCGGCATCCTGTTCAGCGAGGGCGGCGACACCCTCCTGCGCCTGACCATCGACCACGAGAGCCTGGACGCCGAGGAGATCGCGGGCCGCCTGCACGAGTGGATCGACGCCGTCGCCGGCGAGCGCAGCCTGTTCTGATCGCACCCGCCGGTCCGGGGCCTGTGGCGCGTGCCCCGGACCGCGGGCGAATTCCCGTAATCGCCGGACAGGAGCGGCCCGGCGTCCTAACGTGATGCCATGACCGCATACAGTGCGCACCGCGAGCGCCGCCTGGACCACGCCTTCTTCCACCTGGACGTCGACCGCAACGGTTACGCCGAGCACGACGATCTCACCGCCCTGGCCGCACGGCTCATGGACCTGTTCGGGGAAGCCCCCGGAACCGCCAAGGGCGGGGCACTGATCGACGGCTTCGAGACCTTCTGGCAGGCCCTGCTGGCCGCCATCGACCTCGACGGCGACCGCCGTATCAGCCCCCGGGAGTGGCGCGAGGGCATGGTGGGCGCCTTCGCCGAACGGGAGGGCGGTTTCGACCGCTGTTTCCGGCCCGCCGTGGTGGGGGCGCTGGCCATGGTCGACACCGACGAGGACGGCTCCGTGAGCCCGGACGAGTGGCGGCGTTTCCAGCGGGCGTTCGGAACCTCGCCAGAGGACGCCGAACTCTCCTTCGCCCGCCTGGACTCCGACGGCGACGGCACGCTCAGCGTGGACGAACTCGTCGAGAACGCCCGCCAGTTCTACACCGGCACCGACGAGTCGGCGGTGGGCAACTGGTTCTTCGGCCGGGTCGACTGACCCTGCGCCGCAGGTGGGCGGGTGCGGGGCGGCCGCCCCGCACCCGTGTCCGGACCGCTCAGGTCCGGGCCAGCGGCAGCGGAGGCAAGACCTCCCTGCCCACCAGGTGGTCGATGGTGCGGCCGAAGAAGTCGCGGTCCGGCCAGGGGGGCACGGCACCGGTCCGGGCCAGCGTGGCCGAACTGTCGATCCTGGGGATCCGGTACTCCGGCCGGGTGGCGAGGAGGTGGTCGACCACCTTCCACAGCGCCAGCATGACGAAGGAGTCGGAGGAGCCGATGTCGTCGCGGAGCAGGCCGTGCCACTCCCGCAGCGAGCACTCGCGCAGCGGATAGCCCAGCGCCCGCGCGTGGTCGAAGACCTCGCGGAAGGCCAGGTGCTCGGGGTGGGTGGTGTGGAAGGTCCCGCCCAGCGCGTCGGGCCGCTGCGAGAGGTCGACGATGGTACGGGCCACGTGGTCGACCGGGCTCACAGTGATGTCGCCCTCGCAGTCCGGTGCCGCACCCACCCGGACCACCGCCCGCAGTAGGCGGGCCAGGAAGTCGTTGTCGGAGCAGTGGCCGGTGGCGCTGTGGCCGAGGACGACCCCCGGACGGTACACGGCCACCGGTACGTCGGCGGCCCGCGCCGCCTCCTCGGCCTCCCACTTGGTCCGCGTGTAGCCGATGTCGCCCGCGTAGGCGGAGGGGACCGGGGTGTCCTCGGCGATGACCGCCGCCCCCGCGGCGCGGGAGGCGATGAACACCCCCTGGGTGGAGACCAGGTGTACCGGGGTGCGGCGCCCCCCGTGGCCCGCCAGTGCGAGTACCGCCCGGGTGCCCTCCACGTTGGTCGGCGCGAGCCTGTCGCGGTGCGCGGCGAGGTTGACCGAGGCCGCGCAATGGTAGACCGCGCCGATCCGCTCGGCCAGCCGCGCGTACTCCCGGTCCGACAGCCCCAGACGGGGCTTGCGCAGGTTCCCGTGCACCATCCGCACGCGTCCGTCGGCATCGGCGCCGACCCTCCGCAGCCCGGCGAGCAGCCGCGCCTCACCGCCGCCTCCGCTGCGCCCCCGCACCAGGCAGTGGACGGTCGCGGAGGTGCGGGTCAGTAGTTCGCCCGCCAGGTAGCCGCCCAGGAACCCGGTCGCGCCGGTCAACAGTACGTGATCGCCCATATTCCCCAGGTTAGAACTCCGGCTCCGGAGGTGTCCGGGAAACGGTCGAACCCGGTTCTGCGTGGACGGCGTCCGCCCGGTCGAGCGCTCCGTCCGGGTCGGCCGCGCCGGCCGATCCCAGCAGGGCGGCGGCCTCCTCCCGGGACAGCGCCTCGACCCGCGTGAGCGCGTACCCGGCACGGGCCGCCGGGTCGAGCCCCTCCAGTGGGGCCAGGGCCCGGTTGAGGGGGCCGGGGCCCTCCACGGGGGAGACCCGCAGCCCGGCGGCGGGGCCGCGCGGGTGGCGGCCGGAGCGGACCACCGCGATCCCGAACAGCACCGATCCGACCGCGAAGACGAGGGCGGAGCCGAGCAGCACCAGCCCGGCGGGGCCGCCCGTGAGGTCGGCGACCAGCGCGCCGTCGAGGTGGACCAGCACGATGTTCAGGGCGAACCCGGCGCCGCCGAACAGGCCGAGGCCGATGAGGTTCACCAGGAAGGCGGCCGTGCCGAACCCTCCCACGGCACGGCTCTGCCGCAGGTGCAGGGCGAGGAGCAGAGGCAGGGCCAGCGCCGGGGACAGGCCCAGGAAGAGGCTGGACAGGACGATCTCACCCGTCACGGTCTCGACGGCGTCGGGCAGGGCCATGAAGGCGCCGGAGAGCACACCGAACACGGCACCGGCACGGAACAGGGGCGACGGGAGCACGGGAATCCTCCACTGGGGTCGGCCGCGTGCGGGGTGCACACGGCGTCGGGCAAGGCGACCCTAGGAAGGGCGGCGGCCGCAGAAGTGCCGACCGGCCAGACCCCGGGAGGCGAGCGGCCGCCCGCCCGTGCCGAACGGTACGTGCCCTTCGGCCCGAACCCGTCCCGTCCGTCCACAGAACCCGGCAGGGGCCTGCGCGGCCGCGGCCCGCTCGCCTACGCTCATCCGTGACACGTGCGCCGCGCACGGGGGCGGGAGGGCGGGAGATGACGGCCGAGCGGGCCCGCCGCCGCGCCCACCTGGAGAGCTCCGCCCCGGCCGTGTGGACGCTCGTCGTCCTCATAGCGTTCACGGTCACGGCGGTGCTGGGCGGAACCGCCTGAGCACACCCGTCCGCGCGGGGCCGGTCGACCACGGCCGGCCCCGCGCGCTTGCGCATGCGGAGGGCTTCCACCGCGCTGGGCCTCCGCGCTCGCGGACCGTCAGGCGAGCCGGTCCAGCTCCTCCCCGATCGCCGCGCGCAGGCCGTCGTGCCGGGGGCCGAGCGCGTACCGCTCGTCGTCCCACCGCTCGCGCGGGTACAGCCACACGGGTCGGCCCACGTGCGCGGGGGGCTCCCAGGAGAAGCGTGGCCACACGTGCGCGTGCAGGTAGGGGTCGGTGTTGCCGAGGATCTCCAGGTTGACCCGCCGGAAGTCCGGGTCCAGCCGCGTACAGGCGCGTTCGACGGCCTCCCCCAACAGGTCCATGTCGGCCAGGAACGCCGTCCGTCTATCCTTGTCCATGTCCGACAGACGCCCTACCGCGGGATCATCCACCAGGAGCACGCAGTAACCCGGCAGGAACTGCACGTCCCCGATCACCGCGAACCCCGCCTCCAGTCTCCGGAGCACCGTGGGGTTCGTGCACCGGAGCGCGCTGCCGATCCGGTCCCTACGCCAGTCCCCATCCATGTCCGACATCCTGGCACGCGTCCGGAAGAGGGGGAATCCCCCTTTCGCGGACGCGGCGCCACCCGAGCCCCCCCCGGGAACCCGATGACGAACAAGACCGACTTCAAGAAGACCCTCGACGCCTACCGTGCCGAACAGGGTCGGTTCCGGATCGTCCAGGTCCCGGACCTCAAGTACCTCATGATCGACGGCCACGGTGACCCCAACACCTCCCCGGCCTTCACCGAAGCGGTCCAGGCGCTCTACCCGGTGGCCTACAAGCTCAAGTTCGCCAGCAAACAGGACCTGGGGCGCGACTACGTCGTCATGCCGCTGGAGGGCCTGTGGTGGGCCGAGGACATGGCCGCCTTCACCACCGGGCGCGACAAGTCGCGCTGGGAGTGGACCCTGATGAGCATGGTCCCGGACTGGATCGACCCGGACATGTTCGCCGCCGCCGTCGGGAAGGCCGGGGCCAGGAACAGGCCCGCGCGCCTGGGCGACGTCCGCCTGGAGACCCTCTCGGAGGGGCGCTGCGTACAGACGCTGCACGTGGGGGCGTTCGACGACGAGGCCGACACGCTCGACCGGATGCACCGCGAATTCATCCCCGGCCACGCGCTGCGCGTGACCGGCAGGCACCACGAGATCTACCTCAGCGATCTGCGCAGGACCGCCCCGGAGAAGCTGCGCACCATCCTCCGGCAGCCGGTCACCGCGCTTCCGGCCGGGTAGCCGTTGGGCGGACGGCCCCGCTCAGGCCGGGACCGCGGTGGCCACGTGCGCGCAGCCGCGGCGGGTGGCCAGCGGCCAGGGTTCGAAGGTGCCGTCGGACAGGCGCACGGACACCTCGTGCCGGTGCTCGACCACACCGGTGGCGTCCATCCCCGTGAGCCGGGCCAGGACGTAGGCGGTGCACAGGCTGGTCACGTCGCGGATCGTGCCCAGGGGCAGGAGCGAACGGGTCTCGGCGATCGCCTCGTGCTCGCCCGCCCGGATGACGACCCTGGTTCCGGGGGAGATGCCCTGCGCGGCGATGGACACGGCGATGTTGTCGAGGTCGTCCGAGCCTACGGCCGCCAGAGCCCGGGCCCGGCGCAGGTGCAGCCGTTCCAGGACGGCCCGGTCGCCGCCGTCCCCGGCCAGGACCGGGATGCCCAGGGACCGGGCGATCCGGACGTTCGGTGCGTGCGGGTCCCGCTCCACACCCACGACGGGGATGCCCAGGCTCCGCAGTTCGCAGCACAATCGCAGCCCGACCTGGCCCACGCCGACGACGATGACGTGTCCGAACCGGGGGACGGTGCGGGTCCCGATCAGACCCACCAGTCGGGGGCCGAGCAGGCGCTCGATCAGACCGGCGGTGAACACGGCGGTGAAGACGATGGTGCCGAGCATGAGCAGGGCGGCGGCCACCTGGTAGGCGGTCGAGTGGTGGCCCGCGTCGGCCGGGCCGACAGCGGAGACGACCCGGGCCGCGTCGAAGAAGGCCTCGGCCGGCGGGTGGCCGAGGTTGAGCAGCCACAGCCAGTCGCACAGCAGTGCCGCAGTGATCCCGGCCAGGCCGCCGAGCATGAGCCGGGTGCCCTCGTCGTAGGAGCGGAGCTGTCCGGTCACCCGTCCCCACCACGACCTCCAGCCCGCGCGCCCGCGCGACCAGTCCTCGGTGCGCGGGACGCCCTCCCCGTCCAGCCGCACCGCCTCGGCCCCGGACGCCTCCCCGTGCAGCGCGGCGATGCCGGCGTCGGTGCACGGCCCGGCCAGCGCGGGGGCGGCCAGGTCGGCGGGGGAGGTGACGTGGCACTGCGGCAGCAGCCGGAGCAGTTCGTCGGCCACGGTCCGGTCGAAGATCGTCACGGTGATGGGAACGTCGGGGGACATGTGGGCGACCGCGAGCGCGTAGCGCAGCGCGGCGGCGTCCTCGTGCAGCAGGACCGCCACGGCGTCGCGGGGGGTCGCCATCGCCGCGCGCAGCTCCTCGTCGTTGGGGCGGGCCAGGTGCCGGACGATGAAGCCGTCCTCGCGCAGTGACGCGCACACCCCGCGTGCGGGGTTGGTGTCGCCGATGACGACGAAGGAGCGGTGCCGGACGCGGGGGCTGGTGTGGTCCATGGGTCGGTTCATCGTGTGGTCGGGCGCGATGGCCCAGTCCCTTCGGGGAGGGTCGGATGATGAATCGGATGGGGCAACCGGCCGCCGGTGCCGGGATGATCGGATGAACCAGGCGCGGACGCATCCCCGGTAGCAGGGGCGGGGCCGGTCCGGACCCGGTCGGCGGCGCGGTCGTGGGTTCGAGGGGTGGGTGGTCCTCGGCGCCGCTGCGGGGGAAAGGCGGCGCTAACCCGAGAAAACGGGGCATGGGACCCGTTTTGGGGTACCAGTGTAGAGACCGGTGCGGTAGGCGGTGGCTGCGGGGTGGGGGCGCGAATGTCGCGGAGCCGGATCGCACGCGGAGGCGGGCCGGGTGCGCAGGCCTCAACCGCCCGTGAGCAGGGCCGCCACCCGCTCGCCCGTCCAGTGCCCGGCCGCCCCGCATCGGCGACTCCAGGGCGAAGTAGACCCCGCCGGGCAGCCGCACCGCCCTGTCGGCCCGCGGCGGTGTCCGATCACGGCACCCCGGGTTGTCCCGCCTGCCGTCTGGGGCCTGCCGCCCGAGACGTAGTGGGAGAACCGGCCCGGGTCGGTGTTGGCCCCGTAACCCGCGTACCAGACGAGGCCGTCGCCCTCCGCCGCCATCGGCGTCCCTTTCCCGTCACGGGCCGCGGAGCGTTCGTCCGGGCCCCTCTCCGCCATCCTCACGGACGGCCGGTGGGCCGGTCCAGCCCCAGGGGTCCGGGGCGCGTGCCTGAGTGACGTACGGCACTGGCGGAATATATACACCGGGGGGTATGTTGGCGGATAGGTGAGGGGGCTTTGGGGATCGCACCGCACCCCGCGCCGCACAGAAGGGGCCTCCCTGCTTCCCGGATACACCCCGGGGTATCGAAGGGGAGTCCGCACCACCGTTGAGGAGACCCATGACCGACGACACCATCGACGTACAGGCCGTGCGCGGCCTGGTCGAGACCGACCGCACCGTGCTGGTGGACGTGCGCACACCCGCCGAGTACGAGAGCTCCCACATCGCCGGTGCGGTCAACCTGCCGTTGCAATCGGTGGACCAGCACCTGGGGCGCATCGTCAGCGGCGCCAGGGGGCGCCTCGTCATCGTCTGCCAGTCCGGCAACCGGGCCCGCCAGTGCCAGGACAGGCTGGCCGCGGCCGGCCTGCGGGGCGCGGTCGTGATGAGCGGCGGGATGAACGCCTGGGAGGCCCAGGGCGCCCCGGTCGTGCGCGGCCGGGAGAGGTGGGCGCTGGAGCGCCAGGTCCGCCTGGTCGCCGGAAGCATCGTCCTCGTCTCCGTGCTGGCCTCCCTGCTGTGGCCGCCGGCCGTGGCGGTCGCCGGGCTCATCGGAGCCGGGCTCACCTTCGCCGCGGTCACCGACACCTGCGCCATGGGCATGGCGCTGACCCGGCTGCCCTACAACCAGCCGCGCAACGCCGTCGACGTCGAGGACTCCCTCGACCGGATCGCCGTCGGCCGCTGAGCAGGCCCCGATCCGAGGGAAACGACCGGCCTGGCCCCTCCCTCCAGCCGCGCACACCGGACAGCCCCGCCCCTCCCGGTCGAGGCGGCCCCGACCAGCCCCACACCCGGCGCACCCTTGTCTCCGCAAGATACTCCCCGGGGTATGCAGAGGAGGGGGTGCACACCACCCGCAAGGAGAAACCATGCTGCTGGAACGCATCTACGACGACGACCTCGCCCAGGCCGGCTACTTCATCGGCTGCCAGGCCAAGGGGGAGGCCGTCGTGGTCGACGCACGCCGCGACGTCGGTCAGTACCTCGACCTCGCCCGCGCACACGACATGCGGATCGTGGCCGTGACCGAGACCCACATCCACGCCGACTACCTCTCCGGAACCCGAGAGCTCGCCGCGGCCACCGGCGCCACGGTGTACGTCTCCGGCGAGGGCGGCCAGGACTGGCAGTACGGGTTCGACGCCGAACGGCTCCGCCACGGCGACGCCGTCACCATCGGCAACGTCACGATCCGTGCCAGCCACACACCCGGCCACACCCCGGAGCACCTGTCGTTCCTCGTCACCGACGGAGCGTTCAGCGAGGCCCCGGGCTACCTGCTCTCCGGCGACTTCGTCTTCGCCGGTGACCTGGGGCGCCCCGATCTGCTCGACGAGGCCGCGGGCGGCCAGGACACCCGTTTCGAGGGCGCCCGCCTGCTGTACGCCAGCCTGCGCGACACCTTCCTGACCCTGCCCGACCACGTCCAGGTCTACCCCGGGCACGGCTCCGGCAGCGCCTGCGGCAAGGCCCTCGGCGCGCTCCCCGCCACCACGGTCGGATACGAGCGCCTCAACGCCTGGTGGGGCCCCTACCTGCGCGACGGGGACGAGAAGGGCTTCATCGACGAGCTTCTCGACGGCCAGCCCGACGCGCACGCCTACTTCGCCCGGATGAAGCGCCAGAACAAGGAGGGGCCCGCGGTCCTGGGACCGCTGGAGGCGCCGGCCGAACTCGCGGTCGGAGAGATCGCCGCGCTGCTGCGCGAGGACGCGGCCGTCTTCGCCGACACCAGGCCCCACACCGAGGTGCACCAGGGCACCGTGGCCGGGGCACTGAACATCCCCGGACCCGCCAAGGCCGCGAGCTTCGGAGCCTGGGCCTACGACCCGGAGACCGAGAGCCGCCCGCTGGTGCTCTTCGCGCCCGACGGGAATACCGCCCGGGAGGTCCGCGACCACCTGCTGCGCGTGGGCATCGACCGCGTCAGCGGCTACACCGCCACCCTGGAGGGCCTGCCGGTGACCGTGCCGCCGGTCATCGCCCCGGCGGAACTGGAGTCCTCCGGCGCGGCGCTCGTCCTAGACGTGCGCAACAAGACCGAGCACGCCTCGGGACACATCCCCGGCTCCCGCCAGCTCAGCGCCGGACGGGTCCTGTGGCGCCTCGACGAACTGCCCTCCGAGGGCACCATCGTCAGCTACTGCCAGGCCGGGGCCCGCAACTCCGTCGCGGCCAGCGCCCTGCGCCGCGCCGGATACGACGTGGTCGAACTCGACGGCAGCTACACCGGTTGGGCCGAGTGGGAGCGCGGCCGGGGCTCCGCTGTCGGAGCCGCCGCCTGAGCACCCCGGCCGGGGCGGCTCCCGCCGTGCGGGCAGCCGCCCCGGCCGCCCCACGTTCCGTCCGTCCGGCCCGCAGCGGCCGTGTCGGATGCCGATCCGGGCCGCGATCCCATCTGCGAAGAGAGTGAAGCATGGACCTGTACCTGATCCTCGTCGTGGGTCTCGCCGTGGTGGTGGGGCTCTCGCTCGGACTGCTCGGAGGCGGCGGTTCCATCCTCATGGTCCCGCTGCTCGCCTACGTCGCGGGCATGGCCCCCGAGGAGGCCATCGCCGCCTCCCTGCTCATCGTCGGAACCACGTCGCTGATCAGCGTGTTCACCCACGCGCGCCGGGGTAGCGTGCGCTGGCGCACCGGTCTGGTCTTCGGTGCGGCAGGGATGGCCGGCGCCTTCCTCGGCGGCCTGGCGGGCGGCCGCATCCCCGGAACCGTCCTCATGGTCGCCTTCGCGCTCATGATGGTCGCCACCGCCGTGGCCATGATCCGCGGGAGGGGGAAGACCCAGGCGGGCGGCGACGAAGCGCGGGGCACGGACCTGCCCCTGGGCAGGATCGTCTTCGACGGCTTGGCCGTCGGGGCGGTCACCGGGCTCGTCGGCGCCGGCGGCGGTTTCCTCGTCGTACCGGCCCTGGCCCTGCTCGGCGGCCTCGGCATGCCGGCCGCCGTGGGTACCTCGCTGCTGGTGATCGCCATGAAGTCCTTCGCCGGACTCGGCGGCTACATGACGGCGGTGAGCCTGGACTGGCCCCTGGTCGGAGCGGTCACCGTCGCCGCCGTCGCGGGGTCGTTCCTCGGCGCGCCCCTCACCCCGCGGATCCCCGAGGCCGCCCTGCG
Source organism: Nocardiopsis sp. LOL_012 (assembly GCF_048060475.1). NCBI lineage: Bacteria > Bacillati > Actinomycetota > Actinomycetes > Streptosporangiales > Nocardiopsidaceae > Nocardiopsis > Nocardiopsis sp. LOL_012. The sequence goes on along the minus strand of NZ_JBHMIV010000041.1, from coordinate 9,746 downwards.
GAAGGGCTTCGGCTTCTTCGTCCTGGCCATGGGCGTCCTCGTGCTCACCCAGGAACTGCCCGCGCCCTGGGGCCCCGTCGTCGCGATCGCCGTCGCCGTCCCCGCCGGGCTGGTCCTGCTGTGCCGTCTGGCCGGGTCGCACTGTCCGCTGCCGCCGTCCCTGCGGCTGGCCGCCTAGGAGCCGTTCTTTGAACGTAGTGCCGCACCGCAGGGGGTTGGCGAGGGCGCACACGGGGCTGGCGGAGGTGCCGGAGGCGGGTTCGCGAGGAACGGGTGAACACGCCGCAGGTGCCGAAGGTTCCCGTTCCCCGGGTGCCCGAGCAGGATTGAACCGTGCTGGAGGCGGCGTTTGAGGGTGGTGGCGGGAGACGGGTAGGGAAAGGACCGCGCTGGAGGCGGCGTTTGAGGGTGGTGGCGGGAGACGGGAGGGCCGAAGCGCAGCGGAGGTTCAAAAACACGGCCTAGCGGGCCGGCCGCGCCGTCCGCGCGGGGGCTTCCGCCCCAGGCGGGGCCGGGCGCGCCGTCCGATCCGCTCAGGCCTCGTTGCCCGCGCGTAGCCACGCGATGTAGTCGGCGGCGGCCCGCTCGGTGTCGTAGTCGGGCCGGTAGCCGGTGTCCTCCCGCAGCCGGTCGGTGTCCATGACCATGTGCGGTGTCCGGCCGCCGGTGGGCAGGTCGATCCGGGCGTCGGGGATCGTCTTCCTGATCGCTTCGATGAGGTGGGCGTTGGTGGTGGCCCGGCCGGAGCCCACGTTGTAGGTGCGGTGGTTCAGCCGGTCCGCGAGCTGGAGGAGGGCGATCGCCCGTCCGGTGTCCTTGACGTAGTTGAGGTCGATCCCGTCCTCGGCGAAGGCCGGCTCCATGAGGTGGGAGAGGTCTGGTTCGGTTTCCCGGGCGGCGGCGCGGGCGAGGGCTGGCCCGGCGAAGAACGGGTCGAGGTGGCCGAGTGGCCCCCAGGTACCGGAGATGCGGTAGTCGACGATGTCCAGGCCGGTGGTGTCGGCGAGGAATCCGCCGAGCAGTTCGCCGACCTTCTTGAAGGTGGGGATCGAGACGGCTGCGCTCATCGGCAGCGGGTCGTCCTCGCGCAGGGGCCCGTCGCCGCGCGCACCGAAGTAGACCCCGATCGTGCTGGCGATACCCAGGCGCCGCACGCCCCACTCCTGTGCCGCCTGCACGGTGTTCAGCAGCCCGTCGAGCGCCCGCCGCGTTGCCTCGACCGGTGCAGGGGGGACGGGGGGCCAGGGGTAGGACCCGGCCAGGTGCACGATGCCCGTGACGTCGTGGCGGCGGCCGATCGCGAGCAGGGCTTCGCGGTCGGTGACGTCGGCCTGTTCGACCGCCACGCGCGCCCGGTCGAGGAAGGGTGGGAGCGCTCGGGCGCGGCGCTGGAGCACGACGCAGTCCTCTCCCAGGTCGAGCAGCGATCGCACGGTGTGGGATCCGATGAAGCCGAGGCCGCCGGTGACAAGGATCATGGCTTGCTCTTTTCTCCGTGGGGGTGTCCCTTCACCCATGGACGGGGACGCGCCCTGGCCCGAGACCTGGCGGTCTGTCATCATGAATGAAACGGAACGTTGCTCCTCTTAATATACGGAGCGATGTTCCGTTTTTCAAGACCGCTGGTGGAAGGAGGCCGGGGCGGTCCACGGCGGCCCAGGCGCGGACGGCACGGCCGGCCCCCGGCGCGGCCAGCGGACCCATCGGCGGCGGCGCGTCCCCCGGACCGAGCCGTTCAGGTCCCAGCCCTCCCCGGCGCCGACCAGCCCTCCGTCCGACGGTTCGAGCGGGAGGAAGCGCCCTCCGACCCGTTCGAGCACGGACACGCCCGCGGCGCTGTGGCGGGCAAGCGCCGTCCCACCGTCGACCGCGGAGCCGTCCGGGTAGCACGCGGTGTCCGCGAGCTTGAACAGGTTCACGAGCGTGATCGGCGCCGCGGGGACCAACACGCCAGTCCGTCTACGTCCGCTTCGGATCCCGGACCGCTCATCGCGCTGCTGCGCCGCGCCGACGAGCGCCGGCGGGTTCGAGGCCGCGATGAGCCGGCCGGACACCGCCGAGCGCCTCGACGCGAGCCTGCTCGCCGTACCCGGGCCCGCAGCAACCGGTGCCTGAGCCCGGAGTACGCCTACATCGTCGCCCGCCGCAAGCTGGAAGCCCCCACCGGCCCCATCACCCCCTGAGCACCGGGCCCCGCACCGGTCGGCGGGGAGGAGGGGCCAGCGGCCCCCGGGGCCGGACGGAAGGTCAGTCGGCGGACAGCTCCAACAGGCGTTCGGCGACCTGGACGAGATCGGTGCCGGTCACGTCGGGTGCCGTGAAGACGTCGCCGTAGCGGCCTTCCAGCCGTGCGCACCAACCGGCGAGGCAGCCCGCGCGTTTGGCCCCATGGCAGTCCCAGGCGTGCACCGCGACCAGCGCCATGGCACCCGGCGGCGTTCCCAGCTCCTCGGCCGCCGCGCGGTAGACGGAGGGTGCGGGTTTCCAGGTGCCGACCCGCTCCGCGGTGACCACCCGGTCCACGTAGCGCGTCAGGCCCGCCCGCTCCAGACAGCGCGCCGTGTTCTCCGTACTGCCGACGGTCAGGCAGCCGACGCCCAGCCCGGCCTCGGACAGCCGTCGCAGCGCAGGTTCGGCGTCGGGGTGTGCGGGCAGATGGCCGAACCCCTCCAGAACGTGGTCGATGGCGTCCTCGGAGGCGGTGTGGCCGGTGTCGGTGCGCAGCGCCTGCCGTGCCACCGACCCGAACTCCCCGAAGTCCCCTGTGAGGGCCAGCGCCATCGAATCGCGCTGGAAGCGCATGAACCACGGCTCCAGCAACCGTGCGGGCCGGCCGATCTCCTCCAGCCGTGCACGGAGCGGATCCAGGTCCAGCAGGGTTTCGAGTACGTCGAAGGCTACGGTGCTTGGGCGCGTGGACATGGGACCTCCCTCGAACCGTGATTCCCGCTCCGATCGGTTCCCATAGAGGGGCCGTGGGCAAAGAATCCATGGCTACGGTCCAGGCGGGGACGGACGGTCCCCGCCGACCGGAGCGCCGTCACCGGTGCCACGGACCTCAACCGTTCCCGGTCGACCCGGCCACGGCCAGCGCGGTGGTGACGACGGGAACGTCGACGGTGACCATGGCCATCTCCCACGTTTGTGCGTCCGTCCGGAAGGCGATAACGCGTACGTCGCCGAGCGCGCTCTCCTTGGGGGAGGCCGGTTCCCGCACCTGGAGCACCTCGCAGGACAGCGGCACTGGTACCGGTTCGGCGTAGGGGCGCAGCGGACGCCACCTGCGCCAGGCGAGCCGCTGGGGGCCGCCCAGGTGCATGGCCAGCAGGCCCTGCAGCAGGTGGTGGAGGTCCTGCTCGGCGGCGCTGGCGCTGGCGCTGGCGCCCCCGAGCGTCGCCGCTAGCGTTCGGGGATCGAGCAGGTCTGTGAAGGAACAGGTGCCCGCGGTCCTACGCGGCGAGGGGGCCAGGGGGTCACTCTTCCGGGGAGCGGCGACCGCGTCCACCGGGTGGGGGAGGCCGGGCGGTGGGTAGGGCTCCCTGTGCGGCGTCCGCCGCGCTGTCCGCGAGTCGAAACGAGGGGGAGGTCATGGCTGCCGTGCTCACGGGCCGCCGGGTCGCGATCCTGGCGGCGGACGGAGTGGAACAGGTCGAACTCGTCGAGCCGAGGAGGGCTCTGGAGGAGAGGGGCGCACGGACGGAGCTGGTCTCGCTGCACGAGGGGACCATCCAGGCGATGAACGGTGACATCGAGCCCGCCGACCGCTTCACCGTGGACCGGCGGGTCTCGGAGGCGGACCCGGACGGCTACGACGCCCTGGTGGTGCCGGGCGGGACCGTCAGCCCCGACCACCTGAGGAGGGACGGCGACGCGATGCGCTTCGTGCGCGGGTTCGCGGACGGGGGCAAGCCGGTCGCCGCCATCTGCCACGGGCCGTGGGCCCTGCTGGAGGCCGGGGTGGCCGAGGGCCGCACGGTGACGTCCTACCCGAGCCTGCGCACCGACCTGCGCAACGCCGGGGCCGTGGTCGTGGACGAGGAGGTCGTCACCGACCGCGGGGTGACCACCAGCCGCGACCCCGGGGACCTGCCCGCCTTCTGCGAGCGGATCGTGGCGGAGATCGAGCACGCTTAGGTGCGGGGTCCGCGCATGGTCTGGTGAGGGACCGGAAGGCCCGGGGCCGCGGTCGGTGGCGGGTCAGCCCCGACCGCGGCCCCGGGGCCCGCTCACACGTGGCAATCGATCAGCTCGCCCGGCACCGGGAGGGTGAACTCGACCGAGACCGTCTCGGTCCCTTCCAGGGCGTCGTTCAGGACGGCGCTGCCGGTGACCTGGTCGCCGGAGGTCTCCAGAGCCACCTCCTGCCCTGAGCCCATCGCCCCCTGGTTGGAACCGAACACGCCTTCGGGGCCGGACCAGGAGACACTGTCCATCGACATCCCGCCGATCTTCTGGACGTAGGCGTCGATCTGGACCGTCTCGCCGTTGGAGACACCGCGGCCCTGCAACTCCAGTTCCCGCTCCACCCCGACCTGTTCCAACGGGACGCAGTTGCGTACTTCGGTGATCTCGTACTCCACCCCGTCCACGGAGACCGTACCCAGGACGGCGGCGGCGCGGTCGGTGTCCTCGGGAGTGCCCTCCGCCACGGAGGTCTCCGCGGCGGCCTCTCCGTCCTGGGACGCGGTGTCTCCGCTACCGGTGCTCAAGGCTGAGCAGGCGCTCGTCGCCGAAGCGAAGGCGAAGGCCGAGAGCAGGGTGGGGGCCAGACGTCGGTGGTGCATGGTGCGCTCCGGAAGTTGTCGGGTGGCTCGGGAAACAGGGGGCCGTGGTGGAGGTCAAACGCAGTGGGCGGCGGCTGTGAAGGCACCCGACAGCGGGTCCTGTGCCATGGGGGCGTCGGCGAGGGTCCCGGTCGCGGTCACCTCCTGGCCCACGGCCCGGATCAGTGGAGAGGGGCCGCTCCCGCGCTGCCATTCGGGCGAACCGCCCCGCTCGCGCCCGTGCTGGACCATCGAGATGCTGTTGAGTTCGCGTTCAGGGGTACCGCCGATCAGGGTGAGCTGGACGAACTCGTCCTCCCAGTTCCAGCCGAGGTCCGGACCGATCTCGCGTGTCATGCGCAACTCGATCGGACCGAGGCCGGCATCATTCCCTGTCGCCAGCACGCTGAGCCGTTCGCCCCCCTCCGCTTCCGTGTGATCGCAGGAGGGTTCGTCGAACTCCAACCGTGTACCGTCGACCTCGATGTAGGCGGTCCCCGCCTCCGCGGAGACGACGTCGTGGAGCGCGTCGGCGAACAGTTCGTCCAACGCCGCACCGGACTCGGCGCCGTCCGCGTCATCGCCGCCGGAAACGGATCCGGCACTCTCGGACGGAGCGCCCCCCTCCGAGGCGTTCGTCCCGACGGGCTCCTCCGCGCCGAAACAGCCGGTGGCCAGGGCCAGCAAGGGCACAGAGAGCAGGAAAAGGGCTCGCCTCACCGGAGATGGGGTCGTGTGTGCCGACAAGGTGTCTCCATCGTCAGAGTGTGAGTGCGGCGGCTGGGCAGCCGCCTTCCCGCTTCCGGCCTGCCGAAGGCACAAGGTAGTGACGCGAACCCCGGGGCCACCATGGTCAATTCCTGACTACGGGCCGGTGCGGGAAGAGCTGGAAGGCGGCGAGCGCTGTTAAACTCCCTGGCCATGGCTCACAGACCGGAGCCGCGGTCCTCGCGCGAAAACCAACTGCGGGATCTGGTCGCCGCACTGTCGTCACGAACCGGAACGCGCCGCGCACACCTGGTAGAGGGACCCGGAGGCATCGGCAAGAGCCACTTGCTCCGCGACCTGGCCAGGGAGTTGCGAACCGTCGGCCTCGTGCCTGCCCTCGTCACCGGCTCCACCGCTGGTGCCGACATCCCCCTGGGGGTATTCGCCGGTCTCGAACCCCCGGCGGCGCAGGCCACACGGGAGGCATCACCCGCGGCCCGCATGATCTCGTACTTCGCCCAACGGAGGTCCGTCGCGATCCTGCTCGTGGACAACGTCGACGCACTGGACCCGGCCTCGCTGTTCGTCACGGCCCACCTGATCCGCGACACGCACCTGCGTACGGTGGTCACGACCCGGCGGCTCACCGAGGCCCCTGGGACGGTCCGTGACCTCTACGACCACGGCAGTCTGGCCGCGCACACACTGCTCCCGCTCTCGGAGGCGGAGTCGGTACGGATGGCCGGACAGCTCCTGGGAGGGCACCTCACACCCGGCGCCGCCGCGGCGATCGCCGCCCGCGCCGAGGGCAACCCTCTGCACATCAGGGAACTCGTGCGCGGTTCCCGTGCCGAGGGGACCCTGGTGCGCACCCCCCACGGGTGGGACCTGAACGGCCCCCTCCACCCCACGAGCCGACTGACGCAGTTGATCGGTTCCCACCTGCACGAACTGCCCGCGCCCGACCTCGCGCTCGCCTCGGTCCTCGCCGCAGCGGGCGAGCTGCCGGTGTCAGCGCTCGACCCCCATGAGTGGGACCACCTCATCGGTGAGAGGATCGTGGCGCAAAGCGACGGATGGCTGCGCCTGTCCCACCCCCTCTACGCCGAGGTGCTGCGCGCCCGTGTCCCCGCCGCCCACCTGCGAAGACATCGGAGGCGGGCCGCCTCACTGCTCGCCTCGGCGGCGGAGTCGGCCACCCCCGTGCGGGCCGCCGACCTGATCAGGCGGTCCGTGATCCTGGCAGTGGAGTCCGGCGAGCCCGTCTCCGCCGAAGCGGCAGCGGCGACCGCCGAGCACGCCCACGCACTCCTGAGGCACGAACTCGCCCTGCGGATCGCCACGCGTGCGCTGGAGAGCGCACCCGGTGACGTCCGGTTGTTGAGCGTGGCCGGACGGAGCGCCTCGGCGCTGGGTGACCCCGGCCTTGCCGACCGCCATCTCGACTCCGCCCTGGAGCGTGCGCGAACCGACACGGAGACCTCGACGGCGGCCCGGGCCAAGGCCCACCATCTGGCCACACGCCACCACCGTGCCGCTGACGCAGCCCACCTCCTCCAAGAGGCGGGGGAGCGCATCAGCGATCCGGTGGAGACCGTCCGGGTGGAGCACGACGCCTTCCAGTGGCGGATGGTCGGCGGCCTGCACACCGTCCTGGCCCCGCCGATCACCGACTCCGAGGACACCGCGTACGCCCACGCCCTGCTGGTTACGGTGATGGCGACGGTGATCACGGGCCCCCTGGAGGAGGTGGAGCAGCTCCTGCGGCGACTGGAGGAGGTCCTGCCCGGCCACCGGGAACAGCTTCCCGCGGCCGATCAAATGGTGCGCCTCGCCGGGTTCATGGCCCTGTCCTACACCGGGGACACCATCGCCACACGCGCCGCGCTGGAGCAGGAGCTCCGTACCCGCGCTTTGGAGCACCCGCAGATGCGCGGCACCTGGGAGTACGCGCTCGGCCTCACCGAACTCCTCACCGACGACGCCGAGCAGGCGCGCGTACTGGCCGAATCGGCGGTCCGGCACCTCAGGTGGCGGGACCCCATGGGCCTGTTGCCCGCCGCGCTCGCCCTGGCCTCGGCCGCCTGCACCGCCGTGGGCAGACCGGTACAGGCCGGAAGCCATCGGAGTGGCATCGCCGAGGCGAGCCTGGCCGACCCCAAGGTGAGGATGCAGACGACATGGGCACGGGCATGGCACGAACGCGCAGCGGGCAGGCCGGAGGAGGCCGCGGCGATCCTGGCGGAGGGCGCCCGGTACCTGATCGACACCCGACACGTGTTCCTGGCGGGGATGCTGGCGCACTGCGCCGTGCGACTCGGCCACCCCGGGCCGGTGGCCAAGCTCGTGGCGGAGGCCGCCGAGGCCGCGGGCGGTGGCCTCGCCGTCTTCATCCAGGAACACGCGGCGGCGGTGGAGCACCGCGACCACGAGGCGGCGGCGGACCTGTTCGCACGCGCGACCGATCTGGGCCTGCGCGCGACCGCAGCGGACACCGCGCTCGCCATGGCCCGCTGGTCCTCGGCGGACGGAGACCGGCGGACCGCGGACCTGTGGAACGCGCGCGCCGCACGGATCGGGCGGGGGCCCGCCCTCTGGTCGGCCGCACCTGACCGGTCCGCGATGCTCACCCCCAGGGAGTCCGAGGTCGCCTTCCTCGCGGCACACCGTCTGACCTCCAAGGAGATCGCCCACCGGCTCGGTAGCTCCCCCAACACGGTCAACAACCAGCTCGCCGCCGCCTACCGCAAACTGAGCGTGCGGGACAGGGCCGGGCTGCGCGAGGTCCTGGCCCCCGAGGGGGACCCGCGGGAGGGGTGACGGTGGGCCACCGCATGTCCGGCGGTGTTCTGCGCCCCAAGGATCCGCAGGCACCTCTGCCCGTTCTCCCCGCCACCCCGCGAAAGCAGCCTGAGGGGAGCGCACGCCGGCGCCGAACGCCGTCACGCTCCGGGGAGGTCGGCAATGGAAGCAGTTATGGATGATACGAAACGTCTGATTGATTGGGGATAATCACGTCTGGCCGGTTTTCGGTGGGGGATTCGCTTTCATTTTCTGTCGAAGGTCTTTGCTGTATCACGGTTCACTGGAGAAACACAGGTGGACCCTGTTCATTCGGGTACCAACTTTCGGCGGCTCTATTGAATCGATCCCGGGGCGGGTCTAGTCTTCGAGTCGGGTCGGCAGTCCGGCCGCATCGGCGGGTTCTTTTCATCGGTTCTGTTTTCGGGGGTCTCCTCTCGGGAGGGAAGGGCTCGGGCGTATTGTCAGTCCCCCTTCTTTCGTGAGTGGTTTCATTTCCTGGTTTTCCGATGTATTGCTTCAGGGAACTCTTTTTGTTGTCTGCGGTGCACTTCAAGATCGCCTGATCTGCAGTTTCGCAATGCCGTTGTGTTTCTTCGCGTAAAGGTGGTGGCTTCATGGCCCCGGACAGTTCGCAGCCCCGTGCCGATGAGGTGTGGGCCGAATGGACCCCCGAAGGGAAACTGTGGGTGACCGCCCACGGCGGACCGGAGGGCGCGCAGCTCCAGGCGCAGTGGCCGGACGGGACATGGGCGAGTATCGGTGACTTCCAGCAGGGCGGCTCGTTCCTGAACCCGAACGTGCCCCCCACCTACATGTGGGAGAAGGACCTCCTGATTCTGCGTGTCCACAAGAACGGACAGGCCTCCGAGATCCAGAAGATCGAGGTGAGCCCCGCGCTCGCGATTTCGCCCGCATGGATGTTCGAGGGCGGCGTGTGGGTGAGCGCGCACGGCGGGCCGGAGGGCGCGCGGCTCCAGGCGCAGTGGCCGGACGGCAGGTGGGCGAGTATCGGTGACTTCCAGCAGGGCGGTTCGTTCCTCAACCCGAGTGTTCCGCCCAGCTACATGTGGGACGAGGACACCCTGCGCCTGCGCGTCCACCGGGAGGGGCTCTCCTTCCCGCCCCACCAGGAGGTCACGGTGCGCCCCCCGCTGGCCGAGGTGTGGGCCGCGTGGACGTTCGAGGGGAAGCTGTGGGTGAGCGCCCACGGAGGACCGGACGTCGCCTACCTCGAAGCCCAGTGGCCGGACGGCAGGTGGGCGAGTATCGGTGACTTCCAGCAGGGCGGCTCGTTCCTCAACCCGAGTGTTCCCCCCAGCTACATGTGGAACGAGGACACCCTGCGCCTGCGCGTCCACAAGAACGGACAGGCCTCCGCCGCCCAGGAGGTCACGGTGGCCGTGCTCACCGTGTCGGCGGTGTGGGACGCCGAGGGGAAGCTGCGGGTGAGCGCGCACGGGGGGCCGGAGG
>NZ_JBHMIV010000040.1:0-50201 GCF_048060475.1 Nocardiopsis sp. LOL_012 | reverse complement strand
GTCCGGGCGGTCCGCGTCCGGGTCCCCAGGGCGGCGACCAGCGCGCCCCGCGCCCCGGCGGCGCCTCCGGCGCTCCGCGTCCGGGCGGCGGTCCCCGTCCCGGCGGCGGCGCCCCTCGTCCCGGCGGTCCGCGTCCCAGTCCGATGAACATGCCCGCGTCCCGTCCGGCCGCGCCCGCGGGCGGCGGCCGGGGCGGACGTCCCGGTGGCGGCCGCGGCCGCGGGGGAGCCCCCGCGGGTCCGCGTCCCGGTGGCGGCGGCGGTCGTCCCGGCGGCTTCGGCGGCCGTCCCGGCGGCGGCGGTCGCGGGCGCGGTGGCGGCACGGCCGGCGCGTTCGGCCGTCCGGGCGGTCGTCCCGGGCGCTCCCGCAAGTCCAAGAAGCAGCGGCGCCAAGAGTTCCAGGACCTCCAGGCCCCGTCGTTCGGCGGCGTCAAGATCCCGAGCGGCAACAACCAGGTGATCCGCCTGTCCCGCGGCGCCTCGCTGTCGGACTTCGGCGACAAGATCGACGTCAACCCGGCGTCGCTGGTCCAGGTGATGATGCACCTGGGCGAGATGGTCACCGCGACCCAGTCGCTGCCGGACGAGACCCTGCAACTGCTGGGCGAGGAGCTCAAGTACACGGTCGAGGTCGTCAGTCCCGAGGACGAGGACCGCGAGCTGCTGGAGTCCTTCTCCATCGAGTTCGGTGAGGACGAGGGCGGCGACGAGGACCTGCGTCCGCGTCCGCCGGTGGTCACCGTCATGGGTCACGTCGACCACGGTAAGACCCGGCTGCTGGACACCATCCGCAAGGCCAACGTCGTCAGCGGCGAGGCCGGCGGGATCACCCAGCACATCGGCGCCTACCAGGTCTCCACCCGGGTGGAGGACGAGGACCGCAAGATCACCTTCATCGACACCCCCGGTCACGAGGCGTTCACCGCCATGCGTGCCCGAGGTGCGAAGGTCACCGACATCGCGGTCCTGGTGGTGGCGGCCGACGACGGCGTCAAGCCGCAGACGGCCGAGGCCATCGACCACGCCAAGGCGGCCGAGGTGCCGATCGTCGTCGCGGTCAACAAGATCGACGTCGAGGGTGCCGACCCGCAGCGGGTCCGCGCGCAGCTCACCGAGTACGGCCTGGTGGCCGAGGAGTACGGCGGCGACGTCCAGTTCGTGGACATCTCCGCCCTCAAGGGCACCAACATCGATTCCCTGCTGGAGTCGATCGTCCTGACCTCCGACGCGGCCCTGGAACTCCAGGCCAACCCGGACATGGACGCGCAGGGCATCGCCATCGAGGCCTACCTGGACCGCGGCCGCGGTTCGATGGCCACGGTGCTGGTCCAGCGCGGCACCCTGGACGTGGGCGACTCGATCGTCTGCGGCGACGCCTACGGCCGCGTGCGGGCCATGCTCGACGAGCACGGCCAGAACGTGCAGAGCGCCGAGCCGTCCCGCCCGGTGCAGGTGCTGGGTCTGACCAACGTGCCCAGCGCCGGCGACAGCTTCTTGGTCGTCAAGGACGACCGGGTGGCCCGGCAGATCGCCCAGCAGCGCGAGGCGCGCGAGCGCTTCGCCCAGCAGGCGAAGTCGGCGCGGCGGGTCACGATGGAGACCTGGCAGGACCGCCTCAAGGAGGGCGAGCGCTCCGAGCTGCTCCTCCTCATCAAGGGCGACATGTCCGGTTCCGTGGAGGCCCTCGAAGAGTCGCTGCTCAAGATCGACTCCGGCGGTGACGAGGTCGCCATCCGGGTCATCGGGCGCGGTGTCGGTGCGATCACGCAGAACGACATCAACCTGGCGTCCTCCGCCGACGCGATCATCATCGGCTTCAACGTTCGGCCCGAGGGCAAGAACAGCGAGCTCGCCGACCGCATGGGCGTGGACATCCGGTACTACTCGGTGATCTACAAGGCCATCGACGAGGTCGAGGCCGCCGTCAAGGGTCTCCTCAAGCCCGTCTACGAGGAGGTCCAGCTCGGCAGCGCCGAGATCCGCGAGGTCTTCAAGGTGCCCAAGATCGGCAACATCGCCGGTTCGATCGTCCGCAGCGGCCTCATCCGCCGCAACGCCAAGGCGCGGCTCATCCGCGAAGGGGTGGTCATCTCCGACAACCTCACCGTGGAGTCGCTGCGCAGGTTCAAGGACGACGCGACCGAGGTCCGCGAGGGCTTCGAGTGCGGTATCGGTGTCGGCTACAACGACCTGAGGCTCGAAGACGTCATCGAGACCTACGAGATGCAGGAGAAGCCCCGCGACTGACCCTCGCGGAGTCTGATCCCACTGGGGCCCCGGCCGCGAGGCCGGGGCTCCTCCTTTGACGGCTCACACACCCACAGGTGATCCACGTGTACGTTGGGGCGCTGTCCCTGGACGTCCTGCTCGGGGACGTCCGTTCACTCAAACAGAAGCGTTCGGTGGTGCGCCCGGTCGTCGCCGACCTGCGCCGCAAGTTCTCGGTGTCGGTCGCCGAGACCGCCGACCAGGACCTGTACCGCCGGGCCAAGATCGGTGTGGCGGTGGTCTCGTCGACGGCCGCGCACGCCCGGGAGCTCATGGACTCCTGTGAACGGTTCGTCGCGGGCCGTCCCGAACTGGAGCTGTTGTCCGCCAGGCAGCGGCTCTTCAACGAAGAGGAAGACTGACCATGGTTGACGCCGCTCGCGCGCGGAAGATCGCCGACCGCATCCAGCGCATCGTCGCCGAGATGCTGGACCGGCGGGTCAAGGACCCCCGCCTGGGGTTCGTCACGGTGACCGACGCCCGGATCACCGCCGACCTGCGGGACGCCACGGTGTACTACACGGTGTTCGGCTCGCCCGAGGAGAAGGCGGGCACCTCCGCCGCCCTGGAGAGCGCCAAGGGCCTGATCCGCAGCGAGGTGGGCCGCCAGACCGGCATCCGGCACACACCGAGCCTGACCTTCGTCTTCGACGAGGTGCAGCAGAACGCTCAGCACATCGAGGAGCTGCTCGCCCAGGCGCGCAGGTCCGACGAGGAGGTGGCCCAGAAGGCCACCGGTGCCCGGCACGCCGGGGAGGCCGACCCGTACAAGGCCCCCCGCGAACTCGAAGAGGACGAGTAGAGCCAACGTTCGGGCGGCGGCGCCAACGCGCCGCCGCCCCTTTTCCCTAGGAGAGCCATGGCCGAGAGCGGTGTCCTGGTCGTCGACAAGCCCGCCGACTGGACCTCCCACGACGTGGTCGCCAAGACCCGCGGACTGGCGCGCACCCGCAGAGTGGGGCACGCCGGAACGCTGGACCCGATGGCCACGGGCGTGCTCGTGCTGGGGATCGAGAAGGGCACCAAGATCCTGGGCCACCTCGCGCTCACGGAGAAGGTCTACGAGGCGACCGTCCGGCTGGGGCTGGCCACCAACACCGACGACGCCCAGGGCGAGCCGGGGGTGCGCACGGACGCCTCCGGCGTCTCCGACGAGGACGTCCGGGAGGCCGTGGTCCGGCTCACCGGGCGGATCCAGCAGGTGCCGCCGCAGGTCAGCGCGATCAAGGTGGACGGCAAGCGGGCCTACAAGTCGGCTCGGGAGGGCAAGGAGGTCGCGCTCAAGGCGCGCGAGGTGACGGTGAGCGCCTTCACCGTCTCCGACGTGCGCCGGGTGGCGGACGCCGACGGCGTGTTCGTGGACGTGGACGCCGAGGTGACCTGCTCCAGTGGCACCTACATCCGGTCGCTGGCCCGCGACATGGGCGCTGACCTGGGGGTGGGCGGCCACTTGACCGCGTTGCGCCGTACCCGGGTGGGGCCCTACGACCTGGCGCGGGCGCGCACCCTGGAGCAGCTCGCCGAGGAGTTCACGCAGATCCCGCTGGCTCTGGCGGTGGCGGCGGCGTTCCCGGCGCGGGAGCTCACCGAGGAGGAGACGGGGCGGATCCGGCACGGCAACCGGATCGCGGTCCAGGGATCGGGCGGCGGCCCGGTGGGGCTGTTCGCGCCCGACGGCCGTGTGGTGGCGCTGGGGGAGAACCGCCGGGACCACACCAAGCCGGTGGTCGTCTTCGACCCCGCCTGACCTGTTTATTGGCGCTCATCATGTACATGAACCCTCATTGTGGCTAGAATCATGTGCATGATGATGCTGCCGCTGGCGGAAGCCAGAAACAAGCTGTCCAAGATCATCGATGCCGTCGAGAGAACCCACGACTCCATCACCATCACGCGCAACGGGAAGCCTTCTGCCGTGGTGATCTCCGTGGACGACTACGAGTCGCTCATGGAGACGTTCGCCCTTTTGGAGAGCCCGGAGGAGCAGGAGCGGCTGCGTGAAGCCGAGAAGTCACTTGAAGCGGGCGATGTGACGACCGCTGAGGAGATGGCCGAACTCCTGCGGGAGCGAGTGGAACGTGAGGTCAGGCATGAGTGACCGGTATGACCTTGTTCTGGTCCGGCCTGCTCGCCGCGCGCTTGTGGAGGAACTCCCGGTCAAGATCGCCTCGGCTGTGTGGGAGTTGGTGGACGGGGATCTTCGATCCGCGCCTCGACGGGTGGGGAAACCCCTTCAAGTCCCGTTCCGTGGACAGTGGGTGGCGCGCCGCTCCACATACCGTGTGCGTTACCGGATCGACGATGAGGCGCACACGGTTGTCGTCCTCGATATTCAGGGCAGGGCTGACGCCTATCGTTATTCGGGGAGGCGCTGACCGTTGGAATCACGCCGTGTCGGTGGTGGTCTTCGGTGTTCTCGGTGGGCAGGGAGTGGCTTGGACCTCTTGTTCCACATAGGATCGGTGGATCCTGTCGAGCACCGCTTGGATGCGTTCGTCAGATCTCCCCGGGCGATCTCTTCGCCGAGGTCGTGGTGGTCGTAGTACCGGGCCAGTTTCTCGCGTCGCTTCTCGTCCACGGCCGATCCTCCCGAGGTGTTCCGCCGTCGTGAGCGTCATCGCGCGCGGCCACGACGCGGCAGGAGCAGCGGGCGCCGGTCGCTCCGGGTCACCTATGACGTTCCCACACGCCGGACCCGTGCCCGGCCAGGAAGTCCACCAGGGCACCGGTGAGTTCGGCGGGGCACTCCAGGGACGGCATGTGCCCCGATCCGGGGAGGTCGAGCAGGCGCGCCTGCGGCAGGCCCGCGGCGTACACGTCGGAGATCTCCTGGATCTCGGGGACGTCCCGGCCCCCCTTGACCACCAGGGCCGGTACGCCGATCTCCTTCAGGCGGCCCTCGGCGGGCGGCTCGGGCGGGGCCTCCGTGCCGGGCGGGCCGCTCCACATCCGCTGGAAGGTGGCGCGGTACAGCTCCAGGAGCCGCTCCCACACCCCCTCGGGCAGGTCCCGCGGGTCCCGGTGCGGCCCCAGCACGAAGAATCGGGCCTGGGCCCTGGCCATCGCGTCCACGTCCTCCGGGGCGGGGTCGGCGTGCCCCCGCCGGTACCGCGCGAGGCGCTCGGGCGGCACCGCGTCGGCCATGGCCCGGCCCGCCGCCGTGGTGAAGCTCTCCGGCCAGGGCCGCCCCGTCATCGCCGCGCACACCAGCCCCAGGGCGCTCACCCGCTCCGGCGCGGTCAGGGCGGCGTCCACCGCGAACCCGCCGCCCATCGACGCCCCCACCAGGGCGGCGCGTTCGATGTCCAGCGCGTCCATCAGGGCCAGCAGGTCCTCGTGGTGGGCGACCGCCCCGGAGGCGTCGTCCGACTCGCCGTAGCCGCGCCAGTCGTAGCGCACCACCCGGTGGCTCTCGGCCAGCGCCGCGAACTGGTGGTCCCACATCCGGCGGTCCCCGACCGCCGCGTGCACGAGGACCACCGGCGGGCCCTCGCCCCTCTCCTCGTAGCCCAGTACGGTCCGGCCGATGTCGATGCGCGTCATGGAGGGGACGCTACGGCGGGGAGGGGGCCGGGTCGACCCCTGTCCGCTCAGGGCGGACGGTCTCCGCCGCGGGCGCTGCGGGTGTCCACGCGCGCACGGAGCGCCCGCGGCGGTGGCACCCTGGATTCAGGGGGACCCGGCGCGTGCCGATAGTGTGCGTCGTGGTCGTTCGTTCACGAACAGGTGCGAGGGGAGTCCACTGGTGGGGCGTTGGGAAGGGCTGGAGGACGTTCCCTCCGGATGGGGCCGTTCGGTGGTGGCGGTCGGTGTCTTCGACGGCGTGCACCGCGGCCACCAGGCGATCGTCGGGACCGCGCGGCGGCGGGGGCGCGAACTCGGGGTCCCGGTGGTCGTGATGACCTTCGACCCCCACCCGGAGGCGGTCCTGCGCGGGGCGGGCCCGGGCGTGCTCACCCCGGTGGGCCGGCGCGTCGACCTGCTGGAGGAGCAGGGGGCCGACCAGGTGTGCGTGCTGCCGTTCACCCCCGAACTGTCCGCGCTCACCGCCGAGGAGTTCGTCCAGCGCGTGCTCGTCGACCGGCTCCGCGCCCGCGCCGTGGTGGTGGGCGAGGACTTCCGATTCGGGCACCGGGCCGCCGGCGACGTGCCGGTTCTGGAGGAGCTCGGCGGCAAGTACGACTTCACCGTCGACGGTGTGCGCCTGGTCGCCGACAGCGGCACGATCACCTCCACGCGCGTGCGCGCCCTGCTCGCCGAGGGGGCGGTCGCCGAGGCCGCGCTGCTGCTGGGGCGCCCGCACCGGGTGGAGGGCGAGGTGGTGCACGGTGCGGCGCGCGGCCGCGAGCTGCTCGGCTTCCCCACCGCCAACATGGACCTCGCACCGGACACCGCCGTGCCGGGCGACGGCGTGTACGCGGGCTGGCTCAGCCACACCGGCCCCGTGGAAGGGGGCGGCGAGTCGCGGTGGCCCGCGGCGATCTCGGTGGGCACCAACCCCCAGTTCGACGGCACGGAGCGTACGGTCGAGGCCTACGCCCTGGACCGCGACGACCTGGAGCTGTACGGCGCGCACATGGCGGTGGACTTCACCGAGCGGATCCGGGGGCAGGAGAAGTTCGCGAGCCTGGACGAGCTGATCGCCGCCATGCACCGCGACGTCGACCGCTGCCGCGAGGTGCTCGCACGGTGACGCCCGGTAGGTGATCGGCCCGTGGCCTCACCCTTTGGGGTAAGGTGGAGACGTCCACGTGTGCCCTGCCTCCGCCCCTCCCTCCGGAGGGTCCGCCGGCGGGGAGCGCGGTGCGCCCACGCCCTCTGCGGCGGGCCCGCGCACGACACACGCGACGGTGACTGTTCGTACGCGCGGTCACCGCGTCTGCCCCCGGTCCCGGCCGGGGCGTCCCGCGTACCGCTAACGAAGAATGGAGCGCTGTGTCGATCGACACCGCCACCAAGGCGAAGATCATCTCCGAGTACGGCACCGGCGAGGGCGACACCGGTTCTCCCGAGGTCCAGGTCGCGCTGCTCACGCACCGCATCACCGAGCTGACGGAGCACCTCAAGGGCCACAAGCACGACCACCACAGCCGTCGCGGCCTGCTCCTGATGGTCGGCCGCCGCCGCCGCCTGCTCAAGTACATCGCCAAGCAGGACATCACCCGGTACCGCTCGCTCATCGAGCGTCTGGGCCTGCGCCGCTGATGTGGCCGCGGGGGTGGTTTCGGCCACCCCCGCCCCTTCGGTGGGAGTAGGGTGTGACACGTACGGGGCCCGGTCCCGTGCACGCACAGAAGCATAGACAGACAGGTCCCGTGATCCTTCCTCGGCCACAGGGGCCGGTCCTCGGTAGTGGTCTCCGGCACGCCTCTCAGGGGCGCCGTGGACTTCGATCGATGACCGGCCGTCATCACTTCCGAGGCACGACGCGGGCGAGGACCAGCGCACCGCCCACGCGCGGATGCGCCCCACAACGTGTAGTAGGAGGTCGCCCATGGAGGGCGTGTTCTCAGCCGAGGCCGTGATCGACAACGGTCGCTTCGGCACCCGTACCATCCGCTTCGAGACCGGCAGGCTCGCTCAGCAGGCCGCAGGTTCGGCGTCGGTCTACCTGGACGACGAGACCGTCGTCCTGTCGGCCACCACCGCCTCGAAGCGCCCCAAGGACAACCTCGACTTCTTCCCCCTGACGGTGGACGTCGAGGAGCGCATGTACGCCGCGGGCCGCATCCCCGGCTCCTTCTTCCGGCGCGAGGGGCGTCCCTCCGAGGACGCCATCCTCACCTGCCGCCTGATCGACCGGCCGCTGCGCCCGTCGTTCAGGAAGGGCCTGCGCAACGAGATCCAGATCGTCGAGACGATCCTGGCGCTGCACCCCGACCACCTGTACGACGTCGTCGCCATCAACGCGGCCTCGATGTCCACGCAGATCTCCGGCATCCCCTTCTCCGGGCCCATCGGCGGCGTGCGCGTCGCCCTCGTCGAGGGCCAGTGGGTGGGCTTCCCCACCCACTCCGAGTTGGAGAACGCCACCTTCGACATGGTCGTCGCCGGCCGCGTCCTGGAGGACGGCGACGTGGCGATCATGATGGTCGAGGCCGAGTCCACCCCGCGCACCCTGAAGCTGGTCGCCGAGGGCGCCGTCGGCCCCGACGAGCAGACCGTCGCCGAGGGTCTGGAGGCCGCCAAGCCCTTCATCAAGGTCCTGTGCAAGGCCCAGGCCGCCGTCGCCGAGCAGTCCAGCAAGGAGACGGCCGAGTTCCCGATCTTCCTCGACTACGAGGAGGACGCCTACCAGGCCGTCGAGTCCGCGGTCCGCGAGGAGCTGTCCAAGGCTCTGACCATCGCCGACAAGCAGGAGCGCGAGGGCGAGCTGGACCGCGTCAAGGCGCTCGCGGCGGAGCGGGTCGGCGAGGCCTTCGAGGGCCGTGAGAAGGAGGTCGGCGCCGCCTTCCGGTCGCTGTCCAAGCAGCTCATGCGCGAGCGCGTGCTGCGCGAGAAGGTCCGCATCGACGGCCGCGGACCCAAGGACATCCGTTCGCTCAGCGCCGAGGTCGGCGTGCTGCCGCGGGTGCACGGCTCCGCCCTGTTCGAGCGCGGTGAGACCCAGATCCTGGGCGTCACCACGCTGAACATGCTGCGCATGGAGCAGATGGTCGACACTCTCAACCCCGAGAAGACCAAGCGCTACATGCACAACTACAACTTCCCGCCCTACTCCACCGGTGAGACCGGCCGGGTGGGCTCGCCCAAGCGGCGCGAGATCGGGCACGGCGCGCTCGCCGAGCGGGCCCTGCTCCCGGTCCTGCCCTCGCGCGAGGAGTTCCCGTACGCCATCCGGCAGGTGTCCGAGGCGCTGGGCTCCAACGGCTCCACCTCGATGGGTTCGGTCTGCGCCTCCACCATGTCCCTGATGGCGGCCGGCGTGCCGCTGAAGGAGATGGTGTCGGGCATCGCGATGGGCCTGATCAGCCAGGGCGACGAGTTCGTCACGCTCACCGACATCCTCGGTGCCGAGGACGCGTTCGGCGACATGGACTTCAAGGTCGCCGGCACCCGCGAGCTCATCACCGCGCTCCAGTTGGACACCAAGCTCGACGGCATCCCCGCCGAGCAGTTGGCCCTCGCCCTCCAGCAGGCCCGCGGCGCCCGCCTGGCGATCCTGGACGTGATGCAGGAGGCCATCGAGAGCCCCGCCGAGATGAGCCCGAACGCTCCGCGCATCCTCACGGTGAAGGTGCCCACGGAGAAGATCGGCGAGGTCATCGGCCCCAAGGGCAAGATGATCAACTCGATCCAGGACGACACCGGTGCCGAGATCACCATCGAGGACGACGGCACGATCTACATCGGCGCCACCGACGGCCCCTCGGCCGAGGCGGCCCGGGACACGATCAACCAGATCGCCAACCCGACGATGCCCGAGGTCGGCGACCGCTACCTGGGCACCGTCGTCAAGACCACCACGTTCGGCGCGTTCGTGTCGCTGCTGCCCGGCAAGGACGGCCTGCTGCACATCTCGCAGATCCGCAAGCTGCACGGCGGCAAGCGGATCGAGAACGTCGACGACGTGCTCGGCATCGGTGAGAAGATCCAGGTCGAGATCCGCGAGATCGACGACCGCGGCAAGCTCTCGCTCGCCCCGGTCGAGGTCGTCGAGGAGGCGGCCGTCGTCGCCGCCTCCGCGGAGGACTCCGCCGAGGGCTCCGACGAGGACGCCTCGGGCGACAAGGAGGGCGGGGCTCCGCGCCGTCGCCGCCGCCGCTCCTCCGGGGGCCGTTCCGAGAACACCTGATCAGGAAAAAGTCAGCTTCGGGGGGCGGTCGCACCAGGGGTGCGGCCGCCCCCGGCGCGTATGCTCTGCTGGACCGGTGGGTCGTGCGCGACAGGCGCCCCCGGCGTACCCGACGAGAAGAAGGATCCATGAGTTCTGTCCCCATCGCAGCCGAGCAGGAGCCGGACACCACCCTCACCCTTCTGGAGCCCGAGGGGGGATCGGGGCTGGTGCGGCGGACCGTGCTCCCCGGCGGCCTGCGGGTGGTCACCGAGGACGTCCCCGGCGGGCGCTCGGCCGCCTTCGGGATCTCGGCCACCACGGGTTCGCGCGACGAGGACGGCAGGCACGCCGGTTCGGCGCACTTCCTGGAGCACCTGCTGTTCAAGGGGACCCGGACCCGGTCGGCCCTGGAGATCTCCTCGCTCCTGGACGGGGTGGGCGCCGACCACAACGCCTACACCACCAAGGAGCACACCTGCTACTACGCCAAGGTGCTGGACCGGGACCTGCCGCTGGCCGTCGACGTGGTCGGCGACATGGTGGCCAACTCGGTCCTGGACGAGGGCGAGGTGGAGACCGAGCGCGGCGTGATCCTGGAGGAGATCGCCATGTACGAGGACGAGCCCGCCGACCTGGTGGACGACGTCTTCGCCGCGCACTTCTTCGCCGACAGCCCGCTGGGGCGGCCGATCCTCGGCACCGGCGAGACCATCCGCGCCCTGTCGCGGGACCGGATCATGGAGCAGTACCGGGACGCCTACGTCCCCGGTGAGCTGGTCGTCACCGCCGCCGGGAGCCTGGACCACGACGGGGTGGTGGAGCTGGTCCGGGAGATGTTCGCCGAGAAGCTGGCCGCCGCCGGGGACGCCCGCCCCGCCCGCCCCCGCACCGCCGACGGCCGGGTGGCGGTCTACGACGGCACGGTCGTGGTGTCCCGCGAGACCGAGCAGGCGCACATCATCCTCGGTTCGGAGGGGCTGCCGCGCACCGATGAGCGCTGGCACGCCCTGCGCCTGCTCAACGCCGCGCTGGGCGGGGGCATGTCCTCACGCCTGTTCCAGGAGGTGCGGGAGAAGCGCGGCCTGGCCTACTCCGTGCACGCCTACCACATCGGCTACGCCGACACGGGCCTGTTCCAGGTCTACGCGGGCTGCCTGCCGGAGAAGGCCGACGAGGTGATCGGCGTGTGCCGCGACGAGCTGGCCAAGGCCGCCGCGAACGGGATCACCGCCGAGGAGCTGGCCCGCGCCAAGGGCCAGATCCAGGGCGCGTGGGTGCTGGCCAACGAGAGCACCAACGCCCGCATGGGGCGGCTGCTGGGGCACGAGCTCAACCACCCCCGCCACATGTCCGTGGACGAGGACCTGGCGCTCTTCGACGCTGTCACCGAGGCGGACGTGGCCGAGGTCGCCGCCGAGCTGCTGGCCCGTCCGCGCGCGCTCGCCGTCATCGGCCCCTACGACGAGAACCGCGCGTTCTAGGGGATGTGGGCCGGGGCGCCGGGCCGGGAACGGTTCGGCGCCCCCTCTGGCGGCTCTAGCGGCTTGACCGCAGGAACGCCACCCACTCGGCGGCGGGCAGGTCGAGGTGCCCGAGTTCGCGGTTCTGGGTGTCGCGGACGGCGGCCGTCCCGCCCGCCGCGAGCCGGGCCTCTACACAGTGTCCACCGCTGCCGTTGCTGTAGCTGGATTTCTCCCAGCTCTCGGTCATCATCGGATGTTGCCTCGAATCTCTTCCATCGTGGACCGCGATGCCGAAACCGGCAGGGCGGCGCTCCTCAGATCCGCGAAGGTTCGGTCATAGCGTGCCACGATCTCCGGCTGCTTCAGCGATACACCGGTCTGCTGGCTCTCGACGTAGACGAACGCACCGGTACCAGGGGCTTCCATCAGCGTAAAGGAGCCGCCCAAACCCGCGTGCCCCTCCGCATCGCTCGGGATGACCTGGATATCCACCCGTGAGCGGTAGGACAGCTCGATGAGGTGGTCGAGCTGTGCGGGCATCACCCGGGGGTTGCGGAACCGCCGGATCAGCACCCCCTCATCCAGCAGGGCGGTGACCCTGGGCGGGTGGGAGCGGTCGAGGATGCGCTGCCGCTGCTGGCGGGCCTTCACGATCTGGTCGATCACCTCCGGAGCGGCGTCGGGTTCCGCGATCTCGCTGATCGCCCGCACGTACTCCTCGACTTGCAGGAGCCCCGGGACGAGACCCAGCGAGTAGTCCCGGATGTTCGTGGCCGCTTGTTCGGCCTCGGCGACCTCACGGAAGTAGGCGGTCATCCCCACCCCGGAGAACGCCGCGTCCCAGGCCCCGAGAAGTACCCCGCCAGCGGTAAGAGCCTTGTCGAGACGTACCACGGGCTCCCGCCGTGTCCCTTTTTTGCCCAGCTCCAGATCGCTGATCGTGCTCTGGGCGACCATGGACACAGCGGCGAGCTCCTGTTGCGTGAGACCGGCCTGACCACGGGTTCTCTTGAGTAGCTTCCCGAACCGGGACCGCGCCGAGCCTTCACCGATGTCGTCCTTCACACACCCACCGTCCTTCTACCGAGTACTACCGCTAGGGATAGAACTTTCACCGGGTTCAGCGGTAACCCTAGACCGGAGAACAGCGGCGTTGGCAGGGTTCGTGGTGAAGGGACTACAGAACGACACGGAAACCCCGGTGGTCGTCGCGACCGGCCACCGGGGTTGGGACCCACCCCGAACGACCCGAGGTGAGACATGCGCAACCCTACCGCCCCACCCTCCGCGCTGCCGCGCCGACTGCGTGGAACCCCTGCCACGTCGGGCCTCCTGCTCGGCCCCGACCTGGCCCACGTCGCCATCGCGCGGCGCTGGGCGGCCCAGGCCACCCGCAGCCGCCCCGGCCTGGCCGAACCGGTCGCGCTGGTGGTCTCCGAACTCACGACGAACGCGATGCGACACAGCGCCTCCGGCCTGCCCGGCGGCACCGTCCGCGTCGAGATCGACCGCACCGGCCACCTGGAACTGCGGGTCACCGACGACGGCCCCCTGCCGGGCGCGGACGCCACACCCCCGGCGATCCCCGCCCTGGACCCCTTCCGGCCGGACGGCAACGGGCTGCGCCTGGTCGAGGCCGTGTGCGCCTACTGGGACTGGACGCAGGCACCCGGCGGCGAGACCACCGTCCGCGCGGTCTTCTCCCGGTGACCATGTGACCCCCGCGCCGCGCCCCCGCCCCCGGCGCGGTGCGGGACCACGGGGACGGCGGACGCCCCTGCCGCCGTCCCCACAAACCACAAGATTCCTTTTATGGAAGGAGAAATACCTTGATCGACTTCATGCCTCCGCCCAGGACAGCACCCGTGACCGGCCTGTTCTCCTCGGCTGCTCGATCGTCACCCACAGCCTGCAGACGGCCACCGAGTACACCACCAGCTACGAGATCTACGACGCGTTCCTGCGCCCGCGCCAGACTCAGGTCCCCAGCCCGGCCGAGGAAGGCGGGCGGCTGATCACCGACACCTTCCACGACACCCGCGGCCAGGTGGTCACCGAGCGCCAGGCGTACTACAACGACCAGGAACCCGCCGACACCCTCTTCGTCGCCGCCAACGACGCCGACATCCCCCGCCAGACCGAGACCGTCTACGACGGCGTCGGACGCACCACCGACATCGTGCACGTGGCCTTCGGGCAGGAGCGCTGGCGCACCAGTACCGAGCACCACGCCGACCGCACGATGGTTACCCCGCCCGAGGGCGGCGTGGCCACCACCTCCCTAACTGACGCACAGGGGCGCCTCACCGAGGTGCGCACCCACCACGGCCCTACCCCCACGGGCAACTACGACGCCATCGCCTACACCTACGCCAAGAACAACGAGCTGGCCACGGTCACCGACCCCGAGGGCAACACCTGGACCTACACCTACGACCTGCGCGGTCGCCTGGTCCAGACCGACGACCCCGCTGCCGGCACCACCACGATGGCCTACAACCAGCTCGACCAGTTGGTGACCAGCACCGACGCCCGAGGTGAGACCCTCGCCTACTCCTACGACACCATCGGCCGCCAGACCGGGCTCTACGACGACTCCACCGACGGCGACCTGCGCGCCAGATGGGTCTACGACACCCTGGCCGAGGGGCACCTGACCTCCTCCACCCGCTACGTGGACGGCAGCTCCTACACCACCCGGGTGGTGCGCTACGACGAGTTCTACCGGCCGGCCACCACCGAGATCCTCATCCCCTCCAGCGAACCCGGGCTCTCGGGCCGCTACCGGTTCACCACCGCCTACAACCCGGACGGGTCGGTGCAGTCCCAGACCCTGCCCGCGGCCGGGAACCTGGGCCGCGAATCGGTGGCCTACACCTACAACGACCTCGGTATGCCCACCCAGATGTCCGGGTTCACCGACTACGTCGCCTCGGCCGTCTACAGCAACACCGGTGAACTGCTCCAGCGCACGATGGACATCGGTGAGTCCACCACCGACGCCACCTACCTGACCCGCTACGACCAGGCCACCGGACGCATGTCCGAGGCCACGCTGATCCCCGAACGGGGGGTCACCGGTTCGCTGGTGCACCAGTACTGCACCTACGACGACGCGGGCAACGTCCTCGACTTGCGCAACGAGCCCACCGTCGCCGGACTGCAGTCGGACGTGCAGTGCTTCACCTACGACCACATGCGCCGCCTGACGGACGTGTGGACACCCAACGCCACCGGCGAGCAGGCCTGTGACGATGAACCGGCGGTCAGCGACCTGGGCGGGGCTGCCCCATACTGGCACTCCTACACCTACGACACCCTGGGCAACCGCACCACCGGGGTCCAGCACGGCCCCGGCGGCGGCACCACCCGCACCTACACCCACGGTGACGCCACCGGGCTGCGCCCCCAGGCGCTGACCCAGGTGGAGGAGACCGGCCCTGGCGGCGACCGGCTGGAGACCTACACCTACGACGAGGCCGGGAACATGACCGGCCGCACCACCCCCTCCCGCGACCAGGAACTGGAGTGGGACGCCGAGGGCAACCTGACCCAGGTCACCGAGGAGGACGGCTCCCAGACCTCGTACGTCTACGACGCCGACGGCCAGCGACTGATCCGCCACGCGCAGGACGCCTCCACCCTGTACCTGCCCGGTATGGAGCTGAGGCTGGACCGGCAGACCCTGGTGGAGGAGGCCACCCGGTTCTACTCCTTCGCGGGGGGACCGTGGCGGTGCGCGAGAACGACGGCACCCTGTCCTGGCTCTACGCCGACCACCACGGGACCGGACAGGCCGCGGTGGACGCCCGTACCGGCGAGGTCGCCCACCGGTACATGACGGTGTTCGGCACCGACCGCAACAGCTCGGGGCAATGGCCCTCTGAACGCGGGTTCGTGGACGGCACGATCGACGCCTCCACCGGACTGACCCAGTTGGGTGCGCGCGCCTACGACTCGGAGCTGGGCCGGTTCATCTCGGTCGATCCGATCATGGACGTGACCGACCACCAGCAGATGCACGGTTACGTTTACGCCAACAACAACCCGGTCACCTTCACCGATCCTGACGGGTTGTCGATTCTGTGTATCGATATCTGCGGTCCTGGCGGTTA
This sequence comes from Nocardiopsis sp. LOL_012, assembly GCF_048060475.1. Taxonomy (NCBI): domain Bacteria; kingdom Bacillati; phylum Actinomycetota; class Actinomycetes; order Streptosporangiales; family Nocardiopsidaceae; genus Nocardiopsis; species Nocardiopsis sp. LOL_012. The sequence goes on along the minus strand of NZ_JBHMIV010000040.1, from coordinate 34,579 downwards.
CATAGTCAATGTCAATGTCCCCAGTGGTGGAAAGGGGATGTACGACTACAGCCGCAACGAATACATCAAATACGATGCTGAGCCCGGTGAATCGCGCGAACGAGGAAGGAATTGGAATCCTCAGGGCGGCAGTTCCGGTGGTGGAACGACTTACCAGGCGCAGCACGGCCCCTCGCAAGAGTACCTGAACGCCCAGGCGGAGAAAGAAGAGGCCAAGCAGAAGCTGATCGCCGCCGCGACGGGCTTGGCCCAGTTGGTCGCGGACGAGTTGGGGATCACCGCCGGGCTGGAGTGTTTCACCACGGGTGATCTGGGGGCGTGCGGTGAGACCGCGCTGAACGTCGCGTCGATGTTCGTGGGTGGTCTGGCCGGCAAGATCGCGGTCAAGTACGGGCTGCGGTGGGGCAAGGCCGCGGAGCTGGGCCGCAGGGTCGCTGATCTGGGTGGCGAGTTGATCAGCGGTGTCAAGGGCCTGGTGAGGTCCGAACGCAAGCTCGATAATCTTCCAGAACCTGATTGCAACAGTTTCGTTCCCGGTACACGGGTGCTGATGGCCGACGGGTCGACCAAGCCGATCGAAGAGGTCGAGGTCGGCGATGAGGTGTTGGCCACCGATCCGGAGAGCGGTGAGCAGACCGCGCGGACGGTGCTGGCCACGATCATCGGGTCGGGTGCCAAGACCTTGGTGCAGGTCATGGTGGATCCGACCACCGAGCGCGAGGCTCCCGAGGGTGAGGCTCCCGAGGGTGAGGAGTCCGAGGCGGGTGGGGAGCATGCGGGGGTTCCCGGGCCGGTCGCGGTCGGGGACACGGTGATCGCCACCGACGAGCACCCGTTCTGGGTCCCGGAGTTGGAGGAGTGGGTCGATGCGATCGACCTGGCTCCGGGGATGTGGTTGCAGACCTCGGCTGGTACGTGGGTGCAGGTGTCCGCGGTCGGGGTCTGGACACAGCCCGCGACGGTCCATAACCTGACCGTCCAGGGTGTCCACACGTTCCACGTGACTGCGGGCGACCTGGACCTCCTCAGCCATAATTGTGATTGGACTAGTCGTTCGAACCTCGATGATCATTACGATAGGCATGCCAAGGACATGGGGATCGAAAGTCAAGTGGAATATCGATATGCTGCTGAAGATCTCATGTGTGATTGTGACGGTCTGCGTCCTGGGGTGCAAGTAAAGGCGGATGGAAATACGAACTATCATCTCGATCCGGAGAGTGGTGAATTCGGTGTGAAGAGTGAAAGGGGGATAGTTGCCTACTTTGAGCCGGACGATCCAATGGATTACTTCAACCGGCAGCCTGGAACTAAGAAATAGAGGGACTGTTGATCCTATTCCCTTGCCCGTGTTGTGGATTCAGGGTGCACGAGGAACCTCCGGGAACCTACATGATATGCCCTGTATGTGATTGGGAAGACGACCCGGTGCAGCTTCGATGGCCAAGGATGCAGGGAGGGGCGAACAAGGCCTCACTCTATGAGGCTCAGAGGGTATTTAAAGAGGCCAATCCGCATTCGGGTGAGACCGTCGAAGCGGTAAAAAATAATTTTAAATACGAGGTCCGTGATCCAGGATGGCGCATGATCGATTTAGAAATCGATGACTTTGAAGACTATGATTCATTGCACCGGGGCCCGTGGCCGGACGACAGGACGCTTCTTTATTGGTGGAGGGATTCTTTCTGGCGCTTGCCTGGGGGATTTTAGTGGACTGCGGCGATTTCCACCGCCGGGGTTCGGGGATTTCGATTTCCTGGGTTTTGTGCTGCTCTCGATTTGACCCTGATTCGTCAGCGGGCTGATCCCCTGTTCTGATCCGGTACCTCGCCCGTGGTGTCCCTGGTCCGGGCAGGGACGGGCCCTCGCGTGTCGCCGCGGTGTGCGCCGGGCTCCACGAACCCGGTGACTGCGCCCCTCCTCCTTCCTTCTGCTCGTCGGGGCGAGGGGCTGATGGTCAGGCCGGGGCCGGCAGAGCGGTCAGCCGCTGCCAGCAGGTGGTGAACGCCTGTGCCCAGGGCCAGGTGCTCTCCAGGCGCAGGAACCGCCGTCGGGCGTGGCGGGCCAGACGCGCGGGCAGGTGGTAGAGGCGAAACCGCATGCTCTCTGGCTCCGCTTCGGCGAGATCGTCCTCATCGGATCGGGCACCAAGACCCTGGTGCAGGTCATGGTGGATCCGACCACCGAGCGCGAGGCTCCCGAGGGTGAGGCTCCCGAGGGTGAGGAGTCCGAGGCGGGTGGGGAGCATGCGGGGGTTCCCGGGCCGGTCGCGGTCGGGGACACGGTGATCGCCACCGACGAGCACCCGTTCTGGGTCCCGGAGTTGGAGGAGTGGGTCGATGCGATCGACCTGGCTCCGGGGATGTGGTTGCAGACCTCGGCTGGTACGTGGGTGCAGGTGTCCGCGGTCGGGGTCTGGACACAGCCCGCGACGGTCCATAACCTGACCGTCCAGGGCGTCCACACGTTCCACGTGACTGTCGGTGAGACAGACACCCTCACCCATAACTGCAGTGACCCTCTTCGAGGCTATGCCGACGAAGTCAGAAATCTTCCTGGTAATAAGTTTGCCTCCGAATACACCTCACCTTCTGGTCAAGTCTATTATGGTAGGAATAGGCATGGAGAATCTGCTTCAGGTGCTTTGGAGGAAACTTCTAACAGAACGGGTCATCACAATGGGTGTGCGGAAGTTCATTGTCTGATTCAGGCCCAGAGGAGCGAGGGGGAGTCGGCGATCAGTGGTGGGAGTATGCGGACCCTTCAGACGCGAAATGGGCAGTCGTCCAGGGCGGCGGAGCATGGAAATGTCGGGCAGTCGTGTGGAAGGTGTCGGACTCTGCTTGGTGAGTTGAACATCTCGTATTGAGGTTTCTTCATGGACTTTGCCAGACTGAGTTCTGATGTGATGAAAGCTATGGAAGATGCTGGATGGTATCCAGGAAGAATTTTCGGGGATGCAGATCCTTGGTACTGTGAGCTGCGTTCTAGGGGATATCCCGAAAATCGGGTGGCTCTAGACTTAATCAGGTCTTTTGGGGGGCTTTCTTTCGGGCCTGTTGAAAATAGCGATGCCCATTTTGGAAACTATGAGCCTTTTAATGTTGATCCACTTGCTGCGGATTCTATGGGGTTTTCTTTCTTCGAAGAGATGTCTGGCCTAGTAGGAGAATCCTGTTTTCCCGTGGGGGAGTGGTTGAGCTATAGTTCTGTTTTTCTGACGGCATCTGGCCGTATGATGGCCGGTGGTCTTGGGTATATCTGGCTTCTGGGTGATACTCCGGAGGAGGGTATTCAGCAAGCTGTCATGGCTGATCGGGATCTGGTATGCATCCATTCGGATGAAGGCCTTTCTCCTTGGCCTTGATCTTCAATGAAGAGCTTCCATCCTATGTTGATTTCTTGTCCCGGGTCTGGCTTTCCTGCGGGCGGGATAAATCGCAGTTGTGAACAAGTGCAGGTGCGGATCTGTACCCTTTTTTGGGATCCAGTTCTTGGTCTCGGTCAGACTGTTCGGCAAAGCTGCCAGGGGTGAGGAACCCCTGGGTGCTCGCTTCGACTGGCGCCACGTGATTTCCAGCCAGGGGCGACCTGCATGAGGAACGAACCAGGGCCGCGCGGACACACCCTCCATGCCCGCACGGCCCCGTCACCTTTCTCTCCGGCCCGCTCACGCCTCCCACAGGGGGCGGCCGACGTAGTCGCCCTCCTCGCAGCCCGGGGGGAGGGCGAACACGGCCGAGCCGACGGTGGTGACCCACTCGTTGAGCAGGTCCAGCTCGTCCAGCTTCCTCTGGATGGGGACGAACTGGCGGACCGGGTCGGCCTGGTAGGAGGCGAACAGCAGCCCCGCCTCGGGGTCGGCGGTGTCGCGCAGGTCGTAGTTGTAGCCGCGCCGGAAGATCCGTTCGTCGGGGTTGCCGGTGCGGGCGCGGCGGATGTGCGAGAACGCCGGGATGACGGTGAGGCCGTCGCCGTCGGTGGCCTCCAGGTCCACCTCGTCATGTTCGTTCTCCCCGCCCAGCGGCGCCCCGTTGTCCAGGCGGCGGCCCACCGCCGCCTCGCGGGCGGGCCGGTCCACCTCGTCCCAGGTGTCGAGGTCGGTGGCGATCCGGCGCAGCACCAGACCAGTCCCGCCCTCCAGCCACGCGGGACCGCCGCCGCCCCACACCAGGCGCTCGAAGTCCTCGCTGCCCGGCTCGGGGTTGACGGTGCCGTCCACCTGGCCCATGAGGTTGCGCATGGTCGTGCCGTCGGGCTGGGCGCCGTGGGAGCGGCGGAACCCGCTCTGCGACCAGCGCACCCCGGCGAAGGGGCGGGCGCTCTTCATCAGCGCGCGCACCGCGTGCGAGACGGTGACCGGGTCGTCCGCGCACACCTGCACCACCAGGTCGGCCTCGCCCCACTCCGGGCGGAGCCGGTCGTGGTCGAACTCGGGGAGCGGCCCCAGCCACTCCGGGACCGCGTTCGGGTCCACGCGCTCCACGAGCCCCCGGCCGAACCCGAACGTGACGGTCAGGCGCGCGGGGACCTCGGCGAGTTCGGGTTCGGTGTCGGTGAGGGTGGGCCTGCCCTGGGTGAGGCGGGCCGCGTCGTCACTGAGCATCACCATGAGGCGCCGTGCCCGCTCGGCGTCGGCGCTTTCCTTCAGGTTCAGCGCCAGGAAGGTGCCGTGGGCCTGGGGCGGGGTCTCCACCCCGGCCTGCCTGCGTCCGTGGAAGGGGACCGTGTCCGGGCCGTGGAGACCGGCCCCGGCGGCTTCGGCCGTCTGCTGCGGGTCCGCCCACAGTTGGTGGGCGGCGGTGGCCCCCGCCGCCCCGATCCCGGCGGCGCCGAGCCCCGCGGCGCCGCCCAGGAGCAGGCCGCGGCGGCTCGGGCCGTTGCTCTGGTCAGCGCCCATCAGTGGTCTCCGTGCTCCTCCATGCCGTCCATACCCTCGGACTCCTCCATGCCCTCCATGTCGTGGTCACCGTGCTCGCTGTGGTCCTCACCGCCGTCGTACTCCTCGTTGGCGCCGCTGTAGGGGCGGACGGGGGCGTCGAACTCGGCGGTGGAGCCGTCGGCGAACTCGACGGTCACGGTGATCTCCTCGCCGGCCTCCAGGTCGCGGCCCAGCTCCATGAGCATGATGTGGTTGCCGCCGGGCTCCAGGGTGTAGACGTCCCCGGCCGGGATGACGAAGCCGCCCTCGATCTCGCTCATGGTCATCTCGGAGCCCTCCATGTACCCCTCGTGCAGTTCGACCATCCCGGCGGCCTCCACCTGGGCGGCGACGATGTTCACCTCCTCCCCGGAGGTGTTGCCCACCTCGCCGAAGACGGCGGTCATGCCGTCGTCCTGCGTGGCCGCCTTGATCCACGGGTCGGTGATCTCGAAGCCGTCGGCGGCGGTGGCCTCCGCAGCGGTCTCCGGGCTCGCGGTGTCCTCCGGTGCGGCCTCCTCACCGGGGTTCGCGCAGGCGGTGGCGGCGAGCGCGAGCAGCGAGGCGGCGGCGACGGATCGGATCGTGTACTGGCGCATGGATCACCCTCGTGTGTCGGGCCGCGGGTGCGGCCGTTCACCTCGGGAGTCGGGCGGGGGCGGCGTCCGGTTCCCGGCGATCGCGTAAAGATCTCCGCGCACGGAAAAGGCCCGCGCCGGAACAACCGGTCGCGGGCCGCCGGGGCGGGCTCCCTCAGGTGCGGCGGGGCCTGCGCCTGCCGACCTTGATCGTGCTCGGCGGGGTCGTGTGGGCGCCACCGTGCACCTTCACCTCCAGCAGCCCCTCGTCGTAGTTGGCCTCGATGTCGCTGTCCCTGACGCCCTCGGGGAGGCTGATCTCCCTGCGGAAGGCGCCGATGAACCGTTCAGAGGAGTAGTACACGACGTCGTCATCGTCCCGCCGCCGCTCCCCGATGATGGTGAGGACGTGCTCGCTCAGGCTCACGGAGAAGTCCCCTTCGCGCACCCCGGAGATGTCGCAGCGGATGATGAGGTCGTTGCCCTGGGCGAGGATGTCGGTGGGCGGGGTCCAGGCGTCGGCGTAGCCGCGCTCGGCCTCCCCCGCGTGGCCGGCCTCGGGTGAGGACATGGTGTCGGAGATGCGGGTCATCTCGGTGATCAGGTCGGCCACCCCGTGGAAGGGGTTGCTGAACTTCTTGGGGCTCATGCCGGTCTCCTGCGGTTCTCGGTGGGTCTGTCTGGTCTCACGCCGTCGGTGGGCGCTTGGCCCGGCTGCGCTCCTCCGGGCCGAGGTCTCTGACGCGGCCGGGGGGTGGTTCCTCGGCCAGGGCCTTCATCAGCCCCCACACCATGAACAGCAGGATCAGGGCGAAGGGCAGGCCGGTGACGACGGAGGCCGCCTGGAGCGCCGACAGGGCGGACTCCCCGCCCAGGACGAGGAGGATGAGCGTGACAGCCCCCTCGGAGAGTGCCCAGAACGCCCGTTGGGCCCGCTTGGGGTGCGGGTCGCCGCCGTTGGTCAGGGTGTCCACCACCAGTGATCCGGAGTCGGAGGAGGTGATGAAGAAGACCGTGACCACGACGATCAGCAGCAGTGCGATGGTGTCGCCGAGCACCGGCGCGAAGTCCAGCATCAGGTCGACCAGGCGGAACGCGCGCTCCTCCTCGGCCAGGGCCGACAGCCCCGCGCCCTCGAAGAGTTCGTAGTACAGGCCGGAGCCGCCGAACACGCCGAACCACAGGATCGAGACCCCCACCGGGGCGAACAGCGCGCCGACGACGAACTCGCGGATGGTGCGGCCGTAGGAGATGCGGGCGAGGAAGATGCCGACGAAGGGGGCCCAGGAGATCCACCAGCCCCAGTAGAAGATGGTCCAGGCGGAGGTCCATTCGGCCGCCTGCGGGTCGGCGAGCGGGCTCGGCCAGGACAGGCTCAGCGGGATCACGCCGGCGAGGTACTGGCCGGCGGCGCTGACCGTGCTGGCGATGATCCACAGCTTGGGGCCGAACACGAACACGATGATCATCAGCGCGAACGCCAGCCACAGGTTGATCACCGACAGGCGGCGGATGCCCTTGTCGATCCCGGCGAGCACGCTGAGCAGTGCGACGCAGGTGACGACGATGATGATGACCGACTGCACGAACGGGTTGACCGCGATCCCGAACACGTGGTTGAGGCCGCCGTTGATCTGGAGCGTGCCCAGGCCCAGGGACGTGGCCAGACCGAAGATGGTGCCGAACACGGCGAGGACGTCGACGATGTGGCCGGGCCATCCGAAGGCGCGGTCGCCCAGCAGCGGGTACAGCGCCGAGGCGGGGCGCAGCGGCAGCCCCTTGCGGAACGCGAAGTAGCCCAGGGAGAGCCCGAGCGCGATGTAGATCGCCCACGGGTGGAAGCCCCAGTGGAAGAGGCTCAGCGACAGCGCCTCTCCGGCCGCCTCCACCGGGGGTGGATCCCCCTCGTCGACCAGGTAGTCGGAGTTGCGCGGCCAGGTCAGGTGGTGCACGGGTTCGGACACGCCCCAGAACACCAGGCCGATCCCCATGCCGGTGGTGAAGAGCATGGCGAACCAGGCGACGGTGCCGAACTCGGGGCGCGAGTCGTCGGGGCCGAGGCGGATCTTCCCGAACCGGCTGAGCATGAGGAAGACGGCCAGGCCGAGGAAGAACGTGGTCGACAGGACGTAGAGCCAGCCGAGTTTCTCGCCGATCCAGTCGCGGGTGCCCTCCGCGGCGGCCAGCAGCGCGTCCGTGGCGGCCACGCCGATGACGACGAAGGCGAGGATGACGGCGCTGGAGACGAGGAAGACGGGTGGGTTGGTGTGTTCCCGGAGGTACTGACGCAGGGTTGAGATAGTGGCTCCTTCCCAAGCCCCGGGGACGTCGTCATGCCCTGTCGGCCGGGACGGCGGTCAGTGTTCGTGCGGTGACACGGATGGATTTGCGCAGGTCAAAGCCACCCTGTGTCGGATGCTAGGCCGATCGCGCGGAGATGTCCCGGAATGCGAATAAGCAGAGTTTCACCGACAAAACATGACAAGAAGGGTCAGAGGGGCTGGCCGGGCAGCGCCCGGTAGGCCTCGGAGAGCCTGGCGATGAGGGGCGGGCACGGCAGGCGGACGCCGTCGATCGTGGTCACCGGCCGCACCCCGGTCGCGGCGTTGGTGGTGAACGCGCCCGCCAGGCGCAGGCCCGCCGCGGTGGTGACCGGGCGGGTGGCGACGGGGACGCCCAGGTCGCGGGCGGCGCGATCGACCAGGCGCGCGGTCACGCCGTTCAGGCTGGGGCCCTGGGGCCACACGATGCCGCGGCCGTCCAGGAAGCCGATGTTCCAGGTGGGGCCCTCGCAGATCCGGCCGTCGGGGCCGGTGAACAGGGCGTCGTCGTGGCCGTCGAGCTGGGCGGCGCGGCGCTGGCGGATCGTGGAGAACAGGGAGGTGCTCTTGACCTGCGGGGTGTCGCGCGTGAAGAGCCGGGTGCCCAGGCGCAGCGGGCGCGGCGGCGCTTCCGGGTCGGGGGCGGGCCGGGTGGTGACCAGGATCTGGGGCAGGGCGCGGGCCGCCGGACGGGCCAGGTCCAGGTCCGGGTCGAAGACGCTCACGCGCACGACGCGGGGGGAGGGGCCGGAGCGGGCGGCGCGCCGGACCAGTTCCCGGACCCGGACCAGGTCCAGGTCGGTGCCGAACAGGGCGCGGCAGTCCTCGGCCAGGCGCGCGGTGTGCAGGTCCAGGCCGCGTACGCGCAGGTCCGTGACGAGCATGGTGGTGAAGTGCCCGTAGCCGTAGAGGGCGAGGCCGGCGAGTTCCCCCGCGCCGACCGGGCGTCCGTTCAGTTCCATCGCGTCACCATGATGGCACTTGGGGACCTTGGGCGGTCCCGGTTCCGCGCAGGTGTGGCCGGGCTCCCTCAGGCCTGCGGGCGCGGAGCCCGGGCGACACCGTCCAGCACCGTGCCCACGCGCTCCAGCCAGTCGGCGATGACGGCCAGGTCGTCGTCGGTGTAGTCGGCGTGCAGCCCCACCATGGCCTCGCGCATGCCGGTGCCCGAAGCGGTGTCGGGGCGGCCCGAGCCCGGGGTGAGGCGTACGGCGACCTTGCGCCGGTCCTCGGGGTGCCTGGTGCGCTCCACCAGTCCGCGCCGTTCGAGCCGGTCCAGGACGCCGGTCACCGAGCCGGTGGACATGCACAGGCTCTCGGCGATCTCGCCGGGGGTGAGTGTGCCCGAGACCTGGAGCAGGGTGAGGCACTGGAAGTCGGTCGGGTTCATCCCGCTGGAGTCGGCCATCCGGTGCAGCAGGCGCACCAGTTCCACCGCGAGCCGCTGACCGCCCTCCTGGAGCGCGGTGTAGAGCGCGGCTCGCCGCCCGTCCTCCGGCCCCCCGTGCCCGTGGCGGGGAGAGGATGAGGCAGGCGCGGTGTCCATGGTTCCTCTCTCGTTCACGGGACCGGGGCTTTCCGGCTGTTCTTGGAAGTGTAGGACGTCTCCGGCTCGCGGTGTCCGGGCGATCCGGGCGCGGCGGTCCCCGTCGGACGCGGTTGGTCCGGCCATGATAGGGAAGTAGTTCGGTTACCGAGATTTATGAAATCTGAACTATTTTGTCCGAAACGACACAAGGTGCACACGGGAGGACACCGTCAACCCCATCCTGAACGCTGACACGCGCTCCCCCCGTGAGGAGCGCGCACCCGGGGACGTCGGAGCGGCCCTGGACGAGGCCCTGCGCCGCTACCTGGCACGCAGGCTCCACGAGGCCGAGGAGATCGACGCCGGGTTCCCCCTCGGTCTGGCCGGGACCACCGTCGGCTTCACCCTGGACGGCGGCAAGCGGATGCGCTCCCGGCTGGCCTGGTGGGGGTGGCTCACCGGAGGCGGTGCGACCGCCGGGGACCCCGCGGACGCCGCCCTCCACGCCTGCGCCGCTCTGGAGCTCATCCAGACCTGTGCCCTCGTCCACGACGACGTGATGGACGGCTCTTTGACCCGCAGGGGCCGCCCCTCGGTGCACGCCGGCCACATCGCCGAGCACCGGGCCGAAGGTCTCGCGGGCGAGCCCCGCCGCTACGGCGAGGCACTGGCCGTGCTGGTGGGCGACCTGGCCCTGGTCTGGGCCGACGACATGCTCTCCGAGGCCCTGCCCGGGGTGCCCGAACCCGAACGCGCCCGTGCCGTGTGGTGCCGCCTGCGCACAGAGATCATGGCCGGGCAGTTCCTCGACGTCCGTGCCCAGGCGCGCCGCGAGCGCTCGGAGGAGGCCGCCCTGCGGGTGGACCTGCTCAAGACGGCGTCCTACAGCGTCGAGCGCCCCTTGCACCTCGGTGCGGCGATGGCCGGTGCCGACACCGCCACCGTGGACGCGCTGCGCGGCTACGGCAGGGACGTCGGCGTCGCCTACCAGTTGCGCGACGACCTCCTCGGGGTCTACGGAGACACCGCCCGCACCGGCAAACCGGTGGGGGAGGACGTCCGCGAGGGCAAGTGCACCCTGCTCCTGGCCACCGGCGTGCGCCTGGCCCGCGAACGGGGGGACGCCGCCGCGTCGGCCCTGCTGGACCGGGTGGGCCTGCCCGGTGCGGACCCCGACCCCGCCGAGGTGGCCGACGCCCTGGACCGCGTCGGCGCCCGCGACCTGGTGCGGCGCAGGTGCCGGGACCTCTCCGCGCGCGGCCTGGCCTGGCTGGAGGGGGCCGACGCACCCGGACCCGCGCTGGAAGGACTGCGCGGCCTGGCCGCCCTGACCTCTGAGGAGCCCTCGTGAAGCGGCGAGAACCGGTGGTCGTGGTGGGGGCCGGACTGTCCGGGCTGGCCTGCGCCCTGCACCTGCTGGGCGCAGGCCGGGAGGTCACCGTCGTCGAGCGCGAGGAGCACCCGGGCGGTCGTGCCGGACGGCTCGACCTCGACGGCTTCCGGATCGACACCGGACCCACCGTGCTGACCATGCCCGACCTGATCGGCGAGGCCTTGGGGGCGGTGGGCGAGAGGGTCGCCGACCGGCTCGACCTGGTGCCGCTGGACCCGGCCTACCGGGCGCGCTTCGCGGACGGTTCCACCATCGACGTGCGCACCGGCCGCGAGGAGATGGCCGCCGAGGTCGCCCGCGTCGCCGGGGAGCGCGAGGCCGACGGCTACCTGAGGCTGCGCGACTGGCTCACCCGCCTCTACGAGGTGGAGATGCGCTCGTTCATCGACGCCCGGGTGGACTCGCCGCTGGACCTGCTCCGCCCCGACCTGCTGCGGCTGCTGGCGCTGGGCGGGTTCGGCAGGCTCGCCCCGGCCGTGGGCCGCCGCGTGCGCGACGAGCGGCTGCGCAGGATCTTCTCCTTCCAGTCGCTGTACGCGGGTGTGGCCCCCGAGAGCGCCCTGGCCGCCTACGCCGTCATCGCCTACATGGACACCGTGGCCGGGGTGTACTTCCCCCGGGGCGGGATGCGCGCCCTGGGCGAGGCGCTGGCGGGGGCGGTCGCCAAGGCCGGGGGCGCCCTGCGCTACGGCGACCCCGTCACGCGGCTCGAACGCTCCGGCGACCGGGTCACCGCCGTGCTCACCGAGCGGGGGGAGCGCCTGCCCTGCGACCAGGTGGTGCTCACCCCCGACCTGGCGGCCGCCCACCGGATGCTCGGCCACACGCCCCGGCGCCCGGTGCCCCTGCGCCACTCGCCCTCGGCGGTCGTGCTGCACCTGGGCACCGACCGCACCTGGCGGGGGTGGGGCCACCACACGATCTCCTTCGGCGGCGCCTGGCAGCGCACCTTCACCGAGATCATCCGGGACGGGACCACCATGAGCGACCCCTCGCTGCTGGTCACCCAGCCCACCCGGACCGACCCGTCCCTGGCCCCCGAGGACCGCCACCTGCTGTACGTGCTCGCCCCCGCCCCCAACCTGGCCGCCGGCGACATCGACTGGGACCGTGAGGGGCCGCGCTACCGCGACCACCTGGTCGGGGTCCTGGAGGAGCGCGGGCTCACCGGACTGGGGGACTCGATCCGCACCGAGCGGCTGGTCACCCCGGCCGACTGGGTGCGGCAGGGGCTCGCCCACGGCACCCCCTTCTCGCTGGCGCACACCTTCGCCCAGACCGGCCCCTTCCGCCCCCGCAACACCGTCCCTGGCACCGCCAACGCGGTCCTGGCCGGGTGCGGGACCTCACCCGGGGTGGGCCTGCCCACCGTGCTGATCTCGGGCAAGCTCGCCGCCGCCGAGGTGGTCCGCCAGGCGGGAGGGCGCCGATGAGCACGGCGAGGGCCGAACTGGACGCCGCCGGGATCACCGGGGCGCGGCTGCGCGAGTCCTACCTCCGGTGCCGGGACCTGCACGCCCGCCACGGCCGCACCTACTTCACGGCCACCCGGGTGCTGCCTCCCGACCGCCGCCCCGGTGTGCACGCGCTGTACGGGTTCGCCCGGTGGGTGGACGACATCGTCGACGAGCCGCCGCCGGAGAGCACGACGCGGGACCGGGCGGCACTCCTGGACGGGATCGGTGCCGACCTGGAACGGGTGCTGGCGGGCGTCTCCGCCCGCGACCCCGCGAACGCCGAGGTGCTGGCGGCCCTCGCGCACACGGCGGAGCGCTACGGGCTGCCCCGCGCTCACTTCACGGCGTTCATGGACTCCATGCGCATGGACCTGACGGTCACCGCCTACCGCGACCTCGACCACCTGCGCGAGTACATGTACGGTTCGGCGGCCGTGATCGGCCTCCAGGTGCTGCCCGTCCTGGGCACGGTCGCCCCCCGCGAGGAGGCCGCCCCGCACGCCGCCGCGCTGGGCGAGGCCTTCCAGCTCACCAACTTCCTGCGCGACACCGCCGAGGACCTGCGGCGCGGCCGTGTCTACCTGCCCGGGGACGTGCTGGCGGCGCACGGTGTGGACCGCTCCCTGCTGGAGCACTGCGCGCGGATCCGGGCCCCGCACCCGCGGGTACGGGACGCCCTGGCCGAACTGGTGGAGGCCAACCAGGACGTCTACCGGTGGGCGGAGCCGGGGATCGCCATGCTCTCCCCCGTGGCGCGCCCGTGTGTCGCCACGGCCTTCCGGCTCTACCGCGCCATCCTGGACGAGATCCGCGCCGCCGACTACGACGTGTGGAGCGCCCGGCACCGCGTGTCGGACCTGCGCAAGGCGGCCGCGGCCGTCCCCGCCCTGGCCCGGGCGCTGGTCGCCCGCTCCCGCGGCGGCCGGGTGCCGCGCCCCCGCAGCGGTGGGGACGGGCGCTCCGGTTCCCGCCCCTCTGGAGGAGTCACATGACGATGCCCGAGCCCCGACCCCGGCGCCTGCCCCTGCGCCGCATGCCCGCCACCACCTGGAAGGCCCAGGATCCGACCTGGAGGGAGGCCCGGCCCGCGGTGATCGGCGCGGCCCTCAAACGCGCGCTCGCCCGCCCCTCCGGCAACTGGTTCGTGCTGGCCGCCAGCACCGAGGTGCGCTCGGACCGGCCCTTCGGGCGCGTGGTGGCCGGCACCGAACTGGTGGCCTGGCGCACGCCGGACGGGACCGCCCATGCGGGTCCGGGGGCCTGCCCCCACCTGGGGGCGCCCCTGTGCCGGGGCACGGTGGACTCCGGGCGGCTGGTCTGCCGGTGGCACGGCCTGTCCCTGGGCGAGGAGGGCTTCCCCGGGTGGAGCCCCTACCCGGTCCACGACGACGGCGTCCTGGTGTGGGTGCGTCTGGACCGGGAGGGCGGCGAGGAGCCCACCCCCGAACCCGTGGTGCCCCACCGGCCCGAGGGGGCGCGGAGCCTGGCCGCGGTGGAGAGCCTGGCCGGGCGGTGCGAACCCGAGGACGTGGTGGCCAACCGGCTCGACCCCTGGCACGGCTCGTGGTTCCACCCCTACTCGTTCGTGGGGCTGAGGGTGATCGAGCTGCCCGAGGGCGGCGACCCCGACCCGGACCGGATGGTGGTGGAGGTGGGTTTCCGGGTGACGGGCCGGTGGGGCGTGCCGGTGCGCGCCGAGTTCCACTGTCCCGGGCCGCGCACCGTCGTCATGCGCATCATCGAGGGCGAGGGGCTGGGCAGCGTGGTGGAGACCCACGCCACGCCCCTGGGCACGGACGGGCGCGGGGTGCCGCGCACGGCGGTCATCGAGGCCACCGTCGCCACCTCCGAGCGCCCCGGGTTCGCCCTGGCCCGCCGCGCGGCGGGGGCACTGGTGCGCCCCGCCATGCGCGCCGCCGCCCGGCGCCTGTGGCGGGACGACCTCGCCTACGCCGAGCGGCGCTACCTGCTGCGCAGTTCCGGGCGCTGGCCCGGGTGAGCCCGGGGCGGGCGCCCCGCGCCGCCCCGTACGGCGATGGATCCGGGGCGCGCCCGTGTGCCCGGTCGCGGCCGACGGTAGGGGCGGGCGTGCCCCCGTGAACCGTACGGGTGGGCGTCCGAAGCGGGTGCCCCCGTCGCGGGTGCGGCTGTGCGTCCCCGCCCGCCGGGGCGCCCGTCGGGGGCCGGTGGCGCGTGGCAGCAAGGGGAGCCCCGACCGCGGACGTCACCTGCGCGGCGGCCGCCGCGCCCACCGCGCCAGGGCGCGCAGCGGCGCCGACCTGCCCCGCCGGGGTACGGTCCACACCGTGTGCCCCTGCCGCCCCCACCGCTCCAGCAGCGCGTTGGCGGCGAGCAGGCCGCTCGTGGCCGCGCGCTCCATGAGCGCCACCGGCAGGTCCGTACGCACGTGGTCGCCTGCCACCACCACGAACGGGTCGGGTGAGCGCACGCCGCACCGGTCCCGGTAGCCGCCCGGCGGGAACAGCGGGCAGTCGGCGCGCGTCTCGTGCCGGGAGTCCACCGCGCGGGCGCCGGCGAGTTCGGGGTAGACCGCGCACGCCTGCTTCCACAGCGCGCGCCGCTCCGCCTCGGGGTCGCCCCCGGCCTCCAGCGCGTAGGCGTGCAGCTCCACCACCGAACCGCCGGTGCGCCGCGCCCACGCCCGCGCCTCGTCCTCGTAGCGCTCCAGCACGCTGATGTTGTCCAGAGAGGGGTGGCCCGCCGTGCCCAGGAAGGCGGGCCGGTGCGGCCGCACCGGGCGGTCGAGCCAGTACCGCGACACCAGGAACGGCGGCGCGGTCTCCAGCCGGGCCACCCGGTCGCGCCAGGGGCCGTCGCCCAGGCCGGGCGAGGCCGCCACCAGGCCGCGGGTGCCGCCGGGGTCCGCGGCGAGCACCACGGCGTCGGCGCCGGTGCTGGCGACGGCCCCCGACGCGTCGCGTGTACGCACCGAGAACCGGTGCCCTCCGCGGCCCGGCACCACCGTCTCGACGGCGTGGGACGTGTGCAGGCGCACCCCCAGCGCGGCCAGGTGTGCCGCCAGCGGGTTCCACAGGGCCCGGGGGAAGGGTGAGCGCGGCACGTCGAAGGCCAGCCCCTCGGACGAGCCGAGGAAGTAGATGTGGAACATCACCGCCAGTTCGGCCGCCGACAGCCGCTCCGGGGCGCAGAAGAAGCTGCGCGTGAACACCTCGAAGGCCAGGTGCCGGGCGCGGGGCGGGAAGCGGACCGCGTCCAGGAGGGCGCGGGAGCTCAGGTGGTCCAGCCGCTCGTAGGTGCCGGGCACGTCCACGTCCAGCAGTTGCAGGGCGGCGGGGACGTTCACCCGGGCCAGGTCGCGCGCCGGGAAGCTCGGGCTGGTGGCGGCGAGCACGGCCGCGTTCCAGGGCGGGGTGGAGGGCAGGCCCGCGAAGCGGTCGCGCGGCCCGTCCCGGTGCACCAGCGGGTAGTCGGGCAGCGCGACGAGGCCCTCCAGGGCCGGGTCGGCCCGGCGCAGCAGGGCGCGCAGGTTGTAGTACTGCCGGAAGAACGCGTGGAACCCCCGCGTCATGGTCGCGGTCGAGCCGTCGGCCAGCGTCGTGGACCAGCCGCGCAGGCGTCCGCCGAGCGACGGCTCGCTCTCGAACACCGTCACCTCCACGTCCCGTTCGGCCAGCGCGCAGGCGGTCGCGAGCCCGGCGATGCCGCCGCCCACCACGGCCACCCGGGGGGTGGACGCGGGGCGCGGACCGGTCGGCGGGGCGGGCGCGAGCGCCTCGGCCAGCGGGTCGCGCACCCGTCCCGGACCGGTGGTGTCAGCGGCCACCGTCGGCCTCCTCGGGGCGCAGGCCCGCGAAGGTGTGGGTGATCCCGTGCTGCCATCCGGGCAGCGGCGCGCTGGCCACCGACGCCAGGCCCGCGCGGCGCATCCGCTCCAGGAGGGCCTGGCGGCCGTCGAAGTCCAGAACGCCGCGCCACAGGTACCGGAACAGGTCGCCGCGGCCCGTCAGCGCCCGGCCGGCGGGGATGACCACCCCCCAGCACACAGCCGACCACACCGTGCGCGCGGCCACGGAGTCGGCCACGGAGTACTCGTGCAGGACCAGCCGCCCGCCCGGTCGGAGCAGGTCGCGCACCGTCGACAGCAGCGCGTCGGGGTCGGGGCAGTTGCGGATCAGGTAGGCGCCGAACACGGCGTCCGCGGGCCCGCCCAGGTGCTCGGCGGCCCACTGCGGGGTCAGGTCCTCGGCGCGCGCCCGGTGGAAGGAGACCGAGTCGGGCCACGGCTTGGCGCGTGCCGACTCCAGCATGCCCTCGGAGGCGTCCACGCCGGTGATCCGCGCGCGGGGGAGCACGTGCAGCAGCGCCTTGGTGGAGGCGCCCGTGCCGCACCCCAGGTCCAGGATCCGCAGCCCCTCGCCTGTGCCGTCCAGTCCCAGGCGGCGGGCGGAGGTACGCAGGTGGGAGTGGTAGCCGGGGTTGGCCGCCACGAGGCGGTCGTAGGCGTGGGCCGCGTGGTCGAACTCGGCGGTGACCGGTTCGCCCTTCAGGGCTGCGGTGTTCACAGTGGCCTCTCCAGGGTTCGTGCCGGCGTGCGTGCGCGGGGTCCCCGGTGCATGCTGGGGGCATGGCCGACTACGACGTGGCGATCATCGGCGGGGGAGCCGCTGGGCTCACCCTGACCCACCTTCTGGGCGGGGTCAACGACCGGGGCGGTCGACCGCTGCGCGTCGCGCTCCTGGAGCCGCCGCCCGGCCCGCACACGCCGCCCGCGCGCACCTGGTGCTTCTGGGAGCCCGACGGCGGGCCGTGGGACGGCCTGCTCGCCGCCCGGTGGGAGCACCTGTCGGTCATCGGCCCGGACGGGACCGGCCACTCCTCACCGGCGGCGCCCTACGTGTACAAGATGCTCAGGTCCGTGGACGTGGCCGCCCACGTGCGGGCCCTGGCCGGGCCGCACGTGGACCCCCTGCCGCTGCTGGTCACCGGTATCGAGGACGGCGCGGAACGGGCCGTGGTCGAGGCGTGCGGTCCCGGAGGGGCGCGGGAGCGCCTGACCGCGTCGTGGGTGTTCGACTCGCGGCCGCCGAGCCCGCCGCCGCGGGGGCGCACCCACCTGCTCCAGCACTTCCGCGGCTGGTTCGTGCGCACGGCCTCCGATGCGTTCGACCCAGGAGCCGCGGTGCTGATGGACCTGCGCCCTCCGCAGCCCCCGGCCGGGGTGGCCTTCGGCTACGTGCTGCCGCTGTCGCGGCGCGAGGCGCTGGTGGAGTACACCGAGTTCGGCCCCGCCGTGCTCACGGTGGCCGAGTACGAGCGGGCCTTGGCGGACTACTGCGCTCTGCTGGGGCTGCCGGAGGTGGAGGTGACCGCGACCGAGCAGGGGGTCATCCCGATGACGGACGCGCCCTTCCGGCCCAGGGCGGGGCGGCGCGTGTTCCGGGTGGGCACGGCGGGCGGGGCGACCCGGCCCTCGACCGGGTACACGTTCAGCGGGGTGGGGCGGCAGGCTGCGGCGGTGGCGCGGGCGCTGGAGGAGGGCCGGGTGCCCGTGCCGCCGGTGCCGCACCGGAGGCGCCATCTTGCGATGGACGCGGTCATGCTGCGCGCGCTGGACACGGGCCGGATCCGGGGCGCGGAGTTCTTCGCGGGACTGTTCGCGGCCCACCCCTTCGGCGACGTGTTGGCCTTCCTCGACGGCGGCTCCGGTCTGGGCCGGGAACTGGCGATGGGGCTGTCCACCCCGGTGGGCGCGATGTCGCTGACCTCGCTGGACCAGGTGTGGTACGCGCTGCGGGGGCGCCGTCGGCGCTGAACCGGGGGGCGGGTTCGCGACGGTGTCCGACTGCGGTAGAGTCATGCCGAAAACAAGCTCGAAAAACAAGAGACTTACTTTTCGAGTAGTCTTTGCAAGGGGGATCGGGACGTGGACGAGAGCGATCGCCGACCGGGGCGCGGCTCGCGCCGGTGGATCGGCGCGGCGCTGCTGGTCGCCCTGGTGTGGCTGGCCGGGGCCGGACCGCTGGGCGCCTTCCTGGGCAAGCTCGGCGAGGTGCAGACCAACGACCCCGGCGCGTTCCTGCCCGTGGGCGCCGAGTCCACCGAGGCCGGTGAGATCGCCGAGGGGTTCGACCGCGCGGACGCCGTGCCGGCCGTCGTGGTCTACTCCCGCGACGACGGCACCGACGGGCCGGAGATCACCGGGGACGAACTCGCCGGTATCGGCGCCGCCGCCGAGTCCGTCGCCGGTGAGCCCTGGGTCTCCGGAGAGGTCGTCGGGCCCTTCCCCGGCACCGAGGACCCCTCGGTCGCCCAATTCGTCGTCCCCATCGGGGCCGGGGCGGACACCGGCGAAGCGGTCGAGGACCTGCGCGCGCTCCTGGCCGACGAGCCCGTCGACGGCCTGCGGGCCCAGGTCACCGGGCCGGCCGGGTACGCCGCCGACCTCGCGGCGGCCTTCGGCGGCATCGACTCCACCCTGCTGCTCGTGGCCGTCGCCGCCGTCCTGGTCATCCTCGTGGCCGTCTACCGCTCGCCCCTGCTGCCGGTCCTGGTCATCCTGGCCTGTCTGCTCGCCCTGGGCCTGTCCGGCGCCCTGGTCTACCTGGCCGCCGACACCGGACTGGTCAGCCTCAACGGCCAGAGCCAGGGCATCCTGTTCATCCTGGTCGTGGGCGCCTGCACCGACTACGCCCTGCTGCTGGTGGCGCGCTACCGGGAGGAGCTGGCCGCCCGAGACCGCGTCCCCGACGCGGTCCTGGCCGCCGTGCGCGGGGTGACCGGTCCGGTCCTGGCCTCCGGTGGAACCGTCATCCTCGGCCTGCTCTGCCTGCTCGCCGCCGACCTGGCCTCCACCCGAAGCCTGGGGCCCGTGGTCGCCATCGGAGTCGTCGCCGCACTGCTGTCGGCGATGACCTTCCTGCCCGCCGTGCTCGCCCTCTCCGGGAGGGCCGCGTTCTGGCCCCTGGCACCGCACGGCTCCCGCGAGGCCGGGGGAAGCCTCGACGAGGTCGTGGAGCGCCACCCCTTCTGGGGCCGCCTAGCCACCGCCGTGGCCCGCAGACAGCGCCTGGCCTGGATCGCCACCACCGCCGCCCTGGTCGCTGCCGCGGCCTTCGCCCCGCAGTTCGACGCCGGGGGCACCGGACAGGCCGAGGTGTTCCGCACCGAGGTCGAGGCGGTCGACGCCCAGGAGGTCCTCGAACGCGGGTTCGGCACCGAGGCGTCGGCCGCCCCCGCCCTCGTGGTCGCCGACGCCGACCACCTGGACGAGGTCGTGCGCACCGCCGAGGCACTCGACCAGGTGAGCGAGGCCGCACCGGTCACCGAACCCGGTCCGCCCGGTGCCGACACACCGCCCCTGGAGGAGGACGGCCGCGTACTCGTCGAGGCGGTCCTCACAGTCGGCCCCGAGTCGCCCGAGGCGCTCGACGCCGTGCGGGGCCTGCGCGAGGGACTGCGCTCGGTGGAGGGGGCGAACGCCCTGGTCGGCGGCGTGAGCGCCACCGACCTGGACACCCTGGAGACCGCACAGCGCGACTTCACCGTGGTGGTGCCGCTGGTACTGGCGGTGGTCTTCCTCGTCCTCATCCCGCTGCTGCGCTCCCTCGTGGCGCCGCTGCTGCTCATGGCGGTCAACGTCCTGTCCTTCGCCGCCGCGCTCGGCGTGGGCGCGCTGGTGTTCGACCGTCTGCTCGGCCTGCCCGGCGCGGACCCGGTGGTGCCGCTGTTCGCGTTCGTGTTCCTGGTGGCGCTGGGCATCGACTACAGCATCTTCCTCATGTCCCGGGCCCGGGAGGAGACCCTGGAGCACGGGCACCGCGAGGGCGTCCTGCGCGCCCTGACCGTGACCGGCGGGGTGATCACCTCCGCCGGGGTGGTCCTGGCTGTGACCTTCGCCGCCCTGGCGGTGATCCCGCTGCTGTTCCTGCTCCAGTTGGCGTTCCTCGTGGCCTTCGGCGTGCTCGTGGACGCGCTCCTGGTGCGGACCGTGCTGGTGCCCGCACTGTCGCTGGAGATCGGGCCGGCCGTGTGGTGGCCCGGCCGCGCCCGCCGCGCGGCCCCCGCCCGGGACGCGGTGGAGACGCCGACCGGCTCCGACGCCCCGGAGAACGGCACCGCCCGGTAGCGCGGAGCCGACGGCGCGGCGGCCGACAAGGGGAGCCGCCGCGCCGCCCCCTTCAGCGGCCCCCCGGACCCGTCCGGGGGGCCGCCGTGTGCGGGACCAGCACACGGAACGCCTCGCCGAGCGAGGAGAGGTGGCCGTCACGCAGCCGCATCGCCTCCGGCAGGCCGCCCCAGCCGGGACCGGCGGTGAGCAGGCGCGTGGTCAGCGTGGAGTCGGAGACCGCGCGTACCGTCGCCAGCAGGGCCAACTCGGCACCCGGCGCCGCGCCTTGGCACCACACGACCACCGCCCGGGGCGCGGAGCGGCGCGCCGCGGCGGTGACCGCCTCCACCGGCGTGCACGGACCGAGCATCCGGTGGGGCTCCCCGGCCTCCCGCAGCGCGGCGGCCAGCGCCTCCATCGGCAGGCTGTGCGTCTCGTGTGGCCCGCAGGCCAGCAGCACCGGACGCCCCCCGCCCCCGGGCGTCGGCCCCTGGACCCGGCGCAGTACCGACGACACGCACCACGACAGCAGGTGCTCCACCTCCACGTACTGCTTGGACGCCTCCCACTTGCGTCCCATCCCGTACAGCAGCGGCATCGCCAGCTCCTCCCACGCGGCCACGACGCCGCGTTCGGTGAAGACGTCTTCGAGGAGCTCCTCCACCAGTTCCGCGTCCAGGCGCATCGCGGCGTGGTTCACACTGCGGAGGGTCGGGGCGTTCCGGAGGGAGGCGGGCGCTCCGTCACCGGTGGCCCTGGGGGCGGGGGGCGTGGACCCGGGCAGGGCCGCCGGATCGTCCTCCGCCAGTACCCGCCGCGCCGCGTCGGCGGGGGGCACCCCCTCGCCGACCAGCCGGCACAGTTCGCGCAGACGGTCCATGTCCTCGGGCGTGTAGCGACGGTGCCCGCCCGGACTGCGCCCGTGCGGTCCCACCCCGTAGCGCCGGTCCCAGCTTCGCAGGGTCGAGGGGGCGACGCCGAGCAGGCGGGCCGCCGCCCCGGGTGAGAGAGTGCCGCTCATGATCCCCTCCAAAACGTCGCACAAGCGACGCGACTTGTGGTGCCGAGCGTGTGCGACCGACTCTATCTGGGGAAACACCGAAAGGAACGGCACGATGGACGCACACACCAAGCACAGCGCGAGCCGGCACTTCGACACCGTCCACCGGACGGGATCGGTGCTGATCGGACTCGCGTTCATCGGATTCGGCGTGGTGGGACTGATGGTCGGGATTCCGCTGGTCGGAGAACAGGGAGAGGTGATCGTGGGGATGTCCACCGACGGAGTGCTCGGCTTCATCGCGGTGGCGATCGGGTCGTTCCTGGTCGGGGCCGCGGCGGTCGGAGGCAGGTTCTCCTCCACCGTCTGCACGACCACGGGCCTGCTGTTCGCGGTGGGCGGGCTGGCCAACCTCTACCTCATGAACCTCAGCCCCAACGTCCTCGCCTTCTCGGCGCCCGGCGCCGTCCTCGGCGTCGTCGGCTTCGCGATGATGGCCTTCGGCGTATACGGCAGGGGCAGCGCCGGTCTTCTCACGGGCGACCCCCACCGGATCGCCCGCGAGTGGCGCCGACGGTATGACGCGGCCTATGGCCAGCCGACCCGGATGGCGGTCTGAGGCCGTGCGCGTACTGGTCACCGGGGCGACCGGCTACGTCGGGGGGCGGCTGGTCCCCCGGCTCCTGGACGCCGGGCACCGAGTTCGGTGCCTGGCGCGCACCCCGGAGAAACTGCGCGACCACCCCTGGCGCGACCGGGTGGAGGTCGTCAAGGGGGACGTCTCCGACGGCTCCGGGCTGGACGAGGCGCTCACCGGCATGGACGTCGCCTACTACCTGGTCCACGCCATGGCCGGCGGGAGCGGGTTCGCCGCTCAGGACGCCGAGGGCGCCCGCACCTTCGCGCGCGCCGCCGAGCGGGCCGGCACCGGCCGGATCGTCTACCTCGGCGGGCTCGCCCCGCCGGGCGAGGCGCTCTCGGCGCACATGGCCTCCCGCACCGAGGTCGGCGACATCTTCCTCGCCTCCCCGGTGCCCGCCGCCGTCCTGCGCGCGGCGGTCATCATCGGTTCGGGCTCGGCCTCCTTCGAGATGCTGCGCCACCTCACCGAGCGCCTGCCCGCCATGACCACGCCCCGGTGGGTGCGCAGCCGCGTCCAGCCCATCGCCGTGCGCGACGTGCTCAGGCTCCTCGTGGAGGCGGCGGACCTGCCGCCGGACACCGACCGCACCTTCGACGTGGGCGGTCCGGAGGTGCTCACCTACGCCGAGATGATCCAGCGGTTCGCCGCGGTGGCCGGGATCAGCCGCAGGCTCATCATCCCGGTGCCGGTCCTGTCCCCGGGCCTGTCCAGCCTCTGGGTGGGGCTGATCACCCCGGTCCCGCCCTCCATCGCCCGCCCGCTGGTGGAGTCGCTGCGCCACGACTCGGTGATGCGTGAGGACGACCTGTCCGACCTGCTCGGCGACCACGAGCGGCTCCGGTTCGACGAGGCGGTGAAGTTGGCGCTGCGCCGTGTGAACGAGTCGAACGTGGACACCCGGTGGTCGTCGGCGGCCTGGCCGACCGCCCCGTCGGACCCGCTGCCCACCGACCCGGACTGGGCGGGTGGCAGCCTCTACACCGACGAGTGCACGAGGACCGTGGACGCCCCGCCCGAGCGGCTGTGGAGCGTCATCGAGGGCATCGGCGGCGAACGGGGCTGGTACTCGTGGCCGCTGGCCTGGGCCGCGCGCGGCTGGATCGACATCGCCGTGGGCGGGGTCGGGTTGCGCAGGGGGCGTCGCGACCCCGCCCGCCTGCGCGTGGGCGACTCGCTCGACTTCTGGCGGGTGGAGGAGATCGAACCGGGGAGGCTGCTGCGGCTGCGAGCGGAGATGCGACTGCCCGGCCTGGCGTGGCTGGAGATGTCGGTGGAGCGTGAGGACGGGCGCACCGTGTACCGCCAGCGCGCCCTGTTCCGGCCGCGCGGCCTGGCCGGACACCTCTACTGGAAGGCGGTGACGCTCTTCCACGGCCTGGTCTTCGGTGACATGGCCCGCAACATCGCCGCCCGCGCCTCCCGGGAGGCGCCGCCGACCGCGTAGGCTCGAACCGGACAGAGGGAGGCAGTCCGGTGCGCATCGACCTCAACTCCGACCTCGGCGAGGGGCACGGGCGCTGGGAACTCGGCGACGACGAGGCGCTCCTGGCCATTGTGACCAGTGCCAACGTCGCCTGCGGGTTCCACGCCGGCGACCCGACCGTGCTGCGCCGCACCACCAGACGGGCCGCCGAGCGCGGTGTGGCCGTCGGCGCGCACGTGGGCTACCGCGACCTGACCGGGTTCGGGCGCCGCTTCATGGACGTGCCGCCCGCCGAACTCACCGACGAGGTCGTCTACCAGATCGGCGCCCTGGCCGCGTTCACCTCCCTGGCCGGGGAGCGCGTCCGCTACGTCAAACCCCACGGGGCGCTCTACAACGCGATCGTGCACCACACCGCGCAGGCCGCCGCCGTGGTCGAGGCCGTCACCGCCTACGACCCCGGTCTGGCGGTGCTCGGCCTGCCCGGCTCGGAATTCCTGCGCCTGGCCGAGGAGGCGGGGCTGCGCACCCGCCGCGAGGCCTTCGCCGACCGCGCCTACACCCCCCAGGGCACACTGGTCTCCCGCCGTGAACCCGGCGCGGTCCTGCACGACCCCGACACGATCGCCGAACGCTGCCTGCGCATCGCCCGCGGTGAACCGGTCGAGGCGGCCGACGGTACGGAGATCGTCATCGAGGCCGACTCCCTGTGCGTCCACGGTGACAGCCCCGGCGCTGTGGAGACCGCCGCCGCCGTCGCCGAGAGGCTGCGGGCCGAGGGCGTGGCCCTGGAACCGTTCGTGGACTGACAGGGAGGGGGAGGGGTGTGCGCGTCCTGAAATGCGCCGACACCGGTCTCCTGGTGGAGGTCGCCGACGCGGCCGAGGTGATCGCGCTACGCGCGGCCCTGGCCGAGCACCCGCCGCCGGGTGTCGGAGACACCGTCCCCGCCGCCCGCACCGTGCTGCTGCGCCTGGAGCCCGGGGCCGACCCGGAGGAGGTCGCCGCCGCCGTCGCCGCACTGCCCCTCACCGGGGAGAGCGGGGACGCCGCCGACGCCGGGGCCGTGACGCTGCCGGTGCGCTACGACGGTGAGGACTTGGCCGACGTCGCGCGGCTGACGGGGCTCACGGCCGGGGAGGTCGTCCGGGCGCACACCGCGACCGTGTGGACCGTCGCCTTCTGCGGCTTCGCCCCCGGTTTCGGGTACCTGACCGGCGGTGATCCGAGGCTGCGCGTGCCCCGGCGCGGGGAGGCGCGCACCCGTGTGCCCGTCGGCTCGGTGGCGCTGGCCGGGGAGTTCACGGGCGTGTACCCGCGCGCCTCGCCCGGAGGCTGGCAACTGATCGGCCGTACGGACGTGCGCCTGTGGGACCTGGACCGGGACCCGCCCGGACTCCTGCGCCCCGGGGTGCGCGTGCGCTTCACGGAGGCGCGGTGATCGCGCTGGAGGTCCTGGAGACCGGGCCGCTGACCACCGTGCAGGACACGGGCCGGTTCGGCTGCGCCGACCTGGGCGTGGGCCGCTCCGGCGCCGCCGACGCCCGCTCCCACGCCCTGGCCAACCGCCTCGTGGCCAACCCCGTCGGCGCCGCCGCGCTGGAGGCCACGGTGGGCGGGCTCGGGGTTCGGGCGCACGGTGCGGTCACCGTGGCCGTCACCGGGGCGCCCGTGCCCCTGGCGGTGGACGGTCGGCCGGTGCCGCTGAACACCGTGCTGCGCCTGCCCGACGGCGCGGAGCTGTCCATGGGCGCGGCCCGGCGCGGGCTCCGCTCCTACCTGGCCGTACGCGGCGGGGTGGACGTGGCGCCCGTCCTGGGCTCGCGCAGCACCGACGTCCTGGCCGGGCTCGGCCCGGCGGTGCCCCGCCCCGGCGACCTGCTGCCGGTCGGCGCGCCGCCCGCGCGGTTCCCCGTGGCCGACCACGCCCCGGTCGCCCCCGTGGGCGGACCGGAAGTCCGCCTCAGGGCGGTCCCGGGGCCCCGCGAGGACTGGTTCACCGCCGGGGCGCTGGACACCCTGTTCGGCGCGGTCTACGGGGTGACCGCCCGCACCGACCGGGTGGGGGCGCGCCTGTCGGGGCCGGTGCTGCGGCGGGCGCGCGGCGGCGAGCTTCCGAGCGAGGGGATGGTGGCGGGTGCCCTTCAGGTGCCGCCAGGCGGGGAGCCCGTGCTCTTCCTCGCCGACCACCCCGTGACCGGCGGCTACCCGGTGATCGCGGTGGTGTGCTCGGCCGACCTGCCCGATGCCGCCCAGGCGGCCCCCGGCACCCGGGTGCGCTTCACGCCCCACCCGGGCCGGTGAGGGGTACACGGTGCAGTCGTGCGCCGGCCCGGTCGGTGCCCGTAGCCGGTGCCGCACGTCCCCACCCGGCCAGTGCTCAGCGCCTGCGCAGGCCGAGCCGCTTCAGCTCCAGTGCGGCGAGCGCCTCGATGGTCTTCTGGTCCTCGGACCGCCAGGCCCCGGCCGGGTCCGCGTGCACGCCCGCCAGCTTGCGGGTCGGTGCCGAGGTCAGGGCGCGCAGCGCCAGCAGCCGGTCGCGCGCCGCCGGGTCCAGCTTCTTCGTCCGCCCCGCCGCGTTCGCCGCCCGGATCCAGCGGGCGCGCGCGGGCAGCCAGGTGGCGGCCAGCAGCAGCAGCGCCAGGACGGCGACCAGCAGCGGAAGGTAGAACGCCAGTTCGGCCACCGACTCCTGGAAGGAGGTGCCCGCGTTGGTCAGCGAGGTGCCCGCCTCTCCCACCTGGGTGAAGGGAACGGCGATCTCGTCGCCCACCAGCGGGATCCCCTCCGCGTGCCCGGCGGCGGTGTCCATGTGCTCGCTGACGCCGGACCCCGCTTCGGCGAGCAGTTCGCCGGGCCGCTCCAGCGCGGTGATGGTCTCCCGCAGCGCCAGCGCCACCTTGACCCACAGGTAGATCCAGGCCAGGGCGATGAGGTCGGCGACGAGTTGGAGGAGCGCGCGCAGGGGGCGCTGGGCGTACAGGACCACGGGGGACTCCTGGGGATGTCGTGGAGGTTGCCGCTTTCCCGTTACCCGCTTTCCACGGGTTTTCCACCTTTTCCGGCCGATGTCGGCCCAGGTCGTGCTCCCCCCGGCGCACGGTGCGGGCGAGGGTGTCCGATCGCGACAGAAAGGGTGCTCTTCGTGCTGTATGGTGCCCCTGTCTGCAATGTCCGCATTGGAGGTTCCGGCTTGTCCGTAGCGGTGTCCACCGACACGGCGAGGACCGTCGACGAGCGATCCGGACCGCCGTGCCGTGCGGCGCGGGGGCGACCGGCATGAGCACGAACACCGACACCGTGTCCCGCCCCCCTTCGCCCTTCTTCGCCCTCGTCGTCCTCATCCTGGCGGGGCTGCTCGGCTACATGGGAGTGTCCGGGCTCGACCAGGGGATCCGCGCCGCGCGCGGCGAGGGCACCCCCGGCGTGTTCGTCCCGGCCCACCTGTCGTGCGTGCAGCATCCCGGGCACGAGTCCTGCTACTGCCTGGGCTCCTTCACCTCCGAGGACGGCGGCGGGCCCCGCGACACCACACTGCACGCCGCGGACCAGGACACCTGTCTGATCGGGGCGTCGATCCCCGCCGTGGACGCGGGCGCGCCCGACCGCGTCTACGGGCCGGACGGCTCCCGAGAGTGGATCCTCTCGGCCCTGATCACCGTCGCCGCGCTCTCCCTCCCGATCGGGCTGGGCGTGCTCTGGACCCGTTTCCTCCTCGCCCGGCGGCGGGGCGGCACCGGTTCCGCGACCGCCGACTGAGCGGGCGCCGCCCGTCGAGGCGGCGCCCGGCACCCGGATCAGCCCCACGCCCCCGCCTCGGCGGCACGGCGGGCGTACTCGGTGAAGTCCCGTGCGGGACGGCCCAGCACCCGCCGCACCCCGTCCCCCGGCTCGCGGTTGCGCCCGTCCAGGATCTGCCCGAACAGCTCCACCATGCCGTGCGCGATCTCGGCGGGGTGGCCCTCCGCGAGCGCGCCCGCCGCGAACGCCTCCGGATCCACCGTCGCGTGCGCCACCGGGCGCCCCGACGCCCCGGACAGCACCGCGGCCGCCTCCGTGAAGGTCAGCGACCGGGGCCCGGTCAGTTCGTAGTCCTGCCCGGCGTGCCCGTCGGCGGTCAGCGCGGCCACGGTCGCCTCCGCCACGTCGTCCAGGTCGACGAAGGGTTCGGGGACGTCCGCGACCGGCAGGACCACCGTGCCGCCGCGCACCTGGTCGAGGAAGAAGCTCTCGGAGTAGTTCTGCGCGAACATCGCACAGCGCACCACGGTCGCCCGGGGCAGGTGTTCGCGGACCGCGCGCTCGGAGACGAGCGCCTCCTCCATACCGCGCCCGGAGAGCAGGACCGCGCGCTCCACGCCCGCCCCGGCGGCCCGCTCGGCGAGGGAGCCGAGGGCCTCCGCCGCGCCGGGGAAGGCGATGTCGGGGTGGTAGCAGAGGTAGACGGCGGTGGTGCCCTCCAGCACGGCGTCCCAGGTAGCCGGGTCGTGCCACTCGAAGGGCGGTTCGCCCTTGCGTGAGCCCACGATCACGTCGGCTCCGCGCTGTCGGAGCAGGTCGGTGACGCGGCGGCCGGTCATGCCGGTGCCGCCGGTGACAAGAATACGGTCGTGTGTCGTCATGGCCCCAGTACAACAGCGCGAAGCCAGACGGGACATGGCCTGGATTCTGGATTCCATAAGCGATCGTCCAAAGCGGCGTAGAGTGGCGGCATGGACCCCCTCGCCCACCTCCTGGACGGCCCCCGCGCCCGGGGCGCCTGCACCCTGCGCGCCGTGATGGGCTCGCCCTGGGCCATCGACGTGCGCGACAACGCCGCGCTCAGCCTCGTCGTCGTCACCTCGGGCCGGGCACACGTGTCCGGACCCCACGGAGAGGCCGACCTGGCCACCGGCGACCTGCTCCTGATCCGCGGACCCGACCCCTACGTGGTCTCCGACGGCGGCGGGCACACCCCCGACATCACCATCCTCCCCGGCCAGCGCTGCGTCTCGGGTGACGGCCGGGAGGTCCACCTGACCATGAGCCACGGCGTGGGGATCTGGGGCAACGACCCCGACGGCGAGGACACCATGATCGTGGGCACCTACGAGGACGACAGCGAGGTCGGCCGCCTGGCCCTGGCCGCCCTGCCGACCATGGCGGTCCTGCCCGGCGGCCGCGTCGACCCGGTCCTCGTGGACCTGCTCTCCCGCGAGATCGCCTCCGGCAGGCCCGCCCAGGCCAGCCTCAACGACCGCCTCCTGGACTCCCTGCTCGTCATGGCCGTCCGCGCCTGGATCGAGGACCACCCCCGCGCCGCCCCCAACTGGCTCACCGCCCAGAGCGACCCGGTGGTGGCGCGCGCCCTGGAGGAGATCCACGAACACCCCGCCCACCCCTGGACCCTGGAGGCGCTCGCGCGCGCCTGCGCGGTCTCCCGCGCCACCCTGGCCGCGCGCTTCCAGAAGGCGATGGCCGTACCGCCCATGACCTACCTGCGCACCTGGCGCCTGAGCATGGCCTGCGACCTGCTCGTCGCCGAACCCGCCCTGGGCCTGGAATCGGTCGCCGCCCGCGTCGGCTACGGCAGCGCCTTCGCCTTCAGCACGGCCTTCCGCAAGCACACCGGGGTCAGCCCGTCCCAGTACCGCGCCCGGTCCGCCGCCGTCCCCGCCCGGGTCGGCTGAGCGCCACCGGGGCCGGGCAAAGGTCTACAGCGCCAGTGCCGCTTGGAGCCCGGTGACCACCGAGGTCATGGTCGCCAAGCTCAGCGCCCCGGCGTCCTCCGCCAGGTCCTCGGCGTAGAGCAGTGTGAGCTCGTCACACAGGACCCAGCCCACGAGTGGATCGGCCGGACACAGCGGGACGACGGTAGGCCGCGGTTCCTTCCGCGTCGTGGTCAACCGCACCGCCAGACAGTCACCCAGGGAGCGGTTGCGGTGGTTGTTGGAGACCACCAGCCAGGGCTTGCGCCCGAAACCGATATCGGCCCAGTACAGACGTCCGCGTACCGGGGGAGGGGCGCTCATTCGGCGCCCCGGCGCGAAACGCGGCCGCGCATCGCGGCGCGGTCCTCACCGGGGTTCGGGCAGCGACACCTCGGCGAGCACGGCCCGGTGGTCGGTGCCCGCCACGTCCAGCACCTCGTAAGCGCCCACACCCATCCCCTCCCGCACCAGCACGTGGTCGATGGCCACCCGTGGCGGGAAGCCGTCGGCGGGCCAGGTGCCCGTCAGGCCGTCCCCGGCCATCCGCGCGGCGCTGACATAGCCCATGTCCAGGACCTCGCGCATCCGGGCGTGGTCGGGCGTGGCGTTGAAGTCCCCCGCCAGGACGCGCACATCCGGCTTCAGCGGGTCGTCCTGCCCCTCCGCCTGACCGAGCACACCCGCCCCCGGTCCCGGCAGCTCGGCCACGGCCGCCAGCCCCTCCTCCCAGGCGCGCACCGCGGCCGGGGACACGGGCGGCACCGGGTGCACCGACACCACCTCCAGCGTGCGCCCGGACACCTCGGCCCGCGCGCGGGCCATGTGGAACGCCCCGATCTCCCGCCCCGGGTCGCCCAGGTCGGTCAGCGAGAAGACCGAGTGCACGCTGCTGCCGTGCACCCCCGTCCCCGAGTGGTCCACCACGTGGGGCAGCACGTCTCCGATCCCGGCCGCCGCCAGCCCCTCCACCAGGGCGGGGGTGACCTCCTGGAGGGCGAGGACGTCCACGTCGCGCTCGCGCACCAGGACCACCAGGTCCGCCGGGTCGACGCCGCCCATCAGTGTGTTGAGGGTCAGGATCCGCACCTGCGGCCCCCCGGTGCCGGTGATCCCGTGGGGGACCGCGCGCGGCACCACCGCCACCGCCAGCACGAGCACCGCCAGGGCCAGCACCGCCGCGGACGCCCACCGGCGGAGCACGGCCGCGCCCACCGCGACGGGCAGGGCGGCGGCCAGCACGTAGGGCGTGTAGGCCAGCAGCGGCACGGCCGGGAAACCCCGCTCCAGACCGAAGGCCCGTACCAGGGCGAACACCGCGAAGGCGCCCGCGGACACCGCGACAGGCCAGGTCAGAGCGGCACTCCTCCGCGGCCTGGCACCCTCGGCCGGATCCGCCACCCCTGTCGACCGCTCCATGCCCTGTCCCCTCCGTCGTCCCGCCGCCGTCTCCCTCCGGTCGGACTCCGGAGAGCGCGGTGTGGTTCGCGGGGCGCCTATCGCCGTGCCGCGCCGCCGCCACGGGAGGGACCGTCGCTAGTGTGGGCGGGTACGCCCTCCGGGAGGACCAGTTCCGCCCGGCCACACCGCCACCGGCACACAGGGGAGCACCATGCCCGTATCCAGCAGGGAAGTCCACCTCGTCGCCCGACCCGTCGGAGAGCCGAAGCAGTCCGACTTCTCCCTGGTCGAGACCACCGTGGCCGATCCCGGACCCGGCCAGGTCCAGGTGCGCAACGACTGGATGTCCGTGGACCCGTACATGCGCGGCCGGATGAACGACGCCAAGTCCTACGTGCCGCCGTTCCGCCTCGGCGAGGTGATGCAGGGCGGCGCGGTCGGCACCGTCACCGCCTCGGGGGTGGACACGGTCCCCGTCGGCTCCACCGTCCTCCACCAGGCGGGCTGGCGCGAGTACGCTCTGCTCGACGCCCACGAGGCGCAGGTCGTCGACACCTCCAAGGTGTCCGCCGAGTCCTACCTGGGCGCTCTGGGCATGCCCGGCCTCACCGCCTACGTCGGCCTCACCCGGATCGCGCCGGTCAACGAGAACGACACCGTGTTCATCTCCGGTGCGGCGGGCGCGGTCGGCAGCACCGCGGGCCAGATCGCGCGGCGCCTCGGCGCCACCCGGGTGGTCGGATCGGCGGGAGGCCCGGAGAAGAAGCGCCGACTGCTGGAGGACTTCGGCTTCGACGCCGCGATCGACTACAGGGAGGGCGACCTGGAGGGGCAGCTCGCCGAGGCCGCGCCCAAGGGGATCGACGTGTACTTCGACAACGTCGGCGGGGACCACCTGCGCGCGGCGATCGCCGCGATGCGCCCCTTCGGCCGGATCGCGATGTGCGGCGCCATCTCCGCCTACAACGCCACCGAGCCGGTGCCCGGCCCCGACAACCTCTTCCTCGCGGTCGGCAAGCGCCTGAGCCTGCGCGGGTTCATCGTCACCGACCACGGCGATATCTCCCGCGAGTACGTGCCGAGGGCCGCGGCATGGGTGGCCAGCGGTGACCTGCACATCGAGCAGACCGTCGTCACCGGGATCGAGAACGCGGCCGGGGCCTTCCTCGACATGATGCGCGGCGCCAACACCGGCAAGATGCTGGTGCGCCTGGCGCCCTGAGATACTGCCGGGCCCCTGCCCCCCGAGCGCACGACCCGCGCGGGGCCCGGACACCCCCTCACACCAGAACAGCCACGGAAGGGCATACTTTGCAGTACGTCACCCTCAACAACGGCCGCACGATGCCGCAGCTCGGGTTCGGCGTCTTCCAGATCTCCGACGAGGAGGCCCACGCGGTGGTCTCCACCGCGCTGGAGGCCGGCTACCGCTCCATCGACACCGCCAAGGTGTACGGCAACGAGGCAGGTGTGGGCCGGGCGGTCGCCGAATCCGGGATCGCGCGCGAGGACCTGTTCGTCACCACCAAGCTGTGGAACGCCGACCAGGGCTTCGACACCACGCTGAAGGCCTTCGAGGGCAGCCTGGACCGGCTCGGCCTGGACTACGTGGACCTGTACCTGATCCACTGGCCGACCCCCGAGCGGGACCTGTACGTCGAGACCTGGAAGGCCTTCGAGCGGATCCTGTCGGAGGGACGCGCCGCGTCCATCGGCGTCTCCAACTTCAACGCCGACCACCTGGACCGCCTCGCCGCCGAGTGCGAGACCGTTCCGGCCCTCAACCAGATCGAGGTGCACCCCTACCTCACCCAGGAGGCCATGCGCGCGGCCGACGCCGAGCGCGGTGTGCTGACCGAGGCGTGGAGCCCGCTGGGGCAGGGCAAGGGACTGCTCGACGACCCGGTGCTGGCCGGGATCGGCGCCGAGCACGGCAAGAGCGCCGCCCAGGTGGTGCTGCGCTGGCACCTCCAGTTGGGCAACGTCGTCATCCCCAAGTCGGCGACCCCGGCGCGGATCCGCGAGAACATCGACGTCTTCGACTTCGAACTCGACGGTGACCAGATGGCCGCGGTCTCCGCGCTGAACCGCGACACCCGGGTCGGTCCCGACCCCGCCACCTTCAACGTGGCCTGAGCCGCGGCGGGGCTCCCGGGAACGGGGCCCGCCCGGTGCACCGCCCCGGCCGGGAAGGCCGGGGCGGTTTCGCTTTTCCGGACAAAACCAAATAGACGTTCCTCATATCGGAATGATCAGGTCCACCCTCGCGCACCCTCCAAGGAAAACCCGCCCATGCGCCGTAGTCTGCTGTGACCAGGGACCACGATGCCGCTTCAGGCCCGGGAAAAGTGCGACAGAAAGCGCGGGGAATGATCGACAAACTGACCAAAAGAATGGGTTTCCGGACGGATCCGGTCATCTTCGCTGTTTCCGTCATCCTGGTCATCGCCTTCGTGGCGAGCGCGATCCTCTTCACCGAGGCCGTCGACACCGGCTTCGGGGCCGTGTCCACCTGGATCATGGACAAGCTCGGCTGGCTCTACATCCTCGGCGTGACCACGTTCCTCGGCTTCCTCATCTGGATCGCGCTCAGCCGATACGGCAGCGTCCGGCTGGGGCCGCCGAACAGCGAACCCGAATACGGCGGCCTCGTCTGGTTCTGCATGCTCTTCGCCGCCGGGATCGGCAGCATCCTCATGTTCTGGGGCGTGGCCGAACCCATCAGCCACTTCGCCGATCCGCCGAAGCAGGACGTGCCCCCCGAGTCCGCGGCGGCGGCCGAGCAGGCCATGGCCTTCACCCTCTACCACTTCGGCCTGCACACCTGGACGATCTTCTGCCTGCCGGCGCTCGCCTTCGGCTACTTCGTGTACCGAAAGGGGCTGCCCTTCCGCGTCAGTTCGGTCTTCCACCCCTTCCTCGGCGACGGCATCCACGGGCCCATCGGCCGCGCCGTCGACATCGTCGCCGTCCTGGGCACGCTGTTCGGCGTGTCGGTGACCATCGGCCTGGGCACCATGCAGATCAACAGCGGCCTCAACGAACTGTTCGGCGTCCCCGAGACCCGCCTCACCCAGTTGATCCTCATCACCGTCGTCACGGCCGTCGCCGTGACCTCCGTGGCCACCGGCCTGGACATCGGCATCAAGTGGCTGTCCTCGATCAACATCGTCATGGCCGTGTCGCTGCTGGTCTTCGTGTTCGTGACGGGCTCCACGGTGTACCTGGCCCGCGGCATCATCGAGACCACCGGCATCTACCTGGACTCGCTCGTCTCCCTGGCGTTCTGGAACGACACCTTCAACGACAGCGGCTGGCAGGGGTCGTGGACGGTCTTCTACTGGGCGTGGACCATCACCTGGTCGCCGTTCGTGGGCATCTTCATCGCCCGCATCTCCCGGGGCCGCACCATCCGCGAGTTCGTCATCGGAGCCCTGGCCGTCCCCACGGGGTTCAGCATCATCTGGTTCAGCGTGTTCGGCCTGTCCTCCTTCGACATCGAGTGGAACCAGGGCGGCGGGCTCGTCGAACGGGTCGTCGTCGAGGAGGACGTGCCAGGGGCACTGTTCGCCTTCCTCACCCACTACCCGCTGACGACGCTGGTGTCGGCGGTGTCGATCCTCATCGTCGTCATCTTCTTCACCACCTCCTCCGACTCCGCGTCGCTGGTGGTGGACATGCTCTGCTCCGGCTCGCCCGTCAGCCCCACCCGCCAGCGCGTCTTCTGGGGCGTCACCGAGGGCGTGGTCGCCGCGACCGTCCTCACCGCGTCGGGTGTGGGCGGCCTGGACGCCCTGCAACAGACGATCATCGTGTTCGGGCTGCCGTTCTTCGTGATCGCGTTCATCATGATGGCCGGGCTGGTGCGTTCCCTGAAGCAGGAGGCCGCCGCGGGCGTGATCAAGATCCGCGACGTGCAGTGACCGCCGGGGGTCGGCCGGTGCGCACCGGCCGACCCCCGGGAGCGTGTGTTCACACCCGTGCGGCGGCCGGTTGCCGGGTGGAGACGTCGAGGACGGTGTCGCAGACGTCGCGCACGGAGGGATTGTGGGTGGCGATGGCCACCGAGCAGCCCTGGGCGGCCATGGCGCGCAGGGTGTCGATCACCATCCGCCCGTTGCCCTCGTCCAGGGCGCCG
>NZ_JBHMIV010000039.1:0-53062 GCF_048060475.1 Nocardiopsis sp. LOL_012 | reverse complement strand
GTGTGCCGTTGCGTGCGGGGGTGAGCGCGTTCGGGATGGGCGGGGTCAACGCCCACGTGGTGGTGGAGGAGCCCCCCGCACCACCGGCCGCCGACGACCGTCCGCCCCAGCGGGCGCACTTGATCAGGGTCTCCGCCGCCACCGAGGAGGACGTGCGCACGCTCGCCGCCGACTACGCCGACGCGGTCGGCGCTACGCCGCTGGGCGACTTCGCCTGCACGGCCAACACCGCCCGCCCCCTCCACCGTCACCGCGCACTCGTGGTGACCGAACC
This sequence comes from Nocardiopsis sp. LOL_012, assembly GCF_048060475.1. NCBI lineage: Bacteria > Bacillati > Actinomycetota > Actinomycetes > Streptosporangiales > Nocardiopsidaceae > Nocardiopsis > Nocardiopsis sp. LOL_012. Next base: position 52,788 of record NZ_JBHMIV010000039.1, on the reverse strand, counting down.
CGGGAGCGCCGAACGCGACCTGCGCGCCGTGGCCGCGGGCGAGGCACCGGTGACGGCGGTGCGCGGCGGCGGTGCGCCGACGGCCTTCGTGTTCACCGGCCAGGGATCCCAGCACGCCGGGATGGGCCGGGAGCTGTACGAGTGCGAGCCGGTCTACCGGGAGGCGATCGACGAGTGCGAGGAACTGCTGGGGCCCCACACGGGCGTCCCCCTCAGGCAACTGCTGTTCGGGGACCGGGGTCCGCTGCTGGAGCGGACCGAGCACGCCCAGGTGGCGATCGTGTCCACCCAGGTGGCGCTGGTATCGCTGCTGAGGTCGTGGGGGATCGGCCCGGACGCGGCCGTGGGCCACAGTCTGGGGGAGCTGGCGGCGGCCTGGGCGTGTGGGGTGTTCTCCCTGCCCGACCTGCTGCGGCTGACGGCGCTGCGGGCCCGGCTGATGCAGGAGCAGCCCGACACCGGCGCTATGGCCGCGGTGAGCGGTCCTGTGGAGGAGACCGAGCGGCTCCTGGCGGAGTACCCCGGGGTGGAGACGGCCTCCCACAACTCCCCGGTGCACATGACGGTGACGGGCCCCAGGGCCGCGGTCGTCGCCCTGGCCGAGCGGATCGGTGCGCCCGGGGCACGTCTGCTGGAGGTGTCGCACGCCTTCCACTCGGCGCACATGGAGGGCGCTGTGGGCCCGCTGGCCGAGGCGGTGGCGGAGGTGGAGCGGCGCGCGCCCGCCGTCGCCCTGGCCGACGCCGCCGCGGGCGGCTGGCACACGGCCGAGTCGGTGGCCGACCCCGGGACGTGGGCGTCGCAGGTGCGCCGACCGGTGCGCTTCGGCGCGGCCGCGGCCGCGGTGCACGGGTTCGGCGCGCGCTTCTTCTGGGAGGTGGGACCGCAGCCGCACCTGATCCCCCATGTGCGTTCGACCGTCGGCGGGCAGGGCAACCACTGGTATCCGTCCCTGCGCAGGAACAGCCCCGAGCAGCGGGGCCTGCTGGAGCGGGTCGCGCAGTACCACCGGGACTCGGGAAGGGAGTTGGAATGGGCCGGACTGCACCGGGGAAAGGGCGATAGCCTGACGCACGTTCCGGGCCGCCCTCTGCACCGGAGGAGCTTCTGGATCCCGGAGAGGGCGGCCGATTCCGTGCCCAGTGAGAACGTCGGCAGCCGCGGTTCGGCCCCCTCGGAAGCCCCTTCCGTGGCCTTCCCGAGCCATCCGCTGCTCGGCGTCCTCGACCTTCGTGAGGGAGCCCAGAATGTCAAGTGAATACGGCTTGAAAAAGCACTTCACCGGAGAAACGGCCACAATTCTCGGTACCAGTATCGAAACGGTCATGCCCCGGTTCGACACCGCGGGTTACGCGGCCGAGGTCGACCGGCGCGTCCCCGGCCTGGAGCTCAAGGACCGCGTTCTGGTCCTCACCGAGGGCCTGCGCTCACGCCTGCCCCAGGACTACCCCAAGGCCCTCGAAGTCCTGCGCAGCACGCTGGTCGACGAGCTCCCCGAGGGACAGGGGATGTTCACCGTGAGCTGGTTCCTCATGCCCGTCGCCCGGTACGTGGAGGAGTACGGGCTCGACCACCCCGAGGAGTCCCTGGACTTCCTGGAGGAGGTGACCCGCTGCCACACCGGCGAGTACGCGATCCGCCCCCTGATCACCGCCCACCGCGAGGCCGCGATGGAGCGCATCGCCCGGTGGGCCCACAGCCCCAGCCACAACGTGCGGCGGCTGGCCAGCGAGGGGATCCGCACCCGCCTGCCCTGGTCGGGCCGGCTGCCCTTCTTCGTCGACGATCCGTCCCCCGTCCTGGAGATCCTGGAGCACCTGCGCAGCGACCCCTCCGACTACGTGCGCAAGTCCGTCGCCAACAACCTCAACGACCTGTCCAAGGACCACCCCGCCCTCGTGCTGGAGACCGCGGCGCGCTGGACCAGGGAGAGCCCCACGCCCGAGACCGCGTGGATCGTCAGGCACGCGCTGCGCACCCTGGTCAAGAGCGGCGACCAGGAGGCCCTGGCCCTGCTCGGCGCCACCGGGGGCGAACACATGCGTGTGCACGGCCTGACCGTCCGCCCGGCCGCCGTCCGCCTCGGCGACACCCTCACGCTCCGCTTCTCCCTGGAGAACACCGACAGCCGCAGCCACCGCGTCACCGTCGACTACGCCGTGCACCACGTGCGCAGGAACGGTCGGCTCATCCCCAAGGTCTTCAAGCTCACCGAGGTCGAACTCGCCCCCGGTCAGACCCGCCACCTGGAAAAGACGCACACCATCAAACAGGTCCAGACCCGCACGTACTACCCCGGTGAGCACCCCGTCGACATCCAGGTCAACGGACTCACCCTGGCCACCGACAGATTCGAGTTCCTCGGATGAACGTCTTCCGCAACCTCGTGCCGCGGGACGAGCCCATGGCCGCCGACCACCTCGTCGGCGGCCGGGCGGTCCTGCCCGCCGCCGCCCAATTGGACTCCCTGCTCACCGCCCTGGACGCCCTCGAACCCGGCCACTCCTGGACCCTGGAGCGCGTCGGCCTGCTCGCCCCCCTCCACGTGCCCGACACCGGGGTCGAGGTGGAGACCGCCCTGGACCCGGAAGGGGAGTGCACCGTACGCTCCCGGCCGCCCGGCACCGACCGGTGGACCGACCACACCCGGGCCGGGGCGGTGCGTCGGCCCCTCGGCCCGCCCGACTACGAGGACATCGCGGCGCTCACCGCGAGCTGCCCCGACACCGTCGACCCTGACGGCTTCCTCCGCTGGCAGGACTCCAGCGGTATCGACTACGGCCCCACGTTCCGGGCCGTGCGGTCCCTGCGCCGGGGCCCGGACCGGGCCCTAGCCCTGCTGCGCACCGAGGAGCGGGCGGTGAGCCCCCACCTCCTCCCGCCCCCACTGCTGGACGCCGCGCTCCAGTGCCTGGGGTGGCTCGACGAGGGCCGCGGTGGACTGTGCCTGCCCTGGTCGGTGCACTCCCTCACGGTCCGCCGCCGCGTCACCGGGAGCGTGTGGGCCCTGGTCGAACGCACCGGCGGAGGAGCGGGCATGGTCCGCGGCAGGATCCGCATCCACTCACAGCAGGGGGAACTGCTGCTGGCCGCCGAGGGCGTCACCCTGCGCTCCGCCGCCGAACCGCCCGGCCCGGCGGCCACGCCTGCGCACGGGGCCGCCTCCCCGAGGGGTACCGCGGCCCCGGCCGACGGCCCCGCGCCGTCCACCGGAATCGACCGCATGGTCTGGAGCCCCGTCCGGCCCGCCCCCGAACCCGCGGGCCCGGAACCGCTGGTCCTGCGAGGGAGCGCGCGGGAGGGCGAGGAGCCGCCCGAGGCGGTGCGGACGGCCGAGGAACTGGTCTACGTCGCACCGGGCGACGCGGTCGGCCCCGACGCCGCCCGCCGCCTCGTCCAGAACTTCCTCGGGCTCGCCGCGCCCCTGGCCCGGCGCCGCCCCCCGCCCGCCCTCACCGTGGTCACCGACGGCGCCCACGGCACCCCCGACGCGCCCCCCGACCCCGCCCAGGCCGCGTTGTGGGGCTTCGTGCGCAGCCTGCGCAAGGAGCTGCCCCGTGCCCGGCTGCACCTGGTCGACCTGGGCGGAACCCCCCTGTCCCCCGAGGAGGTCCGCTTCGACCGGCCCGAACTGTGGCTGCGCGGGGGACAGTGGCACGCCCCCGGCGCCGCCCCGGCCCCCGCCACCGCACGGAGCCCCCGCACCGTCCGCGGACGGAGGTTCCTGGTGACGGGCGGTATGGGCGGAATCGGCCTGCACGTGGCCGAACACCTCGCGGACCTGGGCTGTGCCCACCTCACCCTGGTGGGGCGTACCGAACCCCGTTCCGGTGAGCGCGCTGAGCGCCTGCGTCGCCTCGCGGAGCGCTGCGAGGTGGTCCTGCGCACCGGCGACGTGTGCGACCCCGGTGTGCTCAGCGGCCTGGGCCCCTTCCACGGCGTCCTCCACTGCGCGGGCGTACTCCGCGACGGCCTCGTCCGTTCCCTGGACCCGGCGCAGGCCGCGGAGGTCCTGCACCCCAAGGTCGGCGGGGTGCACGCGCTCACCGACGCCCTGCACGGAACCGCCCCGGACTTCGTGGCCGTGTTCTCCTCCGTGGCGGCCGTGCACGGCAACCTCGGGCAGAGCGCCTACGCGGCCGCGAACGCCTACATGGAGGCGTTCGCGGCGTCCCAGCGCCGCCAGGGATTTCCCTGGTACGGCCTCTCCTGGGGGCTGTGGGAGGTGGGCATGGGCGAGGGCGTGGCCGACGGAGCGTCCCTGCGCGGCATCCCCGCTCTGCCCGCCGAGGCCGGGCTGGCCCTGCTCGACACCGTGCTCTCCCTGCCCCCCGACGACTACGTCTTGACCCAGCCGCCCCCGGCCCAGGAGGAAGAGATGCCCACCACCGACGACCTGTGGACACCACTGCGCGACATCCTGACCGACACCCTGCGTCTGGAGCGGCTCACCCCCGACGACAACCTGCTGGAGCTGGGTCTGGACTCCATCACGGCGGTGGAGGTCGGCTCCGCGCTGGCCGCGCGGGGCATCGACATCGACACGGCCGTCCTCTTCGACCGGCCCGACCTGCGCGACCTGCTCGCCCACCTGGAGCAGGCGGGCGCGGCCCCCCGGCCCGCGCCGCCGGAGCGCGTCTCCGCCCCGGCCCCGCAACAGGCCCCCGCACCGCAGCCGGGGAGCTTCACGCCGCCCTGGGACCAGTACCGGCACGAACCCGTTTCCGCCGCACCGGCCGCCCCCGCCCCCGCGTTCGACGCTCCCGCGTCCCGGCCGCCCCTCTCCCGGCGGCCCGCGACCACCGAGCCGGCTCCGGCGGCCTCCCGGGCCCTCACGGCCCCAGCCCGGACCCCGGGGCGCACACTGCCCGGCCGCCTGTCCGACCGCCCCGGCGGCACCTTCCTCGACCGGCGCATCGACGCGCTCTCCGCCGAGGACCGCGCCATCGTCGCCCGCGACGGCTACTTCTACGAACCCGTCATCGAGGCGGCCGAGGGCCCGCGCATCCGCTTCGACGGCCGGTGGTTCATCAACCTGGCCTCCTACAGCTACCTCGGGCTGATCGGCCACGACTACATCGACGCCCAGGCCCACCTGGCGCTGGACCGCTGCGGGACGGCCGCGCACGGCGTGCGCCTCCTGGCGGGCACCCTCGACCTGCACCGCGAACTGGAGGCGACCATCGCCGGGTTCCTCGGCACCGAGGACGCCATCGTCTACTCCAGCGGCTACATGGCCAACCAGGCCACCCTGGCGGCGCTCCTGGGCCCCGGCGACGCGGTCATCGGCGACGTGTACAACCACGCCAGCATCCTCGACGGCTACCGCATGACCGGAGCCGACGTGGTCACCTACGCCCACAACGACCTCGGTGACCTGGAGCGGGCTCTGCGCCGTACCGAGGGGACAGGGCGCATCGTCGTCACCGACGCGGTCTTCAGCATGGACGGCGACATCGCCGACCTGCCGGGCATCCTCGACCTGTGCGAGAGGTACGGTGCCCCGGTGATGGTGGACGAGGCGCACAGCATCGGCGTCCTCGGTGACACCGGGCACGGCATCGTCGAGCACTTCGGCCTGGACCCGGCACGCGTCGACATCAAGATGGGGACCCTGTCCAAGACCGTGCCCAGCGCCGGCGGCTACGTCGCCGGCTCCCGCGACCTGGTGTTCGCGCTCAAGAACAACGCCCGCGGCTGGATGTTCTCCGCCGCCGCCACCCCGGCGCAGATGGCCGCCGCCAAGGCCGCCTTCGAGGTGATCGGGGCCGCCCCCGACATGGTCGGGCGGCTGCGCCGGCTCACCGACGGGTACCGCGACCGGCTGCACTCCCTGGGCTTCGACACGCTCAACAGCGCTACCCCCGTCGTCCCGATCCTGTGTTCCTCGGCCGAACAGGCCCAGGAACTGGCCCGGCTGTGCCAGCAGGACGGGCTGTTCGTGCAGCCCATCGTCTACCCGGCCGTGCCTCGCGCGCTGCCGCGGCTGCGCACGATCGTCAACCTCAGCCACTCCGCCGACGACCTGGAGGAGGCCGCCTCGATCCTGGAGAAGGCCGGGCGCCGCCTCGGGCTGATCGGCTGACCACCCCCGCGTTCGGCGACCACCCCACACCCCACCGGAAGGGAACGGACATGACCCAGACCACCGGCTCCGAGTTCTTCGGCGCGGTCCTCACCGCCATCGCCTGCACCCGCAACAACGGCCCCGACGGCGACGCCTACGACCAGGGCGTCGTCGAACCCGCCCGCCGCATCCGAGCACTGGAGGAGGAGACCACGGGACGCGGCCTGACCACCGACGAGACCGAGCGGGTCCTCGGCTGGCTGGAAACGATCCTGGACACCAAGCGCGTCCCCGACGCCGAGCGGGAGTACCACCGCGACCGCGTCTCCCGGGCCGGCGGCCTGACCGTCGTCATGAGGGGAACCGCCTGAAGTGCCCGCTCCGGCGTGGTACAGCCACGAGTTCTGCCATTGGCACGACCCCGGGCAGGGGTCGGGCTACGTGCCGGTCGGCCCGTGGGTCGAACCGCTGCGCCAGCACGCCGTGGACCCGGACCTGCGGCGTGCGGAGGGCCTGGTTCGGGCCTCGGGGGTCCTCGACGTCTTCGACTGCCGGACCCCCGCCCCCGCCTCGGACGAGGAGCTGGAGCTGGTGCACACGCCCCGGCACATCGCCCGGGTGGAGGAGGCCTCCGCGAGGGGCGGCGGCGACGCCGGGGTCTACGCCCACGTCAACCACCACAGTGCGCGGGCCGCGCGCCTGGCGGCCGGGGCGTGCGTCTCGGCGGTGCGCGAGGTGGCCGAGGGCGGCCGTGAACGGGCTTACTGCCTGGTACGCCCGCCCGGCCACCACGCTGAGCCGGAGCGGGCCATGGCCCTGTGCCTGTTCAACAACGTCGCCGTCGGTGCCCGGGTGGCGCAGGGCCTGGGCCTGCGCCGGGTGATGGTGGTCGACTGGGACGTCCATCACGGCAACGGCATCCAGAAGGCGTTCTACGAGGACCCCGACGTGCTCTACGCCTCCATCCACCAGGACGGGCTCTTCCCGCCGGGGTCGGGCGGCGTCACCGAGACCGGTGCGGGGGCGGGGGCCGGTACCACCCTGAACGTCCCCCTGCCCCCGGGGTCGGGCCACGAGGCGTACCTGAGCGCGTTCGACCGGTTGGTGGCACCCGCCGCACGTACGTTCGGCCCCGAACTGATCCTGGTGGCCGCTGGCGTCGACGCCAGCGGCCACGACCCCATGGGGCGCATGCTGTGCACCAGCCTCACCCTGCACTCCCTGACCCGTCGGGTGTGCGACCTGGCGGCCGAGCTGTGCGGTGGGCGGTGCGTGCTCGTGCACGAGGGCGGCTACTCGCCCTGGTACCAGCCCATGCTCGTCCTGGGCACGGCGAGCGCCGTGGCGGGGGCCCCTCCGCCGGAGGACCCCTTCCGCCACTCGCTAGACCACCTGCCCGGGCAGCGCCTCCAGCCCCACCAGAAGCGTGTGATCGACTTCCTGTGCGGTCACCACCCCCTGATCCCGTGAGGAGACCATGCCGAACTGGCTGACATCCCTGGGCCGAGCCGACCGTGTCCGGAGGCGCCTGGTGGCGCTTCCGCACGCGGGGGGCTGGCCCTCCGCGTTCGCCCCGTGGCGTCCCCTGGTGCCGGACGACGTGGAACTGCTCGTCGCGCAGGCACCCGGGCACGGCGCCAGGATCGCCGAGGAGCCGCTGCGCCGGGTGGAGCCCATGGCGGACGGGATCGCGGCGGAGCTGTCCGGACTCGACGACCTGCCGACGGTGGTCGTGGGCCACAGCTTCGGCAGCGTGCTCGGATACGAACTCGTCCGCAGGCTGGAGGCAGCCGGGCGCCCGCCGCGTCTGCTCGTGGTCTCGGCCCGCCAGCCGCCCTGTTTCCCCTCCACGGAGCCCTTCGCCCACCGGCGATCCGACGACGAGCTCCTGGAGCACCTCGTGCGGATCGGGGGGATGCCCGCGCGCCTGGGCTCCGGCGGGGGGCTCCTCGGCCCCCTTCTGGCCGCCGTGCGGGCCGATCTGGAGGCCATGGAGCTCCATACGCGCCCCGCCTCCGAGACGGCCGTGCCGATTCTCGCCGTGGGCGCCGTGGACGACCCGGTGGTGGTCACCGAGCGCATGGCCCTGTGGGAGCTGGAGACCAGCGGGGGGTTCCGGTGGGAGCTGCTGGAGGGCGGCCACTTCTACCTCTTCCGGCCGGAGGCCGCCGCCGCGGTGGTCGGCCATGTGCTGGCGGCGCTGCCGGAGACCTCCGCTGCGCTGCCGCGTGCCTGAACTGCCGGCTTCCAAACGTGATGAACGGGACGCGGGGAGAGAAGGGTGACGCGGAAGGCAGTATTAACTTTCACCTCTTTCGTCATGATACTTCCCTTCCGATCACGGTCGTCACACGATGCAGCGAGAAATCCACTATGAATAACAGGATGAAGAAGGGGCACACGTGAACAGTGAGCCTCTAGTTCTGCGTAACAAAGCGCACAGGTGTGCGTCGCACAGGCAGTAGCGGAAGAACCCGAGGGAAATTCCTTCCCCCTGGGATAAGAAAGGCGCGAAAACAGATGACAGACACTCCCGCGGCCCCGGCGAAAGCCGGAGCCAGGCAATGGGTCGGACTCGCCGTCCTGGCCCTGCCCACACTCCTGGCCTCGATCGACATCAGCGTGCTGAACCTCGCCGCGCCCCACATCAGCTCGGACCTGGGCGCCGACGGCAATCAACTGCTGTGGATCATCGACATCTACGCCTTCATGATCGCCGGCTTCCTCGTCACCATGGGCACGCTCGGAGACCGCATCGGTCGCCGCAGACTCCTCATCATCGGCAGCGCGCTGTTCGGTGCCGCCTCGGTCCTGGCCGCCTTCGCCTCCTCCCCCGAAGCACTCATCGCCGCCCGTGCCCTCCTGGGACTGGCCGGCGCCACCCTCATGCCCTCCACTCTCGCCCTCATCAGCGGCATGTTCGCCGACCCGCGCGAACGCGGTACGGCCATCGCCGTGTGGGCCACGGTCTTCTCCGTGGGCATCGCCCTCGGTCCCATCGTCGGCGGCGCCCTGCTCCAGAGCTTCTGGTGGGGCTCGGTCTTCCTCATGGCCGTGCCGGTCATGGCCGTGCTGCTGGTCGCCGCACCGCTGCTGCTCCCCGAGTTCAAGGACCCTGACGCCGGATCCCTGGACCTGTTCAGCGTCGTGCTCTCCCTCGGCACCCTCCTGCCGATCGTCTACGGACTCAAGGAACTGGCCCGCGACGGCGTCTCCGTGACGGCCCTGGCCGCGCTCACGGCCGGTCTGGTCGTCGGCGTACTCTTCGTCCTGCGCCAGCGGCGGCTGTCCGACCCCCTGCTCGACCTCGGCCTGTTCCGCAACCGGGCCTTCAGCGTCCTGCTGGTGGCCATGATGCTGACCATGGTCGTCGCCGGCGGCACCTACCTCTTCGTCACCCAGTACCTGCAACTGGTCGTCGGCCAGAGCCCGCTGTCGGCCGGACTGTGGCTGCTGCCCGGAGCGCTCCTGCTGATCGTCACCTCGATGTCCTCCCCGGCGCTGGCCGCGTCGGTCCGGCCCGCCTACGTGGTCGCCGCCGGCCTCCTGGTCTCCGCCGCCGGCCACACCGTCCTCGCCTTCGTCGACGGCTCCGACAGCGCCACCACCACCGTGGTGGCCTTCACCCTCATCCTCGGCGGGGGCGGCCCCCTCATCGCCCTGGGCACCGACCTCGTCCTGGCCGCCGCGCCCGCCGAACGCGCCGGATCCGCCTCGGCCCTGTCGGAGACCAGCACCGAACTCGGCACCGCGCTGGGCGTGGCGGTCCTGGGCAGCGTCGGCGCGTTCGTCTACCGCTCCTCGGTGGCCGTCCCCGGCGGACTGGACACGGCCGCTGCCGCCTCCGCCCAGGACTCGATCGCGGCCGCGTCCGTGGCGGCGGAGGAGCTCCCCGCGCCGGCTGCCGCGTCCGTCGTCGAGGCCGCCCGCGCCGCCTTCACCGACGCCGTCACCGTCGTCGGCGGCCTCAACGCCGCACTGTCGGTCCTCATGGCCCTGCTGATCGTCGCCGCGCTGCGCTACCTGCCCGCCATGGGCGCCGGTGAGCAGGCATCCGACGAGCAGGACCGGGTCCCCGCCGCCCCGTCACGCGACTGACCCGCCGCACCAGTGGCCACGCCGCCCGAGGTCCCGTTTCCCCGAGATCCCCGTTCCGCAGACGTACGAAGGAGATGGTTGATGGGACGTCCCGGCCCGAAACTCGAGCCGATCGACCTGACCGACGAAGAACGCGACACCCTCCACACCTGGACCAGGAAGTGGAAACTCCCCCAGGACATCGTCCTGAGAGCCCGTATCGTGCTGGCCTGCGACCGGGCGACCTCCTGCGGTACGCCCGTCTCCCAGCGCCAGGTCGCCCTTGAGCTGGGCGTGAGCATGGCCACCGTCCGCAAGTGGCGCCGCCGCTTCGCCGAACAACGCCTCGCGGGTCTCAGGGACGCCCCGAGGCCGGGACGGCCCCCCACTGCCGGGCAGCCCCGCGCCGGAAGCTCGCCCCGGAACACCTCCGGCCCCGCCACGACCGCCGACCACTTACAGCAGCCCCCCGTTCCCGTGCACTGACCCGTGCACTGATCGGACAGCAGGGGTGCGCCGCCGCACGCACGGCGGCGCACCCGCGGCCCTCACGTCAGGTCGGGGTCGTTGTCGGCCAGGGAGCCGAGCGAGGGGTTGAACGCGTCGCGCAGGGCATCGCCCAGCAGGTTGAAGGCGATGACGACCAGGGTGATCCCCACGCCGGGGAAGACCGCGGCCCACCAGGCCAGGCGCAGGGTCTTCTGCGCGTCGGCGAGCATGCTGCCGAGTGAGAACCCGGGCGGCTGCACCCCCAGGCCCAGCAGGCTCAGGGAGCTCTCGACCAGGATCAGCGTGCCCACGCTCGTGGACCACAGAATGATGACGGGGCCCAGGACGTTGGGGGTGATGTGGCGTACCAGCACCCTGGCGGGGGAGGCGCCCGTGGTGTGGGCCGCGGTGACGAAGTCCAGCCGCTTGGTGCGCTGTACCAGGGACACGATGGTCCGGGCGTAGTTGGTCCACCCCCAGAACGCCAGCACCGCCATCAGCAGGACGATGCTGGGGCCGGCGAACGCCGCCAGGGCGATGCCCACGGCCGCGAAGGGCACCGCGAACTGGATGTCGGCCATCCGCATGAGGAACCCGCCGACGAAGCGCTCGTAGTAGCCGGCCAGCAGCCCCAGGGCCAGGCCGATCACGGCGGTCGCGCTGGCGGTGAGGAACCCGATGAGGAGGCTGAGTCGCAGGCCGACGATGATGCGGCTGAACACGTCGCGGCCCAGCGAGTCGGTTCCGAGCAGGTGGCCGCCCTCGCCCCCCAGCCAGGACGGGGGCTCGTTGGTCCGCTGGAGCACCTGGAGGGTCGGGTCGTGGGTGGCGATCAGCTCCGCGAAGCACGCGACCAGGACCAGGGCGGCGATCATCAAGGCGGAGAGCCTGCCCATGGGCGCGGACCAGACTCGGCCCGCGATCTCCCTGCCGCGGGAGATACTGCGGTCCGCGGTGGCCGGCGCGGGTGCCATGCTCTCGCTTGTGGTCGGGGTGCCGTTCATTGTGCCGCCTTCGTCCGGAGCCGCGGATCGACCGTTCTGACGATGCCGTCCATGAGGATGTTCATCACCGTGATCAGCACCGCGAGGCTGAACACGCTGGCCTGGATCAGCGGGAAGTCCCGGTTGGAGACGCTCTCGACCAGCAGCGCGCCCAGCCCGTTGTAGTTGAGCAGGGGTTCGAGGATGAGCAGGGCGCTGAACATCAGTGAGAACTGGATGCCCAGCCAGGCCAGGACGGGCGGCAGCGCACTGGGCAGGGCGTGCAGCAACAGCACGCGCGCCGGGCTGACGCCCTTGGACCGGGCCGTGGTGACGTGTCCCTCGGTGAACGCGTCCAGCAGTTGCCCGCGGACCAGGCGGCTCAGGGTCGCCAGCCCGTAGATGCTCAGGACGGTCCAGGGGATGACCAGCGCGGAGAAGTCGGCGTTGCCGGTCGCGGGCAGCCATTGCAGATTGATGGCGAAGACCAGCACGAGCAGGATCGCCAGCCAGAAGTAGGGGACGCCGTCGAAGAGGAACGTCACGACCATCAGGGCACGGCCCGAGGGCCGGGTGGGCCGCAGAGCCGCGTAGACGCCGATGGCGAGCGCGCCCACCAGGGCGATGAACAGCGGCGGCAGTACGATCCACAGGCTCGGCCCCAGCCGCTCGAAGACCATCTGGGCGGAGGGCAGCCCGAACATGAAGGACTGCCCGAAGTCGAGCGTGAAGTTGGCGGCGACCGTGTTCAGGTACTGCACGGCCAGGGGCTCGTCCAGGCCCAGCCGGGCTTGGGTGGCCGCCACGACCTCCGGGCTGGCGTCGGCGGGCACCAGCAGCGCCGCGGGGTCGCCGGAGAGCCGCACCAGGACGAACAGCAGGGTGGAGACGCCCACCGCCACGAAGGCGATGAGCGCGAGGCGCCGGGCGAGGTAGGACACCATGGCGCTATCCCTCGTCGTTTCGCGTGGCGGAGGCGAACATCCGGGTCAGGAACCGTTCGCGCTCGGCGGCGAGCCGCTCGGCGAACGCGCCCTCGGGCTGTGTCCGCTCGACGTCCTCTCGGGTGAGCGTGCCCCGCTCCTCCAGCAGGTGCTCGATGACGGCGAGCCGGTCGCGCACCACCCACAGCTCCGAGGCCAGTTCCATGGTGAGGGAGAAGAGCGCGTCCATGTGCCGAGGGTCGGTCAGGTACACGGCGTCGTCCTTGGCGAAACCTGGCATGGCTACTTCTCCTCGCTGGTACGTGGTGCCGTCGCGGCGGCCACCGGCCGCTGCGGCCCCGCGGGCGGGCGGGTGTCGGCGAAGGACGGGAGGGCGGGTCTGGGGCGCGCGCCCGCCGAGGACCGGTCGATCCCCAGCTCGCCGGGAAAGTGGCAGGCGACGGTCCGCCCGGGGGCGGCCTCGCGGGGCCGCGGGGCCTCCGCGGCGCAGCGCTCGCGCGCGATCGGGCAGCGGGTGCGGAATACGCACCCCGACGGCGGTGCCACGGGGGAGGGGATCTCCCCGCCGGGGATGATGCGCTTCCCGCTCTCCAGGTGCATCGACGCGAGCACGGCGGAGTAGGGGTGGAGGGGGTCGGTGAACAGCGACTCCGGGGGCGAGAGCTCCATGAGCCTGCCCAGGTACATCACCGCCACCCGGTGGCTGATGTGGCGCACCAGCGCGAGGTCGTGGGTGATGAACAGGTAGGCCATCCCCAGGTCCCGCTGGAGGTCGCCCAGGAGGTTGACGATCTGGGCCTGGACGGACACGTCCAGGGACGCCGTCGGCTCGTCGGCGATGATCAGCGACGGCTCGGTGATCATCGCGCGGGCGATCCCGATGCGCTGGCGCTGCCCGCCGGAGAGCTCCTGCGGGTAGCGCTGGGCCATGGAGGCGTCGAGGCCGACCGTCTCCAGGGTCTCGGCGACCCTGGCGGCGCGCTGCGCGGCGTCGCCCATGCCGTGGACCACCAGCGGTTCGGCCAGGGTCGAACCCACCCTCAGATAGGGGTTGAGCGAGGTCGAGGGGTTCTGGAACACCATGGCCATCCGCCGCCGCACGTCGTTGCGCAGCCCGGCCCCGGAACGGCGGGTGATGTCGCGGCCCTCGAACTCGATCGTCCCGGACGTGGGCCGGTAGAGGCGGATGAGCGTGCGGCCCACGGTGGTCTTGCCGCTCCCGGACTCGCCCACCAGCCCCAGGGTCTCGCCCCGCCTGAGATCCAGGGAGAGGCCGTCGACGGCCCGCAGCACCCTGCGGGAGCGGCCCAGGCCCCCCAGGGGGAAGTGCTTGGTCAGTTCGCGGGCACGCAGGACGAAACCGTCGTCCCCCGGCGCCCTTCGGTCGTCGGTCATGCCGGTGTCCTCTCCCCGGGGTGTGCCGGTTCCGCGGTCACGCGCACGCACGCCGAGCGCCGGTCCGGTCGGCCCTCCAGCGGCACGGGTGTGAGCGGCGCGCTCGCGCACGGGTCGGCCCGGTGCTCGCAGCGCGGGGCGAACGGGCATCCGGCGACGGCGGCCAGCGGTGAGGGCGGCCTCCCCTCGATGGCGCGCAGCCGCTCACCCGGGTACCGTCCCGGAGCGGCCTGCATCAGGGACCACGTGTAGGGGTGCTCCGGGCGGGCCATCACCTGGGCGGTGGGGCCCTCCTCGGAGACCGCGCCCGCGTACATGACGACCAGCCGCTCGGCGACGTCGGCGATGACGTCGAGGTCGTGGGTGGCCAGGACGATGGAGACCCCCAGGTCGCGGTTGAGCTCCTGGAGGAGTTCGAGGATCTGCGCCTGGGTGGTGACGTCGAGCGCGGTGGTGGGCTCGTCGCACAGCAGCAGCGACGGGGAGGCCACCAGGGCCATGGCGATCACGACACGCTGGAGCTGCCCGCCGGAGACCTCGTGGGGGTACGAGCGCAGCCGCGCCGCCGGGTCGGGGATGCCGACTCGGGAGAGCATGTCCCCCGACAGGTCGAGCGCGGCGCGCCTGGACAGCGACGGGGCCGCGGCGCGGGCCGACTCGGTGAGCTGGCGGCCGATGGTGTGCATGGGGTGCAGGGCCCGCCACGGGTCCTGGAACACCATGCGGGCGGTGCGAGCGCGGAACTCGCGCAGCCGCCGCCCCCGCAGGGGGGCGATGTCCCGCCCGTCGACGAGGATCGACCCGTCGACCCGGGCTCCGGGGGCCAGCAGCCGCAGGACGGTCATCAGCGTCGTGGACTTGCCCGAACCTGACTCGCCCGCCAGCGCGACGATCTCGCCGCGCCCGACGGAGAAGGAGACGTCGCGCAGGATCCGCGCCTCGCCCTCCGCCGTGCGCAGCCGCACGCCCACCCGGTCCAGCCGGAGGATGTCCGTGTCGGTGCTCACTGCCGCCCCCGTTCGGGTTTGCGGGCCAGGGTGACCCAGGGGTAGGACTCCCGGCCCAGGGCCTCCTGGCGTACGTCGGTGAACCCGGCCTCGCGGGCCGTTTCGGCGAGGTCGAGGGTGGCGGCGGTGCGCCACCAGGGCTCGTGCCCGTTCTCGGCGTCCCAGTCGTCGAACCACGCCTGGTAGGGGCTGCGCAGGCGGTAGGGGGCCACGTCGGAGAAGACCAGGTCGCCACCGGGGCGCAGCAGGCGCAGCGCCTCCTCGAAGACCCCGCGGATGGCGTGCGGGGGGATCTCGTGGAGGAGGATGAAGGAGGTCACCAGGTCGAAGCTCTCCCCCTCCAGCCCGGTGTCCTCGGCCGGGGCCCGGACCAGGTCCCAGTCCAGGCCGGCCTCGGCGGCGCGGCGCTGGGCGTAGCGCAGCTCCGACAGCGACAGGTCCACCCCGGTCACGCGGGCTCCGGGGTAGGTCTGGGCGAGCTCCATGGTGTACTGCCCGGTGCCGCATCCCAGGTCGCAGACGTCGGTGTAGGCCTCGCGCGGCGCGAGGCGGGCCACGGCGGCGCGCTGGCCGAAGATGTCGCCGGGGAAGGAGGGGACCAGCAGGTAGCGGTACACCAGTTCGTGGTGGATGAAGCCCATGTGCTCGTGGCCGTCCCACCCCCCGGTCGTGCCGTGGAACTCGTAGCGCCAGTAGCGGGGGACCGCCGCGTCGCCGCGGTCGGCGATCGCCCCGGCCGCGGGCGGGGCGGCCTTGGCCGACAGGTCGTCGGCGCGCTCCTCGAAGGCGTCGACCGCGCGGGGGGTGAGCACGGAGCGGTTCCACCGCAGGGCCGCGCCGAGGAGCCCCAGGCCGGTGCCCCGGCCCAGTTCCCTGTCGGCCGCGGCGCGCAGCCCGGCGATGTCGGTGCCGTCCGCGGGCAGCGGGTCCCCTTCCTCCAGCCGCTCGCGCAAGCGCGACTGCAGGGGCCGCAAGCCCTTGCGCATGGCCTGGAGGAACTGCATCTCGGACCGGCCGCGCTGCGCGAGCTCGACGTCGGCGCGCATCCCGTCGGGGGCGGCGGACTGTGCGGTGCTCATGTCACTCCTCAGGGTGGTGCCGGGGTGCGGGAGGGCCCGGGGCGCGCCGCCGGCTCCCTCCGCGCGCCCCGGGCCGTTTCCGGTCAGCCGTTGCGGACGGCTCCGTCCAGCAGCACGACCAGGCCGTCGTCGAACTCGACGCCGGAGATGTCGGAGGCGCTGGCCGAGACCGAGGGGCGGCCGTAGGTGTAGAGGACGTAGGCCTGGTCGAGGACGTACTGGGAGGCCTCGACGAGGTACTGCTCGCGCTGGTCGCGGTCCATCTCCGAGCGCTGGGCCTCGTAGAGCGCGTCCCACTCCTCGTCCTCGACGAAGGGGCGCTCGCCGCTGGAGATGAAGGAGTAGGGCCGGCCGGCGTCGAAGATCCCGCTGTAGGAGGAGCCGCGGTAGAAGATGTCGGCGTCGGTGCCGTTGCGGAACTGCTCCACCCACACGCCGATCTCGTTGGCCTCGATGGTGGTCTCGAAGCCGACGGCGTCGAGCTGGCTGCCGAGGGACTCCAGGACGGAGGTGTCGCGTGCCTGGCCGGAGACGGTGATCGGGGTGCCGACCGCGTCCGCCTCCTCCAGGAGCTCGCGGGCCCGGTCGGGGTCGAATGGGGGGCGCTCGATGTCGGGGGAGTAGCCGAAGACGCCCTCGGCGGCCACCTGGCCGTCCTCCAGGATGCCCGCGCCGTAGGACAGCGCGTCGATCATGGCGGGCGCGTCGATGGCGGCGACGGCGGCCTGGCGGATCCTCAGGTCGTCGAAGGGCTCCTGCGCGGCGTTGATCTGGAACATGTTCTGCAGGCCGCTGAACTCGTTGTGCACGGTGATGTCGTCGCGCCCGTCCAGGATCTCCAGGGCGTCGGGGGCCAGCTCGTGCGCGATGTCGATCTCGCCGGACTCCAGGGCCGAGGAGAGCGCGCCCGTGTCGGTGATGTAGCGGACGTGGACGTTCTCGGTGGCGGGCGCCTCGCCCCAGAAGCCGTCGTAGGCCCGGTACTCGACGCCGGTGGAGGGGTCGAAGGAGGTGATCTCGTAGGGTCCCGACCCCACGGGGTCGGCGCTGAACCCCTCGGCGCCGCCGACCTCCTCCCAGTGGGCCTTGGGCACGATGAAGATCTGGCCGACGTGGGAGAGCAGGAGCGGGTCCGGCTCGGCGGTCTCGATCTCGACGGTCCCGTCCTCGCCCTCGCGTACCTCGGTGACCGTGGTCAGGTAGGAGGCGTTGGCGAACTGCTCCTCGATGATCGTGTTGAAGCTGAAGACGACGTCCTCGGCGGTGACCGGGGTGCCGTCGTGGAAGGTGGCGTCCTCGCGCAGGGTGAAGCGCCACAGGGTGTCGCTCGCCTGCTCCCACTCGGTGGCCAGGCGCGGCTGGGGCTCCTCGTCGCCGCGCATCTGTCGGACCAGGGCGTCGAAGGCGTTGAACTGGAAGGTCGCGTACTGCTTGTTCAGCGGGTTGATGGCGTCCTCGCTGACGGTGGTGCCCATGGTGATGGGGGAGGCCCCCTCCTCCCCGCCGCCGGAGGAGGAACCGGGGGCTCCGCACGCGGTCAGCAGCAGGGCGGACACCGTGACGCACGCGGCGGCGGGGAGGGCGGTGCCCCTTCGGGCGGGTCGGCGCCGGGACGGCCCCGGGGTGTTCGTTCTGGTCGGATGTCCGATCATGGTCTCTCCTTCTGCGTCCCTGGGGGATGGGCGGTGCGGGGCGGGTGGGACGGTGCGGGGCCGCTCGGTCCCGGTGCGGGTCCGGGGTACGGGGCCTGGGAGGTGCGACTGGTCTCTCGGCGGAGCCGCTGTCACTGAAGGTGACGAATGTTCTCTTGGGTTAACGCGGGTGTTTCACGGCTTAACGAAGGGAACATCCGTTTCCTTAGTTGGAAAGCCGTTCCGCTAATAATGGACATAGCGGACGTCAGGCGTCAAGGGCCAAAAAAGACCATTGACACTCATCAGGCGGAGGCTAAGGTGTAATCACCAGTTGATCGGAATGATGTTCCAGACTGTGGAACAGGAGAGGACGGCTGATGGACGTACCCATCCGCCACCGGGGCCGTGCGGGCATGGAGTTCCTGGGATCGCTCCAGGGGTACGCGGGAGGTGTCCTGCAAAAGCGCGCCGCCGCCGACTACGCCGCGGCCGTCCCCGAGCCCCCGGACAAGCTCAGGGAGCGCCGCGACTCCGTCCACGGGGCCCTCGCCGACAGCAGCGCCTGGCGCTTCGACCGCCTTCTCACCCGCTACGTCGCCGAGGAGATCTACGTGCGGGCGATCCCGGCCGCCGAGGAGGTGCGCCCGGCCATCGAGGAGTGGCTGGAGGTCCCCGAGGCCCCCGGAAGCCTGACCCTGGACCCCGGCCTCAAGCCCCCCGCCTACTGGGAGAACGGCTTCCACCTCACCCCCGGCGGGTGGGACGGCCACGACCTGATGGGCGTCATCACCCAGGACTTCGGCTACCACTACGTCCTCAAGCCCGGCGGCGTGGGCGCCGTGCGCACCGGCGAGAACCTCAACGACCAGCGCACCCTGGTCGCCATGGAGGCCCCCCGGCGCGACTACCGCAGGGTCCTGGAGCCCGGGATCGGCACCGGCCGCTTCGCCCTCTCCCTGAGCAGGGTCTTCCCCGGGGCCCGGGTCGCCGGGGTGGAGCTGTCCACCCAGATGCTGCGCTACGCGCACGCCACCGCCGCCGAGGAGGGCCTGGACTGGGAGCTGATCCAGGCCGCGGCCGAGGACACCGGGCTGCCCGACGCCTCCGTGGACCTGGTGGCCGCCTACATCCTGTTCCACGAGACGCCGCCCAAGGCCACCGAGGCGATCCTGCGCGAGATGTTCCGCGTCCTGGAGCCCGGCGGCGACATCGTCATCGGCGACGTGGCGCCCTACGAGCACCAGGAGGCCTTCCGGGCCGTCGTCATGGACTGGGAGACCGAGAACCGGGGCGAGCCCTACTGGCGCTCGGCCCTCCAGCTCGACATGCCGGGGCTGCTCAAGGAGATCGGCTTCACCGACGTCCAGGCCTACGGCGTGGGCCCGGGCAACTACCCCTGGGTCAACCGGGCGCACAAGCCGCGGCGGGCCTGACCCCCCGCCGACGACCCCCGCACACGGGTGCCCGCCGGCGCCCGGGCACGAAAGAGGACAGCCATGAGCAAGACCGACCACTACCTGGACTCCAAGCGGTTGGACGACATCGCCCGGATGGTGACCGAGCTCGCCTCGGAGGTGTGGATCCTGCGCGACCGGAACATGGTCCTGGAGCACCTGCTGGCCGAGCGGGGCACGGTGGACCCGGAGGAGATCGAGCGGCTGCGCCCCGGCGGCGAGCTGCTGGAGCGGCTCCAGAGCGAGCGCGCCGCGTTCGTCCGGCGCGTCTTCGGCGCGGTCCTGGACCAGGACACGCGCGTGGAGGCGGCGGTACGCGGCTGACGCCCCCCGGCGGCGGCTCCCGGGCACCGGCCCGGGAGCCGCCGCTTTCATGTGCGCGCCCCCAGGCGCCGGGAGATCCTGCCCGCGGTCTCCACCAGGGCCTGCGAGCAGGCCTCGGCCTCCGCCATGAAGCGCTCGCGGGGGCCGCAGACGCTGATCGCGGCCAGGGGGAGGCCGCGGTGGTTCAGCAGGGGTGCCGCCGTGGAGGCCGCCCCGGCCTGGCGCTCGCCGAAGGAGGTCGCGTAGCCCGCCTCGCGGATCCGGTCCAGCTCGCGGCGCAGCTCGTAGGTGTCGACCATGGTCTCCCCGGTGAGCGGGCCGAGCGGCTCGCGCCCCAGGTAGGCCTCGCGCTCGTCCTCGGGCAGGAAGGCCAGGAGCACCTTGGACGAACTGCCCGCGTGCAGCGGGTAGCGCACGCCCAGGGAGACGGTCATGATCACCTCCCTCTGCGGGGTGACCTGGTCGATGTAGACCCGGGTGTCGCCGGTGCGCACTGACAGGGTGGTGGTCTCGCCGGTCCTCTGGGAGAGGGAGCGCAGCTCCGCTGCGGCGACCTGGCGGATGTCCAGCCGCTCCTGGTAGGCGGCCCCCAGCCGCATGGCGGTCGTCCCCAGCGAGTAGCGGTGGCTCTCCTCGTCCAGGTGGACCAGGTCGCGCGAGCGCAGCGAGGCCAGGATGCGGTGCACGGCGGCCTTGGAGGTGCCCAGCCGCTCGGCGATCTCCGTGACGCCGAGCGTGGGGGAGTCCGCCTCGGCGAACAGGACCAGGATGTCGGCGGCGCGCTCGACGGTGGCCACGGTCTGGCTTCCGGACTCGCGCCGGGCGGCCGCGGAGCGGTCCTGCGGGACGGAGGTGGGGGGCATGGCGGGGCTCCTCGCTGTGGGACGGGTCCTTCCCACGGCTCCCGGGTCCGTGTCGCGTGCGCCGCCGTTCCTGACAGAGGAACGGTGGTACGGGACCGCGCGTGGGCACTCCGAGTGTAGCCCGTAACACGGTTTCAGTAAACGGAACATTCGGGGCTCTGTGTCAACCCGTGCGATGGCCGGTTCGCAGGGGTCTGCTCCCGAAAACCGCCGTTTCCGTGACCGTCCGTCATTCCCACTCGCGGCCGAGGATACCCGGACGTGGAATTTCGGCGGGTCCGGCGCCGAACCGTTTCCCTATTCCTCCGGCGCCGTGTGCGCCCGTGCTCCGGGAGCCGCCAACGGCTCCCGGAGCAGGTCCGCCTCAGCGCAGCAGGGACCCGTACAGGCCCGGGGCCCGGGTGGCCACCGGGTCCAGGTGGTGCCCCATCATCTTGCTGTGGGACTCCCGCAGGTCTAGATCGACCAGCAGTTGCTCCTCGAAACCCGGGCGCGACCAGTGGCCGGTGGGGTAGCGCATCAGCGCGATCGGCTGGCCGGGGGCGAACTCGTCGGCGCGCACCACCTGGCTGCCCACGTCGGCCGGGCTGTCCAGGCGCGTGCACGAGACCAGGTGCACCCGGTTCTCCTCCGTGCGCTCGGTCGCGGCCACGTGTGCCTCCTCGGGCGCGCGCCAGTCCGCCGGGTGGGCGATGACCTCGGCCCCGGCCAGCGTCAGCAGCCGTGCCACCTCGGGCACCCACACCTCGTCGCCGACCATCAGACCGACCGCCCCGATCTCCGTATGGGCCACGTCGATCCGGTCGCCGGGCACCGCCCACCCCCGCTCGGCGGCGTTCAGGTGGGTCTTGCGGTAGGTGTGCGCGATCCGACCGGCGCGGTCCAGCAGGTAGGCGGTGGAGTGGTACGCGCCCGCGGCCTCCTCCACCAGGTGGGCGACCACCCACACCCCGGCGTCGGCGCACGCCCGGCCCAGGCGCTCCAGCACCCCGCGAGACAGGCGGGCGGCGGCGGCCGGGTCGGCGGCGGCCTCGCCCGGACGGAAGCAGAAGAGGGCGGGCAGCACGCCCAGGTCGGCGCCGCGGCGCCCCGCGTAGGCGATCTGCTCCAGTGCGCGGGTAACCGTCCACTCCGTGTTGGGGAAGTGGCTGACCTGGAGCGCGGCGGCCCTCAGCGGCCTCGGCGCCATGTCCTCGGGTGCGGGACCGCACATCGCCGCGACCGGCAGCGCCTCCAGCGGCGCGGCCAGGGGCGAGTACAGGTCGGTGCGCCGCCAGGCGAACACGTCCCCCACCCCGGGCATCGTCTTGTCGTCGGCCTCGCCGGGGTCGATGTCGGCCACCGCCAGGCCCGGCTCCAGTTCCCCGGCGTCGGCCAGGCGGGTGCCGTCCGGCGCGACGATCTGGCTGCCGCCCATCCACGGCCAGCCGTCCGCGGGCCCGCCGACGGTGTTGGCCGCGACGTGGAAGACGCGGTTCTCCATCGCGCGCAGCGGGACGTGCACCCGGTACTCGTCCGGTCCCCGGGAGTTCAGCGAGTTGCACAGGATCTGCGCGCCCGACAGCGCCAGGGCGCGCGGGGTGTCGGGTACGATGCCGTCGGCGCACAGCAGCAGGCCGATCCGGCCGATCTCGGTCTCGTGGACCCGGTAGGGCTCGTCGCCGGGGACGAAGAGGGTGTACTCGTAGTCCCACAGCACGTGTTTGCGGTGCACGCCCAGGACGTCGCCGTCCGGGCCGATGAGGACCGAGCAGATGTGGACGTCGGGGGCGCTCTCACCGCGCAGGTCCACCCCCGCCGCGATGTACACCCCCCAGGCGCGGGCGCTCGCGCGCAGACCGGAGACGAAGGCGCCGTCCAGGGTCTCGGACCACTCCCAGCACTCGCGGCGGTCGGCGTAGTCGCGCAGCCGGTTGCTGTTCTCGGGAAGGACCACGAGCCGGGCGCCGGCCTCGGCGGCGCGCCGTACGTAGTCGTCGCACAGTTCGAGGTTGGCGGCCGCGTCCGTACCGGAGAAGAACTGTGCCGCAGCCACACGGTGAAGAGCCATGGTGTCACTTTCGGTGAGAAGGGGTCGGGAAGGCCTTTCCCGCGGTCAGAACTCGCGCAGCAGCCGTCCGGCGCCGTCGACGGGGTCGGTGATCCCGCGGGTGCGCAGGGCGTGCCACGCCGTGGCGGCGTTGATGGGGATCACGGGCTTGTCCAGCTCACGCTCCAGGCGGTCGGCGACCGCGACCGCCGGCAGGTTCGTGCCCGCCTGGACCAGGGCGTCCACCCCTTCCCCGTCGACCGCGCGGAAGGCCGCCTCCACCTCGTGCTCTGCCACCCCGGCGATGGCCGTGGCGGAGGGGCACTTGAGCCCGCGCACGTCCGCCACGTCGTAGCCGATCTCGGTGAAGAACCGGCGGACCTCCTCGTCCGCGACGCTCTGATAGGGCGTGATGACCCCGATGCGCCGGGCCCCCACGGCCTTGAGCGCCGCGTCGCAGGCCCTGGCCCCGGAGGTCACCCCGGTCCCGGAGGCGTCGCGGACCCACTGCTCGAAGCGGGCGTTGCCCTCGGCCCCGCCCCAGAAGGTCTCCGCGGACATGCCCATGATGAGGTGGTCCGGCTCGCAGGTCATCACGGACTCGATGGCGCTCTCCACTTGCCCGCGCAGGTCCCGGAGGAAACTCTCGAACACGTCGTCGTCGTCCAGGCGGCCGTTCCGGATGAGGATGCGGCCGGCGTGGTAGGAGACCCCGGCGGGGCGGATGCGGTTGTACTCGTCCTCGACGACGGTGTTGGTCGAGGGGACGATCACGCCGAACGCGGCGCGGTGGGCCAGAACGGTGGTCATGTCGGCTCCTGGTCGTGTCGATCGGGCCGGGCGCCCAGGCGCTCCTCCACGGAGGTGTGCCCGGGCAGTCCCAGCAGGTCGTTGAACTCCGCCCAGGGCATGCGGGGGACCGGGGCCGCGGTACCCGTCGCGTGCAGGGCGGCCAGTGCGGCGCGTATGCCCTGGGCCGCCGCCAGCAGGGGCGCGACGGGGGAGAGGACCACCCGGGCACCCAGCGCGGCGAGGGCGTCGGCCGGGGCGGGGTCGGCGGCGGCGCTCTCGGAGGCGTTGAGCACCAGCGGGAGGCCGGGCGCGGCGGCACGCACCCGCTCGGCGGTCGCGCGGTCCAGACCGCCCTCGACGAACACCGCGTCGGCGCCGCACTCGGCGAAGGCCCCGGCGCGGCGGACCGCCTCGTCGGCTCCGGCGACCGACAGCGCGTCGGTGCGGGCGATGACCACGAGTTCGCGCCGCGCCTCCACGGCGGCCCGCACGCGCGCCACCGCCTCGGGCAGCGGGACGATCTCCTTGCCGGCCATGTGCCCGCAGCGCTTGGGCAGGACCTGGTCCTCGATGTGCAGGGCCGCGGCCCCGGCCAGCTCGTAGCGCCGGACGGTGCGCGCGGTCTGGACCGGCCCGCCGTAGCCGGTGTCGGCGTCGGCGATGAGCGGGACGGAGGCGGCGGCACTGATCCGGGACAGGGCCTGGACCATGTCGGTGGCGCCGACGAACCCGAGGTCGGGCTGGCCCAGTGCCACGGCCGAGACCGCGGCGCCGGACACGTGCGCTACGGGGAAACCCGCCTCCTCCACCAGGCGGGCCGACAGTGCGTCGAAGCAGCCGGGGGCCAGCAGGGGGGCGGTGTGCTCGGCGCGCAGCAGCGCGCGCAGGCGTGCGGCGGACGAGCTCTCGGCGGCGGTCACCGCAGCCCCTCCAGCCAGGCGCGGGCCCGGTCGGCGGTGAGTGTCTCGGCGTACTTGGTCTCCAGGTCCCGCAGGTTGGCCCGGTGGGCGTGCCGGTCCCGGTCGGCCACCGCGTCGGTCACCACGACCGGGGCGAACCCGTGGCACAGCGCGTCCACGGCGGTGGCGCGCACGCATCCGCTGGTGCTGGTCCCGGTGACGACCGTGCCGTCGGCCCCCAGGGTGCGCAGGGTGGAGGCCAGCGCCGTGCCGAAGAAGGCGCTGGGGTACTGCTTGGTGAGGGTGATGTCGCCGGGGCGGGGCCGCAGCGGTTCGGGCGGCGCGCCGTGCCGGGGGTCGGCGCCCTCGGTGAAGAGGGCGAGCGCGGGGACCCTGCGGTGGAACAGCCCACCGTCGCGTCCGTCGCGGCGGTAGCCGACGTAGGTGAAGACCACGGGGAGCCCGGCGGAGCGGGCGGCCTCGGCCAGGTCGGCGACCCGGTCGACGATGCCCCCGTCCCCGGCGTAGAGGGGGGACTCGGGGTCGAGGTAGGCGTTGACCAGGTCGACCACGAGCAGGGCCGGGCGGCGCGGCGGCTCCAGGCGGCCGGAGAACCCCGCACGGGCGCGGTCCGCCGGGGCGTTTCCGGGGGAGGCGCTCACGGCAGGGCCACCTGGATCGCCTCGCGCCCGGCCAGGATCGGGCGCAGCACGGTGTCGATCAGTGCTTGGTGGGCCGGGTGCGCCTGGTAGGCGCGCCAGCCGTCGGCGTCGTCGAAGTCCATGGTGACGAGCAGGTCGGCGTTGCCCCCGGCCAGGCCGGTGTCGGGCCGCGCGGTCAGCGACCGGATCTGCGGGACGCTCCCACCGAGTTCGTCAAAGCCCCGGAGCGCGGCCTCGCGCTGGTCGCCGGTGGCCTCCTCCGTCCACTTCAGGAGCAGGACGTGTCGGATCACTGTGCGTTCCTCCGTTCGGGAAGCGGGGCCGCTTCCAGGCGGGTTGCAGCGATTACCACATTGTGAGAGCATGATTTTCGTAATTTGATAGATGCTAATCGGCGCGCGAAGTCGCCGTCAAGGGAGTGGCCATGGTGTCGGCGGAGCGCCGGAGCGGGGCGGAGAGTTCGCGCAAGGTGCTGGGCCTGCTGCTGGCCTTCGATGAGAGGCGGCACACCCTCACCGCGGTCGAGCTGGCCCGGGAGATCGACGCGCCCCTGAGCTCGGTGTACCGGTACCTGTCGGTCCTGCGCGCCAGTGGCCTGGTGGAGGAGGCCGAGGCCGCCGGGAGCTATCGGCTGACCTTCCGGGTCATCGGCATGGCCCGTGCCGCCCGCGCCGCGTGGGGGAGCGTGGAGCACCTCGCGCGCCCGGTCCTTGACCGGCTCGCCGAGCGGACCGGCGAGACCGCTCTGCTGGTCAAGAGGACCGGGACGGCCGCCGTGTGCGTGGACCGGGCCGAGTCCCCGCACCCGGTCCGCCTCCAGTTCGACCCCGGCCAGCCCATGGCGCTGCACCGCGGTTCGGCCGCGCGCGTACTGCTGTCGGGGATGCCCGCGCGCGAGCGCGCCGACTACCTCGCGCGCCTGTCAGAGGAGGCCGCCCTCCCCTCAGGCACCGGGCTGCGCCCCCCGACCGAGGGCGAGCTGGCGCTGGTCGCCGAGCAGGGCTGGACGCAGAGCTTCGAGGAGGTGGACCAGGGCATCTGGGGCGTGGCCGCCGCGGTGAGCGAGCAGGGCCGCCTCGTCGCCGCCATCGGTGTGGCCGGACCGCTGTTCCGCCTGGAGCAGGGGCAGCGCGAACGCGTCTCCTCCCTGGTGCGGGAGGGTGCCGCCGAGGTGAGTGCCGGGCTCGACCGGCTGCGTTGACTCCGGCACCCGCGCACGATACTTTCCCATTATACGAAAGTTCGATTCCTTCATTGTGAGAGCACACAGAGAAGGGGATCGAGTGAGTACCGACACCTCCACCCACCGTGCCGGCCCCGTCGTGGTCGTCGGCCTCGGCCCGGTGGGCGCGACCGCCGCGCTGGCCCTGGCCCAGGCCGGGACCGAGGTCGTCGTCCTGGAGGCCGACGCCTCCCTGGACCGCGACCCCGACGAGTCCCGGGCCTCCACCTTCCACCCGCCCACGCTCCAGATGCTGGACGACCTCGGCGTCGCCGGGGAGCTGCACCGCCGGGGCCTCGTCTCGCGCTCCTACCAGTACCGCGACCGCTACGAGGGACTGGTGGCCGAGTTCGACCTCTCCGCCCTGGAAGGGGAGACCGCCTTCCCCTACCGGCTCCAGAGCGAGCAGCAGAACCTCGTCGACATCGCCCACCGCAGGCTGGCCGCCATGCCGGGCGTCGAGATCGTCCTGGGCGCCCGCGTGGAGTCGGCCCGCGTCGAGGACGGCCTCGCCGTGGTGCGCACCGGAGGGGAGCGGCCGCGCGAGTGGCGCGCGCCCTGGGTCATCGCGGCCGACGGCGCGGGCAGCGCCGTCCGCAAGTGCCTGGGCGCGGACTTCCCCGGCATGACCTACCCCGAGCGCTTCCTCATCGTCTCC
Source organism: Nocardiopsis sp. LOL_012 (assembly GCF_048060475.1). Classification (NCBI taxonomy): domain Bacteria; kingdom Bacillati; phylum Actinomycetota; class Actinomycetes; order Streptosporangiales; family Nocardiopsidaceae; genus Nocardiopsis; species Nocardiopsis sp. LOL_012. Next base: position 26,210 of record NZ_JBHMIV010000039.1, on the reverse strand, counting down.
GTCGACGACGACCTGTCCGAGCTCGTCCCGGGCATCTGCGAGGTCAACTACGTCTCCGACCCCGAGGAGTGGCTGGTCATGCTGCGCACCCCGCGGCACTGGCGCGTGCTCTTCCCGGTCCCCGACGGCGCCGACGCCGCCGACGCGACCGCGCCCGCCACCGTCCAGAAGCGGTTGCAGGCGCTGGCCGCCCACCCCGACGGGTACACCGTGGTCCACACCTCGCTCTACCACGTGCACCAGCGCGTGGCCGACGACTTCCGCCACGGCCCCTTCCTCCTGGCCGGCGACGCCGCGCACCTGAACAACCCGCTCGGCGGCATGGGGATGAACAGCGGCATCCATGACGCCGTGGACGCGGCGCACTCGGTCCTGGCCGCCCTCGACGGCGACCCGGAGCGGGTGGAGGGCTACTCTGGCCGGCGCCGCGGCGTCGCCCTCGACCTGGTGCGAGCGGCCACCCACCGCAACTGGGAGAACCTCCAGCACAAGTCGGCCGACCAGCGCCGCAGGAACCACGAGAAGCTGGTCCGCACCGCCGCCGACCCCGAGAGCTCCCGCGCCTACCTGCGGGTCAGCTCCATGCTCGCCTCCCGGGCCTGACCCCCGCCGAGCACCGGCCCCGGCCCTCTCCAGAGGGCCGGGGCCGGAAGCGTGTGAGCTCAGGACCGCTTCACGTAGGACCCCTGCGGGTCGCCCACGACCTTGCCGTCCGCCACGATCCGCGAGCCGCGCAGGAACACGTCGGTGACCGACGCGCCGATCTCGACGCCCTCGAAGGGGGAGTACTCCTGGGTGGACTCGGAGTCCTCCGCCCGCACCGTCCAGGGCGCGTCCGGGTCCAGCAGAGCGATGTCGGCGTCGTAGCCGGGCGCGATGGTGCCCTTGTCGCGCAGGCCGTAGCGCCGCGCCGGGTTCCACGACACCAGCCGCGCCACCGCCGCCTCGGGCAGGCCGCGGCGGCGGCCCTCGGAGAACAGGCCGGGCAGCAGGTACTCGGCCCCGCCGAAACCGGACTTGGACAGGAAGACGTCGTCGCGGTCGGCACCGAACTTCATCTCCTCCTTGCAGCAGGCGTGGTCGCTGACCACCCAGTCGACGTGCCCGGCCAGCAGGTGCTCCCACAATGCCTCGACGTCGGCGCGCGGGCGCAGCGGCGGGTTGACCTTGCCGCCCACCGGGTGCCCGGTGTCGATGTCGGTCAGCAGGTGGCCCAGGGTCACCTCGCGCCGGAAGTCGATGTGGGGGAAGGCCCCGGCCATGGTCATCGCCGCCTCCATGGCCCGGGCCGAGGACAGGTGCAGCAGGTTGATCGTGGGCAGGCCGGTGGCGTGCGCCAGGTAGGAGGCGATCGTGACCGCCAGCCCCTCCGAGTGCGGCGGTCGGGAGGCGCTGTAGGCGGCCAGGCCGCTCAGTTCGCCCTCCTCCTGCACCATCCGGGTGTAGGCGGACATGATCTCGGCCGTCTCGCAGTGCAGTGACAGCGACAGCCGGTCGGCGATCCCGGGGTGGCGCTCGCGCACCCCTTGCAGGGCGCGCATGACGAACTCGAAGTGGGCGATGTCGTAGCGCTCTCCGGGCGGGGTCATCAGGAACGACGACTGGTCGTCCGAGCGCCCGTGCAGGCCGTGGCCGCCGTAGAACATGAAGATCTTGAAGGAGGTCACGCCGAAGTCGTCGACCAGGGCGTCGAGCTCCTCCAGGTGGCTGCTCTGCATGGGCGCGACGTGGAACGCGTAGTCGATGTGGGCGCGCCCCCGGGCGAGGGCGAGCACCTCGGGGAAGAAGTCGGCGTAGTCGCCGCCCCTGTTCAGGTAGTACTGGCCGGTGCGGATGTAGGTCAGCCCCGTGGTCACCCCGCCCTGGGCGGCGGCGCGGCTCTCGGTGCGGGCGTCCACGTCCAGGGGGTTGTAGATGCCCCAGTGCTGGTGGGCGTCGACCGCGCCGGGGAAGGCGAGCCGGCCCCGCCCCTCGACGGTCTCGGGGGCGAGCGAGGCGTCGATGCCCGGGGCGACCCGCGCCACCCGGCCCCCGGCGACGGCGATGTCGCCCTCCTCCACCGTGTCGGTGTCGGGGCGTACTACCCGGACGTTCTTGATGATCGAGTCGAACTCGAACTCGGACATGCTGGTCACCTCTCAGGAACTCTGGGGTGCCGGGGCGCCGCCCCGGCAGTGGTCGGCGGCGAGGACGGCCAGGCCCAGGGCGGGCAGCAGTCCGTTGCCCGCCAGGTAGCCGCCCGCGCCGTGGCCGGAGATGCCGACGGCCGCGCCGCCGGAGGCGTACAGCCCCTCGACCGGGGAGCCGTCCTCGCGCAGCACCCGCGCGTGGCCGTCCACCGACAGCCCGCCCTGGGTGTGGAAGAGGGCGGGCCGCACGCGCACCGCGCGGTAGGGGGCGCGCAGCGGCGCCTCCCAGGAGGAGCGCCCGAACGCGTCGGGGGCGGCACCGGCCGCGCTGCGCTCGGCCAGCTCCAGGGTGCGCGCGAGCTCGTCGGCGGCCAGGCCGCAGGCGTCGGCGAGCCCGTCGGCGTCTGCGGCCGAGACCACCACGCCCTGCTCCACGGTGTCGCGGTAGTCGCCGAAGGCCAGGCACAGCTCGTGCACCCGCTCGTCGAAGACGATCCAGCCGGTGGCACCGGGCCGCGCGGCGAGGAGGGCGGCGTACTCCGAGTAGCCCACGGTCTCGTCGCCGAAGCGCCGTCCGCCGGTGTCGACCAGCACGCCTCCGTGCATGACCGTCGCCCACCCGACCAGGGTGTTCGCGCCGCAGGCCAGGGCCGCGTGCCCCTGGTAGGCGTCCAGGTAGCCGGTGGCCGCGCCCAGCCTCCCGCCGATGTCCAGGGCGTCGCCCCGGGAGTGCTCGCCGCCGTGGTAGACGGCGCCGGCGATCTCGGGCATCAGCTCGCGTACGGCGTCGCCGTCGGCGCCGTAGCCGTTGCAGGCCAGCAGCAGGGCGCGGGCGGGGATCTCCTCCTCGCTCCCGTCGGGGTAGCGGACGACGGCGGCGCGCACCCGCTCCCCGTTGGTGCGCGCGTCCACCAGGCGGGCCGGGGCGAGGAAGTCGATCCGCGGGTGGCGCCGCGCCCGGGACACCAGGTGGTCTAGCAGCTCCGCCCCGGTCCTGGAGGGGACGGTGTGGCAGCGCGTCACCGCGTGGCCGGGGTAGGAGATATCGGTGGCCAGCTCCAGGGGCAGGCCGAGGCCGTCGGCGAGCCAGGTGACGAGTTCTGCGCTGAAGGAGGTCAGGGCGCGTGCCACCACCGGGTCGGCCTCGCCGCGCGTCTTGGCCATGACGTCGGCGAGGAAGAGCTCGGGGGAGTCCGCCACCCCGGCCTGCCGCTGCCAGCGGCTCCCGGCGCCGGGGATCATCGCGGTGGACATGGAGGTGTTGTTGCCGCGGCGGAACGTCTCGCTGGACTCGACCACCAGGACGTCCAGTCCGGCCTCGGCGGCGCGCAGCGCGCCCGCCAGCCCCCCTCCGGCCCCGGCCACGACCAGGTCGACGGCGTCCTCCCGCGGCGGTTCGTCCCGGCTCACGGCCGCCCGCCCGGGTGCCGGTGCGGGACCTGTGCCGACGCGGCGGCCGGTCCGCCGATGGGTTCTCGCATGCCTCACCTTCCGGTGCTTGATCGGATCAGTGTTCCATTCAAAGGAACACAGTACTTTCGTTGACAGTGCCATCCGGGGGATGGGGTGTCAAGAGTCTTGTGTTGCGCCGGTTTATCACCTGTTTTGGGTGATTTTTCCGTGTCGTGTCATTGCGATTCAGCCTCTTCAGTGGAACTATGTTCCTTTAGATGGAACGAGCTGTGGGATGTGCCATCATGCCGCCCACCGCCCGCCACCCCCGCTTCGGCACCGCTGATCAACGAATGAGGACCGCCATGGTGAACGGCCCCGACACCGGCCACGCCGGACCGCCCCCCGCCGCCCCCGGAGCGCTCAACGACCTCGTCGTGCTGGACATCGCCACCCTGTTCGCCGGGCCCATGGCGGCCACCATGCTCGGCGACTTCGGCGCCGACGTGATCAAGGTCGAGCACCCCGACCGGGGCGACCCGGTGCGCACCCACGGCGCGGCCAAGAACGGCACCGGCCTGTGGTGGAAGATGCTCGGCCGCAACAAGAAGTCGGTCGGCCTCTACCTCGGCTCCGAGGACGGCCGCGAGGCCTTCAAGCAGATGGTCGCCGGGGCCGACGTCGTCATCGAGAACTTCCGCCCCGGCACCCTGGAACGCTGGGGCCTGGGCTACGACGTGCTCTCGCGGATCAACCCGCGCCTCATCCTCGCCCGCGTCACCGGATTCGGGCAGTTCGGCCCGTACGCCCACCGGCCGGGCTTTGGCACCCTCGCCGAGGCCATGAGCGGCTTCGCCGCCATCACCGGGGAGCCCGACGGCCCGCCCGTCCTGCCCCCCTTCGGCCTCGCCGACGGCATCGCCGCGCTCACCACCGCCTACGCCGTCATGACCGCCGTGCACGCCCGCACCCGCACCGGGCGCGGCCAGGTGATCGACCTGGCCATCACCGAACCCATCCTCACCGTCCTGGGCCCCCAGCCCACCGTCTACGACCAGCTCGGCACCGTCCAGGAACGCCTGGGCAACCGCTCCTCCAACAACGCCCCCCGCAACACCTACCGCACCGCCGACGGAAAGTGGGTGGCCGTCTCCACCAGCGCGCAGAGCATCGCCGAACGGGTGATGCGCCTGGTCGGGCGCCCCGAACTCATCGACGAGCCCTGGTTCGCCTCCGGTGCCGAACGCGCCCGGCACGCCGACGAACTCGACGAGGCGGTCGGCGGATGGATCGCCCTGCGCGACCGCGACGAGGTGGTCGCCGTCTTCGAGGAGGCCCAGGCCGCCGTCGCCCCCGTCTACGACGTCCGCGACGTCCTCCAGGACCCCCAGTTCCAGGCCCTGGACACCATCACCACCGTCGAGGACCCCGAACTGGGGCCGATCCGCATGCAGAACGTCCTCTTCCGCCTCTCCGAGACCCCCGGCGCCATTCGCACCACCGGCCCCGACCGGGGCGCCGACACCGCCGACGTGCTCAGCCGCTTCGGCGTCGACCCCGAACACATCGCCCGCCTCACCAAGGAGCACAGGTGAACCGCGCACCCGCGGACCGCCCGCCGCGCAGTTGGCTCTACGTGCCCGCCACCCGCCCCGACCGGGTCGCCAAGGCGCTCGCCGGACCGGCCGAGGCCGTCGTCGTCGACCTGGAGGACGCGGTCCCCGCCCACGCCAAGGAGCGCGCCCGCACCACCGTCCTCGACCTGGCCGAACACGCCCCGCGCCCCTTCCACGTGCGCGTCAACGACCTCGACGGCCCCTGGGGGGCGCGTGACCTGGAGGCCCTGGCCCGCGCGCCGCTGGCGGGCCTGCGCCTGCCCAAGGCGGAGACCGCCGACCAGGTGCGCCGCGCCGCCGACGCGCTCGCCGCCGGTCGGCCCCTCCCGCTGTACGTCCTGCTGGAGAGCGCCCTGGGCGTGGAGAACGCCTTCGCCGTCGCCACCGCCCACCCGGCCGTCGCCGGAATCTCCCTGGGCGAGGCCGACCTGCGCGCCAGCCTGCGCGCCACCGCCGACACCGCACTGGACTGGGCGCGCTCACGCGTGGTCAACGCCGCGCGCGCCGCGGGCCTGCCCAGCCCCGTCCAGAGCGTCCACACCGACATCGCCGACGAAAGCGGGCTGCGCGCCTCCAGCGAACGGGGCCGCGCCATGGGCTTCTTCGGCCGCTCGGTCATCCACCCCCGGCAGGTGCCCGCGGTCCATGCCGCCTACACGCCCGGCCCCCGCGAACACCGCGAGGCCGCCGAACTCCTGGCCGCCCTGGAGGACGCCCGGTCCCACGGCTCCAGCGCCTTCCTCACCCGCGACGGGCGCTTCGTCGACCCGGCCGTGGTCCACGCGGCCCGGGCCGTCCTCGCCTTCGCACCCGACACCCCCTCCGACACCGAGGAGAAGACCCCATGACAGACCCGCTCCTTGCGGCGGTCCGCGGCGGAGTCCGCACCATCGACCTCGCCCAGCCGCTGTTCACCGGCATGCCCTCCTCACCCAACCACCCCGGGTTCCGGATGACCCTCATCCGCCGCCACGGCGACATGGTGCGCCCCGACGGCGGCTCGGCCGCCAACGAACTCATCATCACCGGGGGGCACGTGGGCACCCACGTCGACGCCCTCTCCCACGTGTCGCACGAGGGCTGCCTGCACGGCGGCATCGACGCCGCCGAGGCCACCGTCAACGGCAGGTTCGCCCACCACGGCATCGACCGCATGGAACCGCTCGTCCGCCGCGGCGTCCTGCTCGACGTGGCCGCCGCCCACGGCGTCGAGTGCCTGGACCCCGGCTACGGGGTGAGCGCCGCAGACCTGGACAGGGCCGCCGCCCACGGTGGAGCCGAGCCCGGCCCCGGCGACGTCGCCCTCGTCCGCACCGGCTGGGCCACCCGCTTCCATGACGCCCCCGCCTACCTCGGCCAGGAGGACGGCGTCCCCGGCCCCACCGAGGAGGCCGGGCGCTGGCTGGCCGAGCGCGGCATCGCCGCCGCCGGAGCCGACACCACCGCCTTCGAGCAAATCCCGGCCGGAAAGGGCCACAGCGTCCTGCCCGTGCACCGGCTCCTTCTGGTGGAGCACGGCATCCACATCATCGAGCACATGAGGCTGGAGGACCTGGCCCGCGAGGGGGCCGGCGAGTTCGTGTTCGTGCTGAGCCCCCTGAAGATCGTCGGCGGCACCGGCTCGCCCGTGCGTCCCCTGGCGGTGGTGAGCGCATGAGCCCCGTCATCGTCACCGCGGCCCAGCGCGCCCACGCCGCCTACACCGCCGGGCTGCCCGCCCATCTGCGCACCGACGTCTCCCGCCGGGTGCTGGACCTGCTCGGCAACAGCCTGGCCGCCGCCGACCAGGAGCCCGCCCGCATCGCCGAGGCGGTGGCCACCGAGTGGGGAGGCCCCCCGGCGGCCACGTCCCTGGCCACCGGCGCGCGCTACCCCGCCCCCGCCGCCGCCCTGGTCAACGGCACCCTCGCCCACGCCCTGGACTTCGACGACACCCACCTGCCCTCGGTCCTGCACCCCTCCGCCCCCATCATCCCCGCCGCGCTGGCCAGCGCGCAGGCCCACGGGCGCTCCGGCGCCGGGCTGCTGGACGCCGCCGGCCTGGGCATCGAACTCGCCGTCCGCCTGGGCATGGCCGGATACGACGAGGACCTGGGCAACTCGGTCTTCTTCGAACGCGGCCTGCACGCCACCGCCATCTGCGGAGCCGTGGGGGCGGCCGTGGCCTCCGCCCTCCTCCAGGGGCTGGACGCGGTGGGCGTCGCCCACGCCGCCGGGATCGCGGCCAGCATGGGCTCGGGCCTCATCGAGGCCAACCGCACCGGCGGCACCATCAAACGGGTGCATTGCGGCTGGGCCGCGCACGCCGGGGTGTCCGCCGCCGACCTGGCCCGGCACGGCCTGACCGGGCCGCCCACCGTCGTGGAGGGACGCTTCGGGTTCCTGGAGGCGTTCTGCGGCGACGCCGGCCGCGCCCACCGTGTCACCGACGGGTTCACCGAGCAGTGGGAGCTGCCCGGCATCTTCTTCAAGCCCTACCCCTGCAACCACTTCACGCACGCCGGGGTGGACGCCGCCCTGCGGCTGCGCGCGCAGGGCCTGCGCGCCGACCAGGTCGCCGGACTCGAACTGGGCGTGCCCACGGCGGTACTGCGCACCATCGGCGAGCCCGCCGCGGAGAAGGCCAACCCCCGCTCCGGCTACCATGCCGCCTTCAGCGGCCCCTACACCGTCGCCGCCGCGCTCTCCGGCGGCGGCGGACTGGGGCTCTTCCACGAGGACTTCACCGACCGGGCCGCCGCCGACCCCGGCCGCCTGGCCCTGGCCGCCCGGGTCCGGTGCGTGCCCGACGCCGAGTGCGACCGGATCTTCCCCCGCCAGTTCCCCGCCGTCCTCACCGCCGTCCTGCACGACGGGACCACGCGGCAGGCCCGCGTCACGGCCAACCGGGGCGGCCCCGGCAACCCCCTCTCCGCCGAGGAGCTGGAGACCAAGTTCCGCCTCAACGCGCTCCGGCGCGTGGCCGAACCCGACCGCGTCGTGGCCCGGGTACGGGAGCTGGCCGGGGCGCCGTCCGTGGAGGGCCTGTGCTCCGAACTGGCCGAGGCGGCGACGGTCCCGGCCCTGTGACACCGCCCGTCCGGCCGCCGCCCGGGAGGCGGCCGGACGGACCGCTCAGTCGTCCAGGAAGCGGTACCCGAACTGGGCCAGGCGCGCGTGCGCCCGCTCCATCTGCTCGGCGGAGAACAGCGGCGCGTACTCCGACCGCAGCACCAGCGCCTCCACCGTCAGGTCCATCCGCCCCCGCTCCCACAGGTTCGCGAACCCGTCGGAGACCGCCGGGGCGTCGAGCAGCTTGCGTGCGGTCTCCATCGGACCCAGGTCGGAGAGCATCCCCAGGAACGAGGAGGCCGTGTAGCCCGCCTCGGACTTGGCCCGCTCGTACAGCGACAGCATCGCCCTGCCGAAGTCGGTGGTCTCGGGGCCCGGCTGGGCCGACGGTTCGGCCGACTCGTCCTCGGCGAAGGACACAGCGGTGTAGACCCCGACAGGTCCTGCTCGGTCCGCTCCACCGAGCCCACCGACGTGAACACCTCGTACCCCAGCTCCTGCAACCGCGGCAGGTCCGCCTCCTCGGGGTCCAGCTCCAGCACCGCCGTCCCCGGTCAGGAAGAAAACGTTGCCGATCGCGTCCGCCATGGACCCGATCGTGGAGCCCGAATGTGCGTGATCTTGCTACCAGTGCAGGCGTCGCCTACCTGAGCTGCGCTGGTAGCAAGATCACGTGTTCATGGGCCGGGGGAGGAGCGGTCAGGCGTCCTTGGCGGTGTCGATGAAGGACCGCCATTCACCTGCACCGAAGAAGAGCGCGCCCAGCTCGCGGTGCCTGGTGTCCCGGACCCCGGTGACCGGCCCTTCGGCCACCTCGACGCAGTCAGAGGATGTCCCGCTGTAGCTGGACTTGAACCAGTGCGGGGTCTGCGGCTGCATGGCTTACTCCTTCTCCAAGGCCGACATCACCACGCCTTCGGGGAACAGGTTCGCGCACCACACCGTCACCCTGCCCTCGGCCGCGGTGTCGGTGCGCAGTCCGGCCTCGGCGCGCCCGAGTCCCAACGGTGCGATGTCGTCGAGTGCCCGGGTGAGATCCTCGATCGCCTCACCGTGTCCGAGCCGCGCCAGGCAGTGGCCCCGCCAGCGCGGGAGACGGATGTGGTCCGACATAAGGAAGGTGGCGAGGGGGCGTCCGGCTGCGGCGGTAGAAGCACGAAGGCGCGTTCCAGGGCGGAGGACCTCCCGCTCCTGGCTGAGAGGGGCGCGCACCTCCCTTCTGCGGCCCACAGCCACGAATCCAGCGCTGCTGCCGCCTGACCGGCATCGAGGTTCGTCCTGGGGCGAAGCTCGGCGCGCAATCTCGCCCTGGGGCGAACCTCGAAGAACCGCCGCTGCGCCGCCGTTCCCGGCACGCACCGAGGGGGCGGGTCCCGCGGGACCCGCCCCCTTCCGGCCTGATGCGCTCCGTGCCGCACCCGTCACGCACCGACTGGTCGGTATGCCTCGGGGCCACGGGACCCTCGGCGGCGAAGCGGACCGGGTGGCCGTCCGGCCCCGAAGCGCCTACGAGGACAGGACCGACTTGGCGACGATCATCTTCATGACCTCGGACGTGCCGCCGTAGATCCGGTTCACGCGGTTGTCGGCGTACAGGCGCGCGATCGGGTACTCGTTCATGTACCCGTAGCCGCCGTGCAACTGGAGGCAGCGGTCGATCACCCGGTGGGCGACCTCGGTGCAGAAGAGCTTGGCCGACGCGGCCTCGGCGGGGGTCAGCTCGCCGGCGTCGAGCGCCTCCAGGGCGCGGTCGACGACCGCCTCGGCAGCGTCCACCTCGGACTGGCAGGCGGCCAGCTCGAACTTCGTGTTCTGGAACGAGGCCACCGTCTTGCCGAAGACGGTCCGCTCCTGCACGTACTCCTTGGTGAAGCCGATCGCGGCCTTGGCCTGCGCGTAGGAGCCGTAGGCGATGCCCCAGCGCTCCGAGGGCAGGTTCTGGCCCAGGTAGGAGAAGCCCTTGTTCTCCTCGCCGAGCAGGTCCTCGGCCGGGACGCGGATGTCGCTGAAGGCCAGCTCGGCGGTGTCGGAGGTGCGCAGGCCGAGCTTGTCCAGCTTGCGGCCCACCGAGTAGCCCTCCGACGAGGCGTCGACCGCGAACAGGGAGATACCGAAGCGGCGGTCGTCCTCCTTGGGCGGGCTGGTGCGGGCGCAGACGATCACGCGGTCGGCGTGGAAGCCGCCGGTGATGAAGGTCTTCGCGCCGTTGAGGATGTAGTGGTCGCCGTCGCGCTTGGCGGTGGTCTTCATCCCGGCCAGGTCGGAGCCGGTGCCCGGCTCGGTCATGGCCAGCGCCCACATCTCCTCGCCGGTCACGAACTTGGGCAGGTAGCGCTGCTTCTGCTCCTCGGTGGCCAGCATCTTGATGTAGGGCAGGGCGAGCAGCACGTGGACGCCCGAGCCGCCGAAGCTCACCCCGGCGCGGGTGGTCTCCTCGTACTGGATCGCCTCGAACTTGTGCGTCTCCAGGCCGGCGCCGCCGTACTCCTCGGGGACGTTGATCCCGAACACGCCCAGCTCACCGAGCTTGGAGTACAGCTCGCGCGGGACCAGGCCCTCCTCGAACCAGTCCTGGTAGTACGGCGTGACCTCGGATTCGATGAAGGACCGCAGTGTGTCGCGGTAGGCCTCGTGGTCTTTGTCGAAGACTGTGCGGCGCAAGTCCGTTCCTCTCACATGGCACGGAAGGCCCCCTGAAGAGCCACCGAATATTATTCGTTGTCCAAATACAGTACAAAGCCCCTCGAAGCGGACTGACACCCGCCCACCAGGCAGGTGATAGCACCGATACCCCGGGGGTCAGGACGGCGGGGCGGCGAACCGTGCCGGACGCCGCTCGCGGAAGGCCGCGATCCCTTCGCGCAGGTCCCCGCGGCGGGCCGCCTCCCCGTCCCAGTGCCGGACCAGATCGGGGGTGAGCGCGCCCGCGCCGATCGCGTCGACCAGGCTCTTGGCCGCGTGCACGCTCACCTGGGACCGCGAGCCTACGGTGTCGGCGAGCGCCGTGACGCGGTGGGCGAGGTCGGCCTCCGGCACCACCTCGTCGAGCAGGCCGACGCGCAGTGCCTCATCGGAGCCGAGCAGTTCGGCCGTGAACAGCAGGCGTTTCGCGGTGGACGGCCCGGCCAGGGCCACGACCCGCCGCAGCGACGAGGCGGGGTAGACCACGCCGAGCTTGGCGGCCGGGATGCCGATGCGGGTGCGCGGGGTGCCCACACGCAGGTCGCAGGCGGTGGCGAGCAGGCAGCCGCCGCCCACGCACAGGCCGTCGACCATGGCGATGGTGGGCTTGGGGAAGGCCGTCAGCGCCTCCCCGGCGGCCTCGGCCAGCCGGTCGTCGAGCACCCGCTGCCCGGCGGCTTCGGTGTCGGCGGCATCGGCCGTGAGCTCGGTGATGTCGGCGCCCGCGCAGAAGTCCGTCCCTTCCCCGGTCAGGACCACCACGCGCACGTCCGGGTCCTTCGCCAGGCCCTCCAGCAGCCGGGGCAGCAGGCCCCACATGTGTGCGGTCATGGCGTTCTTGCGCCGTGGGTGGTCGATGCGCAGCGTGGCGGTGGTGCCGCTGGTGTTCAGGTGGACGGTGGGTGCGGTGGTCATGGCTGGCTCTCTCGGGACGGGAACGCACCGGTGGGGTCCGGATGGCCCCATGCTCCCGTACGGCGGCGGAGGCAGGGCACGGTGTCCCGGTGGGTCGGGCCGTTCGGCGGGTTCCTTCGTCAGCGGACGGTCCACAGGCGTGCGGTCCCGTCGGGACGATCCGCCCTCCAACCCCACCCGCGTCGGGACGGCCCACAGGCGTGCGGTCCTGTCGCCGCAGACGGTGGCGGGGGCGGTGCCGCCGGGGCCGAAGCACACCGAGCGCACCCGGTTGTCATGGCCGGTGAGGGACGGGAGGTCGGATACCGCCGGCCTCCTTGTCCAGTGCGGCCACGGGGGTCCGAGGGGAGCTTCTCCGGGGCGCGGGGCCGGTGGCGGCACCACGATCGCGCTCCGGTTCCGGACCTCAAGTGTCGCGGAAAGCGGTGAGGTCCACTTCGGGGGCGTCCGTGTACACCACGCCCCGTTCCGGCGGGATGGGCTCACCCGAGGCGGCGTCCGTGCAGTGGGCGTCGAACATCTCGGCCTCGCTGAGCGGTTCCAGCCGGTGTTCGGCCGCGCTCCAGCCGCGGACGAGCTTGACGGGGACCTCCGCCCCGTTGTCCAGGACGCGTGAGACCTCGTCGGTGAAGCTGCGCAGGACCACGGCGGCGAGTGTGCCCTCGGTGAGGGCGTCGCACAGCCGTTCCACCACCCGGGGGTGTTCCACGTCGATGCGGTCCTTGTGCGCTTCGACCGCGGTGGACATCGCGTAGCGGGTGTGCACGGTGAGGATGTGGCGGCTGCCGGGCAGGTCGTTCACGAGGGCGGACAGCAGGGCGTGGGCGTGAGCGGAGAGCATGCTCCGATTATGGGGCCGCCGGGGCGACCCGAGCGGGTTGTCCACAGGCCCGATCCCCGATGCCCCGGGCCTTCGAGGGACGCCAGGACGGCACCGGAGGCGGCGGACGGCCGGTGGTGTGTCCCTGACCGGCTTCGGGAGCACCGAGGTCCGTCGTCTCCTCCCGTCCGTACCCGACCGTGGCGCGGCCATGACGTCTGTCATCTCCAAGCAGTGAGGATCGCGGGGCGAACCGGTGTGAACCGGCACTTCTGCGATACCGCCGCCTTGATTAGCGTGAGGGCATGAACCACGACGAACACGGCTTTCCCTCCGAGCCGCCGCCGACCGGCCAGCCGGCCCCCGCCGCCGCGTCCTGGCCGCCGCCCCCGTACCCGCCGCCGCCCAGACGCGGACCGCTCCCGATCCCGGCGGGCGTGCCCTACCACCGCGTCCTGGCCGGGGAGGAGCGCCGGATCTGGCGGGGCATCGCCGCGCTCGCGCTCCTGCTGGGCGGGATGCTCCTCTTCAGCATCGGGCTCAGCGTCGTCGCTCTCCTCATCGACCTGCTGCTCGGCAGGCAGGACAGCATGATGCTGGGCGGAACCGGGTTCACCCCCGCGCTCCAGGCGGCCAGCATGGCCTCGCTCGCCCTGCTCATCCCCTGGAGCATGCTCGTCCAGCGCTGGCTCTACGGGGTGAGGGGTGCCTCGCTGCACTCGGTTCGTTCGCTCCTGCGGCCCGAGGTGCTCGTGCGGTCCTTCATGGTCATCCTCCCCCTCTGGACGGTGTACCTGACCGCCTTCACCTTCCTCTCCCCGGTGGAGGAGTCGGAGTGGCCGCTCGCCGACCTGTTCTGGATGTTCGCCATCACCGTCCTGCTGGTGCCGCTCCAGTCCGCCGGTGAGGAGTACGGTCTGCGCGGGCTCGCCTTCCGGGTCGCCGCGAGCTGGGGAAGGGGGCCGCGCACCGCGCTCGTCCTCGGCGTGGCCGTGTCGAGTCTGCTGTTCATGGTGGTCCACTTCGCGCTCGACCCGTGGCTCAACGTCTACTACTTCACCTTCGGCGCCACCCTGGCCCTCATCACCTGGCGCACCGGCGGACTGGAGACGGCCATCGTCATCCACGCCGTCAACAACACCCTCGCGTTCCTCCTGGTCATCGTCACGCACTCCGACCTGGCTGCCGGGTTCGACCGGTCGGTGGGTACCGGATCACCGATCATGCTCGTGCCCTGCGTGCTCCTCATCGCGGCCACCGCCGTGGTGTGGGCGCGCACCCGCGGGAGCGGGTCGGCCCTGACCCCCTCGGAGCCGTCCGCCGAGCGGGTCCCGGCGATGGAACGGAACGCGTGAGCGGCGGGGCCCGGCGTACCCTGATCGGTGCGTGGGAGTCCGACGAACCCGGGGAGGTGCGATGTCCCGGACCGAGTACTACGACGACCCGTCCGCCCCGGTCCCCAACACCTGGGGGGTCGGGGCGAGCGCGGCCGTTCTCGACGATCAGGGTCGGCTGCTGTTGCAGCGGCGGGCGGACAACGGGCTGTGGGCGATGCCCGGCGGGGCGATGGAGATGGACGAGAGCCTGCCCGAGGCGGCGGTGCGCGAGACGCGGGAGGAGACGGGGTACGAGGTGGAGGTGACGGGGCTGGTGGGCACCTACACCGACCCCCGGTACGTCGCCGCCTACGGCGACGGCGAGGTGCGCCGCCAGTTCAACGTGTGCTTCCGGGCGCGGGTGGTCGGGGGCGCGCTGGCGGTGAGCGAGGAGTCCTACGAGGTGGCCTGGTTCGCCCCGGAGGAGGTGGCGGACCTGCCGATGCACCGCACGCAGCGGCTGCGCGTGGAGCACGCCCTGGGGAAGGGCGAGCCCCACCTGGGATGACGGGTGTTCCGGGGCGTGACACGGCCGGGTGAGCCGGTGTGGTGCCGGGGCCCTCACCGAAGGGCCATTCATCAAAGGGATTGCTTCGGGGGTTCATGGTTTTTGCGGTGGTGAGCAGGGATTTCTTGTGGAAGGGAATTGAATGCGAAGGTCAGAGCATTCAAAGTGATCTGAGCCATATGTGGTGGAAGGTGGGGGTGCCCGAAGGCGCCCACCTTCCCTTCACACAGGTCGCACGCGCCTGCGTTTCACCTCCGCGCGGCGGCGTCGCGGGCGCGGCGGACCAGCCAGCGGAACAGCGAGAGGTCCTCGCCCATCTCCGGGTGCCACTGCACGCCGAGCACGTTGAACCGGTCGGTGTACTCGATCGCCTCCACCGTCCCGTCGTCGGCCCAGGCCGTGGCCCGCACTTCCTCGCCCGGCTCGGCCAGGGACTGGTGGTGGTAGGTCGCCACCTCCACAGCGGTCCCGCCCAGGAGGTCGGCGGTCCGGGAGAACTCGGCCACGGTCACCGCGTGCGTACCGAACACCCCTGGCTCCTCGCGGTGCCCGTGGTGGCCCACCAGGTCGGGCAGGTGCTGGTTGAGCGTGCCGCCGCGCACCACGTTGAGCAGTTGCATCCCCCTGCACACGCCCAGCACCGGCAGCCCGCGCTCCAGCGCCGCCTCCAGCAGTTCGATCTCGGCGGTGTCACGCGCGCCGCGCACGCCGGCGGTGCGCGGGTCGGTCGGGGCGCCGTAGCGGCCGGGGTCGATGTCGCCGCCGCCGGCCAGGAGGAGGCCGTCGAGTCGCTCCACCGCCCCGGCCGCACCCGCCACGGGGGGAAGGAGCACCGGCAGGCCGCCGGCTTCGGCCACCCGGTCGGTGTAGGCCTGCGGCAGCAGGACGGCGGGCAGGTCCCAATCGCCCCACCGCGCCCGCTCGGTGTAGGCGGATATCCCGATCACGGGCCGCATCGGTCCCCCCTCGCGTTCTCCGACTACCTGCCCCTCGGGGAGGCGGTTACGCGTGTCGGGCCCCGCGCGTGTCGGCCGACGCACCGGCGCCGGAACCGCCACGCCGCGGAACCCGGTACCGGCTACGGCCGGGCCCGGACACGGACGCCACACGCTGAGGGCGGGGTCGGGACGGAGCGGACCACGGTGGCGCAGGACCACGGCCGGACCGGGTGCTCCGGAGGGCCGGCGAGACGGTACGCCGCGAGGACGCCGGTCAGGTCCCCTGCCGGTGGTGGTGCGCGCGGTCCTGATCGAACCTTACAATTCGGGCATGGAGACCCCCACTCCCCTCTCACCCCCTCCCTTCGTGCTCGAAGGCCGTTACCGTTGCGACGAGGGCGTGCGGCTGGACGAGGGAACCGTGCTGTACGAGGCCTACGACTTCGACACGGGCACGCGGGTCCGTGTCGAGGCCGACGAGGCGGACCGGCATGACCGGGACGCCCTCGCCGCGCGCGTGTCCGCGCTGCGGGGCCTGCGCCACCCCATGGTGGTGGAGGTCGTCGACCACTGGGCCGACGACGACCGCACGCTGACGGTCACCGGCCCCGTGGAGGGCCACCCGCTCTCCCACATCGTCGGCGAGCGCTTCCAGGAGCGGGTCTCCCGCAGGGACGCCCTCGACCTGGTCGACGCCCTGCTGTCGGCGCTGGAGGAGTTCCACGAGCGGGGCCTGGCCCACGGCGCGGTCGGCCCCGAGACGGTCTACCTCTCCGACGACGGCGTGGTGCGCCTGCTGCCCGTCGCGGCCCAGGCCACCGCCGATCCCCGAGAGGACGTGCGGGCGGTGGGGGAGCTGCTGTGCGTCATGATCACCGGACTGGGGGTCGAGGAGGGGAAGAAGGAACTCGCCGAGGCCGGCGGGGAGTACGCCCTGCTCGTGGCCAAGGCGACCATCGACGACCCCGAACACCGCCCGGTCGACGCCGCGCACTACCGCGGGCTGGTCACGCGGATGCGCGACCGCCTGCCCTCGGCCCCCGCACGGCACGCCGCCGACACGAGCCCGATCACCGTACCCATCCGGGCCGCTGTGCCTGCTCCGGTGCGTGACCGGCGGCGCCCGATCCTGCTCTGGTCGGCCGCCGGTGCGGCGGTCCTCGTCATGGCCGCCCTCCTGGTCTGGGTGCTCATCCCCCGGTCCGACACCGAAGTGGCGGCGGTGGCCGCCTCCGGCGGGGCGGAGATGCCCGAACTGGTCGGCCTGCCCCCCGGCGAGGCCACCGCGCTGCTGAACGGCCTGCCGGTGGACCTGGAGGTCCTCTACGCCGAGGTCCGCGACGACGCGGTCGAAGCGGGCCTGGTCGCGGCCTCCGACCCCGGTGTGGGGGCGGCCCTGGAGGAGGGCGACCAGGTGACGCTCTCGGTCTCCGCCGGACCCGCCACCGTGGAGATGCCCGACCTGATCGGCCAGGACGAGGAGGCCGCCCTGGCGGAGCTGGCGGAACTCGGGTTCGCCGATGTCGAGGTCGTCCAGCGGCCCTCCGGCGGCGAGCCCGCCGGCACGGTCCTGGCGACCGACCCCGAGGCCGGTCTGACGGTGCCCTACGACGACACCGCCACCGTCACCGTCAGTCAGGGCATCAGCCTCCCCGACGTGGTGGGCCTGACCGAGGAGGACGCCCGCGCGACCCTCTCCGGTCTGGGGTTCACCGTGGAGGTGGTCACGGAGGAGGGGTCCGAGCGCCCCGAAGGGGAGGTCGCCGTCCAGACCCCGACCGCGGGCTCCGTCGTGGAGGCCGGGTCCAGCGTGGTCCTGGCGGTCTCGCCCGGAACCGGGGACGAGGACGGCGGGGAGAGCGACCAGGAGACGGAGCCCGGCCCCGGGGACCAGGACGACGACGGCCCGGGCAACGGCAACGGCGGCGGCAGGCCGGACGAGGAGGAGTCCGAGGAGCCCGAGCCGCGGCCCGACCCCTGCGACGCGCAACCCTGGTCTCCGCACACCACCTACCCCCACGGAGCGCGGGTGGTCCACGAGGGCAGGGCCTACGAGTCCGTGTGGTGGAACCAGGGCCAGTCCCCCGAGGACTCCCACCGCTGGGGTCCCTGGTGGGAGATCGCCCGGTGCTGACCGCCCGCGCGCTGTGCCCCGTCCCTGTGAACCGGACGGGGGCGGAGCGCGTCCCATCAGGGAGCCGGTGCTCCCCACCGGCCCCGCCCCCGCGTGCCCGGCCCAGCCGAACCGCGGCAGGGCGGACGAGACCGCGGCGGCGGACACCCCCCGACGCCCGCGGCGCAAGGCTCTGAGCACGCCTGACGTGCGCCGCCGCGTTCCCCACAACACCGCACACCCGGAAGAGGAACCACCCGATGCCGAGATCCCCACGCCACCCCTCACCCGCTCTTAAGGGAGCGAGCGCGGGTACGGCCGCGCTGCTGGCCTTCGCCCTGGCCGCGCCCGGCACCGCCGCCGCGGACACCTCCGAGACGGCCAACCCGCTGGAGGGCAACCGCGGCTTCCTGGTGGTCGTCGAGGGCGACGCCGAGCTGGCCGGAAACGAGTCCGAGGGCCCGATCGCCGTCGGCGGCGACCTCACCTTCGGCCCCTACAACATCGCGGCCCACACCACTGGCACCTACACGGCCGACGGCGACGACCGGCCCTCCGCGCTCGTGGTCAACGGGTCGGTGGACCTCGGTGGCAGCGAGGGCGAACTCAAGGTGCTCCAGAACGGTTACGTGAAGGTGGGCGAGACCGCCGGCACCGAGATCAGCACCACCGACAGCAACGACGCTCAGGTGAACACCGTGGTCTCCGCCCCCGGCGCCCGTGAGTCCAACCCCCGGATCACCCTGACCACCAGGCAGAGCGAGGAGTCGGTCACGTCCGAGGCCTTCGACGTGGCCGCGCTCTTCCCCGCCTACCGGGACCGCGCCGAGGCCCTGTCCTCGTGCGAGAACACCGTCGTGCCGCTGGGCACCGGCGACGGCGAGCCGGCCTCGCCGCCCTTCGGCTCGGGCGCCAACGTGACCCTGCCGCTGGAGGCGGGCGCCAACGTCTGGAACGTCGATGCCGAGGACCTGGCGGACCTTGAGGTCATCACCTTCGACGACAAGCCCTCCGCCGACTCCCCGCTGCTGGTCAACGTCGACACCTCCGGCGTGGACGGGGAGTTCGAGTGGTCCACCCCCAACATGGCGGGGATCGGGCTGGAGGACGCCCGGTACATCCTCTTCAACTTCGGCGACGCCGAGCTGGTCACCTTCACCTCCGACAGCCGCACCCTCGAAGGCACGGTGTTCGCCCCTGGCGCCGAGGTGAACTGGCTGTCGGCCAGCAACATCCAGGGCGCCGTCGTGGCGGCCTCCTTCGGGCACGGCTCCCTGACGGCGGGCATCACCAACAACGGCGAGCTGCACAACGGCGACTTCGCCGGTGAGCTGCCCGTCTGCGGCGGTGGCGACGAGCCCACCGACGGGCCGTCCGACGCCCCCAGCGAGGACCCGTCGGAGGAGCCGTCCGAGAACCCCTCGGAGGAGCCCAGCGACCCGCAGAGCCCGTCGGAGAGCCCCTCCGACCCGGCCTCTCCCGAACCCACCGAGCCCGATGAGGGCGGCCTGCCCGTCACCGGCTCCAACCTGGCGGCGCTGGTGGTCGTCGCGGTGGTGCTGGTGGGCGCCGGTGCGGCCGCGTTCGTGCTGGGTCGGCGCCGCAAGGCCTGACCGCTCCCCGAGCGCTGAGAGCGCGGGCCCGGCCACGTGTGCGGCCGGGCCCGTCGTCGTCGGTGACGCCGGCCCGAGGACGTTCCCGGTTCCTTCTCCGGCGGGCGAGGGGGCACACCGCCGCAAGGCGCGTACTGGGGAAGGCCCGGTAGGAAGCGCACGCCCCCGCGCGGCGCGCAAGGCCGGGTCGGCGGGCACGAACGCGAGCGCCGGTCCCACCATGGCGACCGGCCGGGGTCCGAGGTTCGCCTCAAGGCGAACCTCGGACCCCGGGTTCTCCCTGGGGCGAACCTCGGCGGCAGGGCGTGTGAGCGCGGAGAGAGCATGCTTCGAGTATGCGCCCGCCGAGGCGGCCGGGCCGGGTTGTCCACAGGCCCGCCCCGGCCGCTTCTAGCGCACGGGTTCCAGGTCCTCGGGCAGCAGCGTCGTGAAGTCCTCCATCTCCGCCGCCCCGAAGTCCACGAGCCGCCCCGCCTGCCGGGTGATCATCCGCTCCAGCACCTGGCGCGCGTAGCGGGCGTTGCCGAAGTTGGCGTCGCGCGGCACCGAGGCGAAGTGTGCGGCGAGCGCCGCCGAGGTGTCGGGTCCGCACGTGTAGCCCGAGCCGTCCGCCATGCGCTCCACGATCGTGACCAGCTCGGCATCGGAGTAGTCGGGGAACTCCACCCGGTGGTTGAACCGCGAGGCCAGGCCCGGGTTGGAGTCCAGGAAGCGCTGCATCTCCCGGGTGTAGCCGGCGACGATGACGACGACCTCGTCGCGGTGGTCCTCCATGAGCTTGACCAGCGTGTCGATCGCCTCCTGGCCGAAGTCCGACCCGCTGGAGTTCTTGGGCGCCAGAGCGTAGGCCTCGTCGACGAACAGCACACCGCCCCTGGCCCGCTCGAACACCTCCATGGTCAACTGGGCCGTGTGCCCCACGTAGCGGCCCACGAGGTCGCCGCGGGCCGCCTCCACGACCTGGCCGCCGGGAAGGACGCCCAGCGCGTGCAGGAGCCGCCCGTACAGCCGCGCCACCGTCGTCTTACCGGTACCGGGGGGGCCGGCGAACACCAGGTGGTGGCTCATCGGCGCCACCGGAAGGCCCATGGCCCGGCGCCGCTCCGACATCACCAGCAGGTTGGCCAGGTCGTTCACCGTCTCCTTGACCTCGCGCAGACCGATCATCGCGTTCAGCTCCTCCCGGAGCTCGGCGACGTCGTCGGCGGGGGAGGAGGGCTCGGCCGCCCTCTCGATCTCCGGACCCAGGTCGGCAGGCATCAGGCGGGCCATCGCGGCGGGGTCGTCGAGGCCGTCGCCACCCAGCCGGAAGGCCTGCCGGTCGATCATCGACTCGAAGATCTTGCGCGCCTCGCGGCCGTTGCCGAACGCCGGGCCCTTGGGCACCTGGTCGAAGTGGGAGCGCAGCACCTCCACGGTGGCCTCGTCCATCGTGTAGCTGTTGGAGTCGCACAGGCGGCGGACGATCTCCACGAGTTCGTCCACGGTGTAGTTCTCGAACTCGATGGTCTTGCTGAACCGTGAGGCCAGACCGGGGTTGGCGGACAGGAAATCCGCCATGTCGGCGGTGTAGCCGGCCACGATGACGACGACCTCGTCGCGGTGGTCCTCCATGAGCTTGACCAGCGTGTCGATGGCCTCCTTGCCGAAGTCGGGGCCTCCGCCGCCGCCCTTGCCGGTGGAGAGCGTGTAGGCCTCGTCGACGAACAGCACGCCGCCCTTGGCCTGCTCGAACACCTCGGTGGTCTTGATGGCCGTCCCGCCCACGTACTGCGACACCAGGTCGGCGCGCGCCACCTCCACCACGTGTCCGTAGCGCAGCACGTCCAGTTCGGCGAGGATCTGCCCGTACAGCCGCGCCACCGTGGTCTTGCCGGTACCGGGGGCGCCGCCGAACACCAGGTGGCGGCTCATGGGCGGAGTGGGCAGACCCATCTCGGCCCGCCGCTTGGCCATCTGGTTGCGCTTGACGAGCGTCTTGACCTCGTGCTTGACGTTGCCGAGCCCGACCAGCGCCTCCAGGTCCGCCATCGGCCCCGTCGAGTCGGAGGCCCCGCCGTCGCCGGCGTCCTCGGCGGGGCCGTTCACCGACTCGGGAAGCGGGGTGCCCGCCTCGTCCCCGTAGGCGTCCGGGGCGCCGTTGCCGTGGCTCAGCAGCTCCTCGGCGCGCACCCGCTCGCTTTGCACGGTCTGGCGCAGCCCCGAACGCGCGTTGTCGCGTACTGAGCAGTCCTCCAGCAGCACGTCCTCCCGGGAGTGGACCAGGACACCGTCCCCGCGGTTGCCGAAGACCTCGCACCGGCGCAGCGAGGCGGTCGCTCCGGCGGCCACCAGCACACCGTTGCGCCGCCCGTCGTAGATCCGGGCGCGCAGCACTGATGCCTCACCGCCGTTCTGGACGGACACCCCGTCGCCGGCGCACGCCGAGATGTCGCAGTCGCGCAGTTCGGCTTTGGCCCCCGGACCCACGGTGACGCCGGCGTCCCGGCTCTCCCGGATCTGCAGCCCGCTGAGCGTCGGACGCGAGGTGCCGGTCACGGACACGGCGGCCTTGCCGGTCCGCTCCAGAGTCACGTCCTCCAGGCGCCCGTGGCCCTCGCCGACGAACTCCACCCCCTGCCCCCTGGTGTCGGTGACGGCCACACCGCGCAGGAAGGGCGCGCAGTCCTCCACGACCACGCCCGGCCCCGCGCTCCCGGTGAACAGACCCCGGTCGAACTCGGCCGTGCTCCCGCCGCTCAGCCGTACCCCGGTGCCGCCGCGTACGGTGAGGCCGATGAACGCGGTGGCCGCCCCGTCCCCACCGAGCACCGAGGCGCTCTTGGCGTCGACCACATCGCACTCGGTGAACTGGCCCCGAGCCTTGCCGTACAGGTCGATCCCGGTCCCCTCCGGGCGGGCCACGGTGACGCGGTACATCTGCGGGTCGGATCCGCTGTGCACGGCCACACCGCGGCCCCCCACGTCCTCGAACACGCAGTCCTCGACCACCGGACGGGCCCGGCTGGAGACCGTCAGGCCGTCGCCGTCGGTGTGGTGCACGCGGGTACCGCGCAGGCTCGTGGCCGCGTCACCCTCCAGGGCGATCGCGGGCTTCTTGGTGTCGGAGACGTCGCAGTCCTCGATGACTCCGGCGGCCTGCCCGCTCGCGAAGACGCCGTTGCCGCCCGCGCCGCGCAGGGTGCACGAGCGGACCGTGGGGTGGCCCTGCTCGCCGATGACGAGCGCGCTGGTGCCGACCTCCTCGATCACGCAGTCCTCGATGACGCTCGTTCCCTCGGAGGTGACGACCACCCCCGCACCCTCCGTGCAGGTCACCCGGCTCTCGCGCATGGCCAGCGCGCCGGTGCCCCGTACTGACACGGCTGTCCACGCGGCACCGTCCACCTCGCAGTCGGCCATCTCCACCTGGCCGGCCGGGATGTCCACGACCGGTGCGTCCTTGTCGCGGCCGCGCAGGATGATGCCGGAGAGCTTGACCGCCTCGGCGGCGGAGGCCACC
This sequence comes from Nocardiopsis sp. LOL_012, assembly GCF_048060475.1. Lineage (NCBI taxonomy): Bacteria > Bacillati > Actinomycetota > Actinomycetes > Streptosporangiales > Nocardiopsidaceae > Nocardiopsis > Nocardiopsis sp. LOL_012. The sequence goes on along the minus strand of NZ_JBHMIV010000039.1, from coordinate 3,555 downwards.
ACGCTCTTGGAGCCGGAGAGGATCTCCACACTGCCCCGTCCGTCGCGCGCCACCAGCGTGACCACCTTGAGCAGGATGAGGCTCTCGGTGTATCGGCCGGGGGCGATGGTGATGAGCGCGCCGCTGGAGGCCTCCTCCACCGCGTCGGCGATCGTCCTGTGGGCGTCCGGTTCCCCGGGGGCGACGGTGAGCAGTTGCCTGGCCATCGGTGACTTTCCGTTCTCGACTGCCGGTCCGCAGGGACGGACCGGCGGGGGGCGTCGGGCGGGGCCGCGAAACGGCCCCGCCCCGTGCTGGCGCGTGTCAGGAGCAGGTGGTGCGCACCACGGAGGCGGCCACGTGCGACCGCGTGTGCTCCTGGTCGGCGAAGGCGTCCGCGCCGGTGTTGGTGAGCTGGACGGTGAACTCCTCCGTCGGTGAGGTGAACCCGGTGACCTGCACCCACATGCCGCGCAGTTCCGATTGCGTCAAACCGAAGTAGGCGATCGGGTCGCCCTCGGGCAGCGGGCCGGAGTAGATCTCGTAGAACGCCTCGGACTCGGCGAGCCACAGCGGGCTCTCGTCCTCGGGGACGTGCACGTAGATCTCACAGGTCGCGTCCGGGCGACCGGGGGAGAAGGACCAGTACGCGTACTGCCACTGGTCGTGCTGGTCAGTGCTTCCCGACACCGGGATCGCCTCATAGGAGCCGTCGCAGCCCTCCAGCGCGTACCCGCCGGGGCGGGTGGCCCAGCTCGCGGTGCCCTCGGCGCTGTCCCAGCGGCCCGACCGGCCGTAGGCGGCCCCTTCGGCGGGCAGGCAGCCGGGGCCGGTGATGGCGGAGAACGGCTCCGGAGCCGCGGCGGTAGCGGTGGCGGCCTCTCCGTTCGACTCCACGGCGTCCTCCAGGATGGACCCGCCGCCCCCGTCGGCGCCGGGCGCGGCCTGGGACGCGTCGGCCGCCGACCCCTCCTGCTGGGGCGCGGCGTCGGCCGGTTCCTGCTCCGCGTCCTGGTCGGCCGTGTCCGATCCGGCCGTGTCCTCCTCTGGAGCCGAGGCGGCTGCGGGCTCCTCACCGGAGGCCGTGTCCTCGGCGGCCCCCTCGGTGTCGGTGCCATCCTCCTGCGGCCCGGCGGTGCCGCCTCCCTCGGCGGCGGCCGGGTCCGCCCCCTCCCCGTCGGTCTCCTGGACTGGGCCCTCCTCCGCGGCCGGTTCCTCCGCGCCGTCCTCCGCAGCGGCGGGCACCGGGTCACCGTCGGGGTCGGCGTCCCCACCCGCGCCCTCGGGCTCGGGGTCTGCGGCCGGTGTGTCGGCGTCCCCTTCCTGCGGCTCCTCGACGGCGGCGCCCCCGCCGTCCTCACCCGCGGCGCCGAAGCCCTCCGGAAGCTCGGGCCCGACGAAGTCGGTGTCCCGGGGCAGGGGCTCGGGGACGTAGCCGGGATCGTCGGCACCCGGAAGTTCGGCGGCCTCCGTGCCGGAGCCCCCTTCGCCCTCGCCCGCGGCGCCCCCCGACGAGGTGTCGCCTCCGGTTTGCCCGTCGGCGGTTCCGGCGCCCTCACCCGCCTCCTCCGGTGCCCGGCCGTCCGCGGCGACCTCGGCGGGGGCGTCCGCGGTCCCGTCCGGGGCCGAGCCCTGGGCCGTGCCCCCACCCATGAGGCCCCCTTGCGACAGGGGCACCGACTGCAGGGACAGCTCCTGCGTCCCCGCGGTGAAGGCGAACGGGGCGACGACCAGTAGCAGTCCGCCGATGGCGGCCCCGGCCAGCAGCGGCTTGCCCGGCCGGTCCAGCGCGGGTTCGGCCGGGGCGGCCTCCCCCACCGGAGTGACGACGGAGCCCAGGTCGGTGCGGGGAGGGGCCGACCGGCCCTCCCCGGGGGGCGTCTCGGGGAGGGCATCCGCGCCTGGGACCGCCTCCGCGGCGCCCGGCACGGCGGACGGCGGGGCGGTCTCTCCAGGGGCCGGTGCGCCGGAGAGGGCGGACGCGAACTCGGCGGCTGAGGCCTGCCGGTGCGGCGGCCCCTCCGGGGACCGGGGATCGGGGCTCATCACGGCTCCTTTCGGGGACGCGGTGCACGGGACACGGGAAGGTCGGGGGTCACCGGCGGCCGCCCGAACCGTCCGCTCCGCCGTTGAGGTCCGGGGAACCGCTGTCGGCGACCTTCACGTTCTCGTCCTCGGCGGCGTCCAGGTTCCACGCCGTCCCCAGGAGTTGGTCCGCGGTCTGCGCGGTGGCCTCGACCAGGTAGGACAGATATGTGTCGAACGCCTTCTCCAGTTCGGGGAAGACCTTGTCGTAGTCCTTGGCGAAGCTGTCGCCTTCGAGGTTCACGTCGCCCCAGGGCGTGTTCGGGCCCTCCCAGGCCTGTCGGGCCTGCCTGTAATCCTTATGGAGTCCGGCGGCGAACTGGGCGGCCTCGTAGATCTCGACGCTGTCGCGGCCCACGCCCTCGGGCAGGGCGGAGAGGTGTTCGCTACTCACTGGCGGATGTCCCTTCACTCGTGGTGGGGCTGGGTGCTACTGCGGGGGCAGGGGGAGGCCCATGCGTTCGAACATGGCCCGGGTATCGAAGTTGCCCTTCATCGCCTCGTGCGCGTCCAGCCCTTCGGGCATGAGGGGCTTGTACAGTTCGGCGACCCGGTCGGACATCTTGTCTCGGGCCCGGTTGATCACGTCCACGATGGCGTCGGCCAGTTCGGCCGGGGCCATGTCGCGGTAGTTCTGGTTGTGGAACTTCAGCTCGACGAGTTCACCCCTCCCGTTGACCTTCGCCCCCACCAGCCTGTTCTTTGCCACGACCTCCTCTGTTGCCGATTCCAGGTTTGCGTTTGCGCGATCGACCTCCGCCAGCGTCTTGTGAAGTCGTGCCAGTTCGTGTTCCGTCGACTCCATGTTCCAGGGGTCCATGTGTCGCTCCCTTCTTGGGCCCTCCGGGGGAGGGCCGTCCCAGTACTGTTCGCTGCTCGGCGGCCGTTCCCCAGACACGTTCGTCCTCGGAGAGCCAGGTGGAGCGCTGGCGCTCCCGGTCCTGGCCGCCCTGGCCGCCCATGCCGCCCATGGGGGGCATCATGGGCGGCATCATCCCCATACCGGGGGCGCCGCCGAAGGCGGAGTTGGCGCCCGCCGTTCCAAGGCCTCCGGTGCTCCCAGGCGTCTGGCCCTCGCCCTGCACCGATCCGTCGGTGCCGAGCACGTTCGTGCCGCCGTAGTTGAGGCCGAAGGGGTCGGATCCCCCCGGCTGTGAGATCTGGTCGCTGCCTGCGGTGGCCGTGAACCCGTCGGTGAGGGGCTCGCCGGTGACGGGGTCGACCGGGTAGGGCAGGCCGGTGACGGGGTCGACCACGTAGGGCTCCCCGGTGACGGGGTTGAGGGGGGGTTCCGTCCCACCGCCGGTAGCGAAGTCGGTGGGCAGGCCCGGGACGTCCACCCCGCCGCCCAGGTCGAAGTCGGTGGGCAGGCCTGGGACGTCCACCCCCTCGCCGAGGTCCTCGAACTGCGCCCACTCCTCCGGGGTGAGGGGTTCTCCGGTGGTGGGGTCGATGGGGAGGACTTGGCCGGTGTCGGGGTCGTAGGTGATG
>NZ_JBHMIV010000038.1:0-53406 GCF_048060475.1 Nocardiopsis sp. LOL_012 | reverse complement strand
CGGCTTCGTGTGCGGGGGCGAGGGCTTCCTCGCGCCGCCCCACCTCGGCCAGGCCGATGGCGAGGGTGTTCAGTGCTGCGGCCAGGTTGGGGAGGTAGGCGGCGGGGGCTTGGTCGGCCAGGGTGCGGTAGAGGTCGGCGGCTTCGTGTGCGGGGGCGAGGGCTTCCTCGCGCCGCCCCACCTCGGCCAGGCCGATGGCGAGGGTGTTCAGCGCCATGGCCAGGTCGGGGAGGAACGTCTCGGGGTAGCGTTCCGCGATCTCACGCAGCACGGACACTCCCGTGTACCCGGCTTCCTGGACATGCCCGACCAGGTGCGAGCGCAGGTAGCGGGGCAGCGCCTCGGGGGAGTCCTCCCCGGCCGCGTCCAGGATCTCCCCCGCCAGCCCGACGAGCGTGGCGGTGACGGCTTCCTGTGGCGCAGCAGCGCCACTGGTAGGGGTGGCTGCGCGCAGGTGCTGGACGAACTCCTGGTGGAAGAGCCGGTAGAGGGGCTGGGTGCCGTCGCCGTCCTCGATGATGTAGCGGCGGAACAGGGGCAGGCACTGTTCGGCGTCCGCCCGCGCGAAGGAGCGGTCGGGGCGGAGCGTGGCGGCGATCGTGTACCAGATGTCCTCGGGCACGCCCCGCCCCTGCCCCCACGCCAGGGCTGTGAGCAGCGTGCGCGGTACCAGCGGGTCGGCCGCCTGGGCCGACAGCGCGGTGATGTCGGCTTCGAACGCCTGGGCGGCCGTGGCGGGCAGATCGTCCAGCCACGCGGCGGGAGCCCTGCGCGAGAGCCAGTCGGCGGTGATGCGGGCGAACAGGAACCCGCCGTCGTCCTCACCGCCGGGAACGGCCAGCGCCTGGACCGCGGCGTGGACCTGTTCGGCGCTGGCCTCCTCGACGCGGCCCAGCCTGCGGGTGAGGTAGCGGCGGATGTCCGCACCGGTCGAGTCCTGCTCGGCCAGGTCCAGGCAGGTGAACGGGCGGGCCGAGACGCCCTGCTGGGCGAACAGGTCCCGCAGGCGCCGGTAGACGCGCTGCGGCTGGTCGTCCTCTCCGCGGTCCTGCACCAGGATGTTCATCGGACGCGAGGCGAGCAGCACCCGCAGTACTCCGGACAGCGGCTGGACGAGCTCCCTCACCAGGTCCTTGCCGGGGTCGTCGGAGGATGCCTCGTCCAAGCCGTCGAGGACGACGAGGGGGGCAACCTCCCACGGTGTCTTCTTGAGCGCGGAGAGAAGGTCGGTGGGGTTGTCGGGCTCTGCGACTCCGAACGCCTTCGCTAGCTCCTTGGCGATCCCGTGCGCGTCCAGACCACGCAGGTGCAGGGTGGTGTACACCGACCCCTCGCCCGGGTCGGGGGAGGCGGCGTCCCACCCGGGGGTGTCCATGACCTGGGTGCGAGTCTCGGGGTTGGACAGCGCTGCGATATGACCGACTACTGCGGACTTGCCGCTCCCGGCCGGGCCGGTGAGCAGGCACAGGCCGGGTGTGGTGTCGGCCATCCACGTGGTGATCTGCTCCAGCACCGTGCGGCGGCCGGTGAAGAACCACTCGTCGGCATCGATGCTCCCCCCTGAGCGGGCGGCCTCGGCCAAATGGGCGTCGATCAGGCGCGGACGCCCCGGCCCACTCCAGCGGGGGTTGAGGAACATCGGTTCGGCGAATCCGGCCCTGACAGGCACCGGTTTGCTGTCGGCGGGCCCGAGCCAGGCGCGGCCGACCGCGTTTATCAGATCCTCTCCGGTCAGGAACTTGGTTTTCGGGGACCAGAGGATGCTGTAGCGGTCGTCCGACCCTGGTTCCAGGCCGTGTTCGAGCAGGTGGTTGATGGTGTCGATCAGTGCGCCCTCGCCCTGGGCGCGCTCGTGGGGCCAGCAGCTGGCGATGCAGCCCAGCCAGGAGTGGGGGGCGCCCTGGGGCTGGGAGGTGCCCTCGAGCCGTTCCATTTCCTGGTGGATCTGGTCGGCGACACCGTCACCGGAGTAGCAGGTGTCGATGACGACCAGCCGCTGGTAGGGGACGGGGACGGGGTCGTTGGCCGCGTCGGTGCGGGCGGTGAGGTATCCGGTCAGGGCCGAGAGCGGGATGTGGCGGGGTGTGCCTGCTGCGGTCGCTCCGGTGAGGATGAGCCGCGGTCCGCTGGCGGCGTGCCCCGACCAGACGAGCACGGCGGGCCCGCGGTCCCGTTCACGGCGCCACCGGGCCGCCCATTGTTCGCAGGCGTCTTCCACATCGTCGGCACTGGCGGGGTCGGCCACCACCGTGGGCGTGTACCCCCCGCTGCCGAGCAGTTCGGCGAGTTTCTCCACCTGCGGCACGGCTGTGGGAAGTTCATCGTAGGCCTCGGAAGTGTAGTGGCCCACCCCGAAGGCCAGCAGAGACGTGGATTCGGGCAGTTCCTGGTCAGGCATGGGCAGCCTCCGCATCGGTGACCAGCAGCAGGTGGGTGACGGCCGAGTCGCGGTCGGAGCGCACTCCGACCCGGAGCCGGTAGGCGCCGGGGGCCAGGTCGCGGAAGGTGGCGCTGTAGCGGCCGTTTCCCAGGTTGCTCAGCGGGCGCGGGGTACTGTCGTCTGTGTCCTGGCCTGCTGGGGTGAGAGTCGCCTCCACACGCAGCTCCTCGTCCTGACTACTGGCCTGCACGGTCAGTGGTGTACCGGGTGTGACCAGGTCGGGGGCCGCCACCCCCAGGTCGTTGCGGCTTGCGCCTCGGTAGCTTTTGTCCTTGGCGGTCAGACACGTCCAGATCTGGTCGCGCACCGATCTGCGGTTCTGCAGCGAACCGTGCTGTTCGGCGTGGCCGATCTCCGGGGTCGCGGAGCCCTCGGGGCGGGCCGCGAAGCGGGCCACCCTCCCGTCCCCGGCCGGAACGTCCCCGTCGATCGTCCGGGAAGCGGTCAGCTTCTCCCCCTCCAGGTGTCCGGTGACCGCGGTGGGCTGTTTCTGGCCCACGATGGCGTAGTGGGTGTAGGAGGCGTTGTCGGCCCGCATCTCCTCGTGCAGACGCGCGGCGTCCTCCATCAGGTGCGGGTCGAGGCCGGGCAGGGCGACCGAGTGGGCGTCCACACGCTCCCCGTCCTGGACCAGGCACCGGTAGGCGGGGGTGAGCTGGTGCAGCGAGGGCAGCGAGCGCGCCACGGCGGTCAAACCGGACAACCGCTTGCCGTTCACCAGGTTGGTGAGTGCGTCGAACGAGCCCTGGAAGGGAGTGCCCAGGGTGATGACCGACCGGGTGGGGACCGGGTCGGGCAGGTTGTTGAGGCTGTAGTGGGCGATCAGTCCGCCCATCGAGTGGCACAGGAACACCACCTGGGCGTCGCGGTTGCCGGAGTGGTGGCCGCGCCAGCCTTCCAGCGCGAGCTGTGCTGTGCGTTGGAGTTCTCGGGCGTTGTAGCGGATGGACAGCCGCCAGTCGTAGGGGAAGGCGACCAGGTTCCCGGGCCTCTCGCGTGTGGCCGGCTGGAGGGTGAACTCCCGTTGCAGCCAGGCGAAGAGGTTGCGGTAGCCGTCCACGCCGGGGCCTATGTGGGGCAGCAGGTGCAGGTCCTGCATCAGGCCGGTGGCGCTCACGCCGTCGCCGGGGTGGTCATCGCCGATATCCGTGGGCAGGGTCAGCTGTCGTGCTGATCTGCCGAAGGTGGTGATTCCCTGCAGGAGGGCCGGTCCGGACAGGCCCCAGACCTCTTTGCCGTCCTTGTCGGCCAGGCGGCTGCCGAGGATGCCGGGGACCACGATCACGACGTCGTTGACTTGTGCGCGCTGCACGCCTGTCTCTTCCTGGTGTAGGGGGCGGGGGTGCAGGGGGATGCGGGTGCTGCTCAGTGGCGGGTGTGGCTGCTGCCCGGCCACGGGGGCGCCGTTGGCGCGGTGCTGTGCCTGCCTGACCGAGCGGAGGTCGGCAGCGGCCCGGGGTGTGTGGCTGTTGCGTGCCCCAGGGGGTGATGCCATCGGATTATGGCGTGTTCAATCCCCTGGGGGAAGGGGTTTTGGTGAATGGGCCGGATGCGGCCGCTGTGCGGCCACGGGCCCCGCAGGCCGGGAGGGCCGGTCCGGTGGCGGCTGTGGGGCGCTGGCGGGCGGACACGGCCCGCTATCCGTCAGGCCAAGGGCAGGCAAAATGCTCCGCCCTGGAGGGCCGCTGCTCGACGGACCTTGTACTGGGGAGCACACGGGGAGCACACATGGCCCCTGAAGGGGGTCTCGCGCCTCGTCTGTTCGACTCGCACACCCGGTCTGACCTGGGGTTTTGCGGCGCACCCGGCAGGATTCGAACCTGCGGCCATCGGATTAGAAGTCCGGTGCTCTATCCACTGAGCTACGGGTGCCTGTTCAGTTGTCGCCCGGGTTCGGCTGGGCCGACCGCGGACTGGGGATGGTGGACGGGGGCTGGTCGGCGGCCTGTGACCGGGGATCCCCGTGTCGTGGCGCCGACAGCGTCCCGGGTAGACATACTAGGGTATTTGTCGGATCTCGCCCACAGTCGGGCAAAATCTGACCAACTACGGTCATTCGTAGATGGTTCCCGTAACCACTCTTGCTCCACCAAACCGGTCGCTTCGGAGCACGTGCACCACGTTACCGGTGATTAACTCCCGGTGTGGTGCTGCTGCGCTGGCGTTTCGCGAAGTCCGGTGGCGTGGTTTCGGGCGGCCCCGGGATCAGAACATCCACCACTGTCCCGCGAAGAGGGCCATCACGACCAGCGCGACCAGCATCCGCTTCTCCCTCACACCGACTGTAGAACGCTCTAGGTGTATGGACGAAGACACTGGGTGGTAAACGCTGGTTTGCTGCGGTTTGAAGGTGTTTGATGCCGTGTTGACGGGCCGGTCGGCCGTCTCGGGCGGGACGGCCGACCGAGGGCGCTACGCGGCCAGGTTGCGTGCGTAGTTGACCTGCTCATTGATCTGCTGGGACATGGCCGGGTGCGAGACCGGGATGCTCGTCGCGTGGTAGTGGCCGTGCCCCTGCACGGTCACCTGGATGTGCCCGGTCGTCTTGTGCTCCTTGACCAGGAGGAAGAGCAGGCCGAGCAGGCAGGTCCACCAGAACACCAGGATCGCGACGACGATGGCCCAGGCCGGAGTGGTGGTCTCCGTGCGGCTCATGTCGGTGACCGTCCACACCGTGCTGTTGATGGGGAAGCGTCCGGCCGGGGTGATCACCAGGTTCTGGGTGATCGCGATGTCCCCGATCGTGGTGAGGAGCGTTTCGTCGGGGGTGGGCACGGGGGCGCCCGGCTGGTAGCCGCCCTGGTAGGGCTCGATGGCGCCGCCCGCGTACGGGTCCGGGGGAGGAGGGCCCCAGCCGGGGTTGTGGCCGCTGGGCTGCTGCCACGGGTCGCCCGGGTGGGGGTTGGGGTACTGGTTCATGAGCAGATTCTGTCAAAGCCCACGGGTCCGTCAGTGACTAACACGTTCACACGCGATGATCGATCCCTGATGGGACGTTATGTGCGGTGATGTCGGTGGCCGGATGTGGCCATCTTTGCTCTCGCCGACCTCGTGAGCGCTTCCGGGGCGTGCGGAAACGCTTTCTATGAGCGGTAAAGGGTGCTACGTCGGGCTTGTGTGGGTAGCGTAGGAATGACCCGATCCTTTGCGGGAGGGCCGTGGAACCATGCCCGACTGGCTGATGTGGACGATCCTCGCCGTCGCCCTCGGTGTCGCCGAGGTCTTCACCCTGACCTTCGTACTGGGCCTCGTCGCCGTCGCGGCACTGGTCGCCGCGCTCCTGGGGGCCCTCGGGCTGCCCGTGGCCGTACAGGTCATCGGGTTCGCGGCGACCTCGGCCGCCGGGATCGTCCTGGTCCGCCCGATCATCCAGCGCCAACTGGCCCGCGGCCCCGACACCCGCTCGGGCGCCGACGCCCTCGTGGGCCGATCCGGCCTCGTCCTGCGGGAGGTCGACGGCGACCGGGGGCTGATCAAGCTCTCCGGAGAGGAGTGGTCGGCACGGTGTATCGACGAGGACCTGGTCATCCCGGTCGGCACGCACGTCGACGTCATGGAGATCGACGGCGCCACCGCCGTGGTCTATCCGCGCGAGGCCCTGCCCTAGATCCGCGCGGCGGCTCCCGCCGGCTGTGAACGGCCCCGTTCCCCTAAGCCAAGCCAAGGTCAGGTACGGACATGATCGAATCGGCACTTCCCTTCGTCATCCTCGCGGTCGCGCTGGTGCTCCTCGCCCTGTCGGCGATCCGCATCGTCCCGCAGGCGCGCGCCTACAACATCGAGCGCTTCGGCCGCTACACCAGGACGCTCACCCCGGGGCTGAACTTCATCATCCCGGGCGTCGACCGCGTCAACACCAAGTTCGACCTGCGCGAACACGTCTTCAGTTCCAGGCCGCAGCCGGTGATCACCGAGGACAACCTGGTGGTCAACATCGACACCGTCCTCTACTACCAGATCACCCGGCCCAAGGACGCGGCCTACGAGGTCGCCAACTTCCTCCAGGCCATCGACCAGCTCACCGTCACCACGTTGCGCAACGTCATCGGCTCCATGGACCTCGAACGCACCCTCACCTCGCGGGAGGAGATCAACACCCGGCTGCGCGGGGTCCTGGACGACACCACCGGAAAGTGGGGCATCCGCGTCAACCGGGTCGAGATCAAGGCGATCGACCCGCCTCCCAGCATCAAGGAGGCCATGGAGAAGCAGATGCGCGCCGACCGGGACAAGCGCGCCGCGGTCCTGCACGCCGAGGGGGAGCGCCAGGCCCGAATCCTCAAGGCGGAGGGCGCCCGCCAGCAGGCGATCCTGGAGGCGCAGGGCGACCAGCAGGCCGCCATTTTGCGCGCCGACGGTGAGGCCAAGGCGATCGAGCGCGTGTTCCAGGCCGTGCACGCCAACGACGCCGACGCCAAACTGCTGGCCTACAAGTACCTGGAGACGCTGCCGTCCCTGGCCCAGGGGGAGGGCAACACGTTCTGGGTCATCCCCGGCGAGCTCACCGAGGCGGTCAAGAACGTCACCCACGCCTTCTCCGGGGAGGCTGCGGCCAAGCCCTCCACGGAGAAGGAGCCGGGGCGCGCCGATACCGGCCCGGCACAGATTACGGCGGACGGGGGCGTGCACTCCCGGTCGGAACTGGCTGCGGAGGAGGCCGCCGAGGCGGCGGAGCGGGCGGTCGCCGACGCGCGCGGCGATGCCGCGCGGGCCGGCGGTGCCGGGACGTTCCCGCAGCAGCGCGAGGAGCCGTAGCGCTCAGACGAGCAGGAGCTTGCCGGAGGTCGCACGGGACGCCAGGTCGGTGTGGGCCCGGGCGGCCTCGGCCAGCGGGTAGCGCCCGCCGATCCGCACGTCCAGGCGTCCCGCCTCGACGAGCCGGAACAGGTTGCCGGCCCGGCCGAGGAGTTCATCGCGGTCGGCGACGAAGTGGCCCAGCGAGGGCCGGGCGAGGTACACCGATCCCGCGCTGTTGAGCCGCTGCGGGTCCACCGGATCCACCGGGCCGCTGGACTGGCCGAACAGGGCCAGCACGCCGCGCGGGCGCAGTGACGCCAGGCTCGCCTCGAAGGTGTCGCGGCCCACGCCGTCGTAGACCGCGGCCGCGCCCTCGCCGCCGGTCAGCTCGCGGACCGCCTCGGCCACCGGTGTCTCGGTGTAGCGGATGACCTCGTCCGCCCCGGCTTCGCGGGCGATGCGCTCTTTCTCTTCGGTGGAGACCGTGCCGATCACCCGGGCGCCGCGCTCCTTGGCGAGCTGGGTGAGGAGCAGGCCGGTCCCTCCGGCGGCGGCGTGGACCAGGACGGTCTCGCCGTCGGCCACCGGGTGTACGGAGTGGGTGAGGTAGTGGGCGGTCATACCCTGGAGCAGCAGCGCGGCGGCTTGGTCGTCGGAGACGCCGTCGGGCAGCGGGACGAGGAGGGAGGCGTCGACCGCGGCCTTCTCCGCGTAGCCGCCGGGGGCCATCGCCCAGCCCACGCGCTGCCCCGGGGCCAGGCCGGTGACGCCCTCGCCCACGGCGGTGACCGTTCCGGCGGCCTCCACGCCCGGGACGAAGGGCAGCGGGACCTTGTAGGCGCCGCTGCGCTGGTAGACGTCGATGAAGTTGATGCCGCGGGAGGCCACCTCGACCAGGGCCTGGCCCGGTCCCGGCACGGGGTCGGGGGCTTCGGTGAGCCGCAGCACCTCGGGTCCGCCCTGTTCCTCGACGACGATGGCGCGCATGGTCTGCTCCTTCGCTGGGTCCGGCGTCCCCCGCATCATGCCAGCCCGCGCCGCCGCCTCACGGCTCGGGGAGGATCTCGTGGACGGAGAACTCGGTGAAGAGAACGCCGAGCGGGGTGTTGTCGGGGCCCTTGCGGGTGACGATGCCGACACGCCGGCTGCCCTCGGCGTCCTCGGCGCTGTCCGGGAGCGGGTTGTCGTCGACCGTCTCCAGGGCGAACTCGTCGTTGACCCACAGGCGCAGTCGCATGCTCGCCCCCTGGTCGGAGTACTCGCAGGCGAAGGCGATGGAGTTGGCGGTCAGCGCGTCGACCTCGTCGGCCCCGATCCCGTAGGGGTCGCCGCCCGCTCCGGGCCCCTCCTCCGTGTACAGGGCGTAGGGCCGGTAACCGGACACCTCGTGGGTCTCCACGAGCGCGGAGCTGCCGCCGTTCTCGGTGACCTTGCGGATCTCCGCCCGCTGACCGTCGTAGCGCAGCAGCGCCTCGTACTGGGTGCGCTGCTCCTCGCCGTCGGTGTCCCAGCAGCGCACGCCGAACACGGCCTGGGCGGGTCCTTCGACCACATGCGCCGTGGTGCGTACGAGCACCGAGGGCGGCATCTCGCCGAGGCCCGGAACGAGCTCGCCCCTGCTGGTTTCGGAGGTGCGCTCGGGGTCCAGGCGCAGCACGACGCCGCGCCCGCTCCAGTAGCCGTCCCAGTCGAGGGAGTCCTCCGGCTCGAATTCCCTGAGGCTCCAGCCGGGCGCGTCGGCGAAGTCGTCGGTGTAGAGGGAGACGGTGTCGGTCGGCGGCGGGTCCTCGCCGAGCAGGGCCGCCGCCGTCGCCGCGGCCACGGTGAGCGCGACGGCGGCCGCGCCGAGGGAGAGCAGGAGCGCGGGGCGCCGCCTGCGCCTGCGTACGGGCCGGGGGCCGGGGTCGGGCGGCGGGGGCGGCAGCCGGGCCCTGTCGTGCACCGGGCCGACGGGGGCGGCCTGGGGCCAGGAGACGGTGATGGTGCGGCGCACCTCCTCCTCCCCGGGCTGTTCCTGGCCGACGAGCCGGGCGAGGAGCTGCTGGGCGGTGGGCCGGTTGGCGGGGTTCTTGTCGAGCGCGGCGCCGACCAGGCCGAGCAGGTTTGGCTCCAGCCCCTCCAGTGAGGGCGGGGTGCTGACGATGTTGTGCAGCACGGCGTGCACGGTGGGGGCGTCGAAGGGCGCTCTGCCCCGGCCGGCGTAGGCGACCAGGCAGCCCCAGGCGAAGACGTCCGCGGCGGGCGCGGGGGCCTGCCCGGCCAGCAGTTCCGGTGCCATGTAGGCGGGGGTGCCGATGAGCTGGCTGGTGCGGGTGGCGCCGGTGTCGTCGAGGGCGCGGGCGATCCCGAAGTCGATGACCTTGGGTCCGACGGGGGAGAGCAGCACGTTGGAGGGCTTGAGGTCGCGGTGGACCACGTTGGAGCCGTGGATGGCGGTGAGCGCGGCCGCCACACCCACGGCCAGGCCCTCCAGGGTGCCGCCGTGCATGGGGCCGTTGGCGCGGACCGTCTGGTCGAGGTTGGGGCCGGGGACGTACTCGGAGACGATGAAGAGCGGTTCGCCCTCCAACCGGGCGTCGATCACCCCGGCGGTGGAGAAGCGCGCGACGCGCCTGGCGGCGTCGACCTCGCGGGCGAAGCGGCGGCGGAAGTCCTCGTCGTCGCTGAGGCCGGGGTGGATGAGTTTGACGGCGACGGGGCGGCCGGAGGGGTCCTCGGCCAGGTACACGACGCCCATGCCGCCCTGCCCGAGGCGGCCGAGGACGCGGTAGCCGCCGAGTTCGCGCGGGTCGCCCGCTTGCAGGGGTCTGCCGGTCTGCTGCCCGTTCGACGTCACGGTTGGGGGTTCCTTGCGTGGTGTGGATGGGTGGGGGGACTTCAGGGTACCGACGGCCGATCCGTGGGCGGACCTGCGGCGGTGCGGGGCGGCGCCGGGGCGGATGTGGCGGAAACGGTTCCACGCCCGTGGGGTTTTCGCTACTCTTGGAACACACGTTCGAATCCCTGTCCGTCCTTCCCCTGGGGGTTCCCGTGTGTGGAGTGGGGTCCGTCGATCACTGAGGGGGAGTGCCGTGAACCGGTGTTACGGGGCCGAGGTCGCGGTCGTCGAGGACGGCGGCCGTCCGTCGCGATTCACATGGAACGGCCGTGTGTACGGGGTGCGTAGGATCCTCGACCACTGGGTGACCCTGCGCATGGACTGGAGCCCGGTCCACGAGGCGCGGGTGCCAGAGCGGCGCCACTGGCGTGTGGAGGCGGGGGCGGTCTGTGCGCAGGGCGTGTACGAACTGCGCCATGACACCGCCAGCGGGACCTGGATGCTCTCGCGGGTCCGCGGTTGAGCGCGGGCCGTGGTCAGCGCTCCAGATCGGCGGGGATGAGGCTGTAGCAGGCCAGGTCGGTGCGGCCCTCGTGCAGGGGCATGGCGCTGCGTTCGATCCCCTCGAAGGTGAACCCGGACCGCTCGGCGACCCTGCGGGAGGCGGTGTTGGCCGTCGCGGCCTTCAGCTCCACCCGCTGGAAGCCCTGGTCGATCGCCCAGAGGGAGACGGCGACGGCGGCCTCGGTGGCGTAGCCGCGGCCGCGCGCCCAGGGGGCGAGCGTGTAGCCGAGTTCGGTGGCCATCGCCTGCCAGTCCGTGCGCAGCAGGCCGAACGCCCCGACCAGGCGGCCGGTGTCCCTCTCTGCGGCGGCCCAGTGCTGGCCGCCGCCGCTGGTGCGCAGGGCGGGGCCGTTCTCGCGGCACCAGCGCTCGGCGTCGGCGCGGGTGTAGGGTGCGCCGGGCCAGGGCAGGGGAACCCATCTCTGGGAGTCAGGGTCGGCCTGGAGCAGGTACACGTCGTCGATGTCGGAGTCGACGAACGCGCGCAGTCGCAGCCGCTCGGTCTCCAGGATCACGGAGGGCATCATCGGCCGTGAGGGGCGGTCGGGCATGCGCTGGTCGTCCTCGGGGTCGGTCGGTGGACCCGCACACATTACAAGACCGCAGTTCAGAAGGTGTCCCATTTTTGATCTACTTCGTAAAGATGAACTTTGTCCGAATTGTGAAATGATGTTCGCGCACGACCGGAGAAGCACGAGTCGGGGGACTCGTGCGGGAGGCGCGCACACCACGCACTACGCTTGCCGGTCGATGCCGAACCAGCACGAACCACGTACAGGCGCACCAGGGGGGCGTTCATGAGCGACGGCGACCGCGCGGACGCCCCGGGGGGCGGGTCCACCGCCTTCGGCGGCCTGCTGGACGGCCTGCCCGAGAGCGGACGCGGGACCGAGGCACGGCGTGCACGTCCCGCGGCGGCCAACCCCTTCCGCGGTACCGGCCCCTCCGGCGCTCCGCTGTCGGAGCCCGCCGAGGCTCTCGAACCGGTAGCTTCCCCGCAGCCGCAGCCGCAGCCGCAGCCGCAGCCGCAGCCGCAGCCGCCCCGCGAGGACCGGGTGTTCAGCGAACCCGAGCGCGCCGCCGTCTACCGGGCCATCGACACCGCGCGCGAGGTGCGCTCGGGCTTTCGCTCCGACCCCGTCCCCGACGACGTCCTCACCCGTGTTCTGGAGGCCGTCCACCGCGCACCGAGCGCCGACCGCGCCTGGGACTTCATCCTCGTCGAGGACACCCGGCTGCGCGAGCGGCTCCGCGACCTGGCGGCCGAACGGGGTGGGGACGGCGGCACCTCCGCCGGCGTCGCCCCCGAGGAGGTCCTGAGAGCGCCGCTGGCCATCGCCCTCACCGCCGACCCCGGGCGCGGCGCCCCGGGCACCGTGCGCTCCGCCGAACCCGTCCTGGAGCAGTTGCGGCTGGCCGCGCGCGCCGAGGGACTCGGCGTCGGCCGGGTGGACCGGGTGGAGGGGACCGACCTGGCCCGCGCCCTCGAACTCCCCGAATACCTGGACGTGGTCGCCTGCCTCTGTGTCGGCTACGTCGACGAGCCCTCCGCAGGGACGGGCTCCGAGGGCGAGCGCCCCCTGTCCTGGGCCGTGCACCGCGACCGCTTCGGCCGCCGCGGACTGCCCGGCCGCGAGCCCACGAGCCTGCTGGAGGAGACCGTCGCCGCCGTCGGAGCACTGGATCCCCGCGCGATGGAGCAGGCACGGGACCGGCAGAACCGCATGACCAAGCCCCCGGGCTCCCTGGGAGTGCTGGAGGAGGTGTCGGTCCGCCTCGCCGGACTGGCCGGGCAGTGCCCGCCCCCCGTGCCCGAACCCGCGGCCGTCGCGGTCTTCGCGGGAGACCATGGCGTCCACGCCCAGGGGGTGACGCCGTGGCCCCAGGAGGTGACCGCCCAGATGGTGGAGAACTTCCTCGCCGGGGGCGCGGTGGTCAACGCCTTCGCCCGGCAGACCGGGGCGAAGGTCACCGTCGTGGACGTGGGCGTGGCCGCCGACCTGCCGCGCGCCGAAGGCCTGCTGCCGCGCAAGGTCGCCCGGGGTACCGCCGACCTCACCCGGGGCCCGGCGATGACCCGCGAACGGGCGCTCCAGGCGCTGGAGAGCGGGATCGGGATCGCCCGGGACCTCGCCTCCGTCGGGAACCGCTGCCTGGTCACCGGTGACATGGGCATCGCCAACACCACCCCGTCGGCCGCCCTGGTCTGCGCCTTCACCGGTGCCTCCCCCGAGAGCGCGACCGGGCGGGGTACCGGCGTGGACGACGCCACGTACCGGCACAAGGTCTCCGTCGTCCGCCGTGCGCTGGAGGCCAACCCGGTGGACCCGGCCGACCCGGTCGGCACTCTCGCCGCCTTGGGCGGGCTGGAGCACGCCGCCCTGGCCGGGTTCGTCCTGGGCGCCGCCGCGCTGCGCGTCCCCGTGCTGCTCGACGGCGTCATCGCGGGTTCGGCCGCCCTCGCGGCGGTGGCCATGGCGCCGGAGGCGGTCCACGCATGCTTCGCCGGACACCGCTCCAGCGAGTCCGGGCACGGGCCCGCCCTGGAGCACCTGGGCCTGCGCCCGCTGGTGGACCTGGGCATGCGGCTGGGCGAGGGGTCCGGCGCGCTGCTGGCGCTGCCCATCCTCCAGGCCGCCGCGCGGACCCTGCACGAGGTCGCCACCTTCGACGACGCGGGCGTGTCCACCGCGGATTAGGCCCGACCGCCCGAAGACCTCCCGCCCCGGCGGGGCGGGGGCTGCGGCGCGTCTCACACACGCCGCGCCCCCACCGTTTACGCAGGTGTAATACCCGCTTGACAAGCTGTTCCACAGATCGCCGAACATCGCCGGCGGTGCGGCGCCCGCTGTCGCCGCGCACCCCGCCGCCGTCGGGGCCGGCGGGCACGACGGAAGGGGCGCGACCGTGACGTATCTGCTTGGTTTGCGCATGATGGACCGCGAGGTTCTCGTGGTCGGAGGAGGCAGGGTCGCCCAGCGCCGGGTGCCCGTCCTGGTGGACGCCGGTGCGCGCGTCACTCTCGTGGCGCCGGCCGTGGCGGCCGCGCTGGAGGACCTGGCCGCCGCAGGGCACATCACGTGGGAGCGCCGCACCTTCGCCCCCGGCGAGGTCGCGGGCCCCGACGCTCCCGCCTACTGGCTGGTCCACGCCGCCACCGACGACCCGCAGGTGAACGCGGCCGTCGCCGAGGAGGCCGAGGGCGCCCGGGTGTGGTGCGTGCGCGCCGACGACCGGCACGCCTCCTCCGCCTGGACGCCGGCCTCCGGCAGCGCGGGCGGTGTCACCGTCGGCGTCGTGGCCTCCGGGGACCCGAGGCGGGCCGCGGGTCTGCGCGACGCCATCACCGACGGGCTCGCCGACGGCACGCTCGACGCCCGTCGCGGCCGCGAGCGCCACAGAGGGGTCGCCCTCGTCGGCGGCGGTCCCGGAGATCCCGGTCTGATCACGGTTCGCGGACAGCAACTGCTCTCCCAGGCCGACGTCGTGGTGGTGGACCGGCTCGCGCCCACCACGCTCCTGGACCGGCTTCCCGCGGACGTGGAGGTCATCGACGCCTCCAAGATCCCCTACGGGAGGTCGATGGCACAGGAGGCGATCAACGACGTCCTGGTCGACCGCGCCCTCAAGGGCCTGTTCGTGGTCCGGCTCAAGGGCGGCGACTCCTTCCTGTTCGGCAGGGGAGGGGAGGAGGCCGCCGCCTGTGCCGCCGCGGGCGTGCCCGTCATCGTGGTCCCCGGGGTCACCAGCGCGCTCGCCGCGCCCGCCAGCGCCGGCATCCCGGCCACCCACCGCGGGGTCTCCCAGGACCTGCACGTGGTCTCGGCGCACGTGGCGCCCGACGACGAGCGCTCCACCGTGGACTGGGAGGGCCTGGCCCGAGCCGGCGGCACGCTCGTCGTGCTCATGGGGGTCCAGCGGCTGGAGGCGATCGCCGAGGCGCTCGTCCGGTACGGCCGTTCCGCCGACACCCCCGCCGCCGTGGTCCAGGAAGCCACTTTGCCGGGACAGAGGACGGTCACGGGTACCCTTGCGGACATCGCCGACTCGGCCCGATCGGCTAGAGTGCGACCCCCGGCGGTGGTGATCATCGGAGAAGTGGTCAAAACAGCGCGGGATCTTGACATACTGCACACAGGGACCCAGTTCGAGACGCGTCGACTGGCGACCGGGCGCGATCTCCAGTGAGACCCCCGCGGGCGGCGCTCGATGTCTGTGCGGCGGGGGACCGTCAGCAGCGATGAGGAGGGCACACCGATCATGACCCGGCCGTCGGCTGCACCGGATACCAGTGGTTCCGGTGCCTCGGACCGGTTCGTCGCCGGACCGGCCGCCACCTCCGCCCAACCCGCAGTCCGGGGCA
Organism: Nocardiopsis sp. LOL_012; assembly: GCF_048060475.1. Lineage (NCBI taxonomy): Bacteria > Bacillati > Actinomycetota > Actinomycetes > Streptosporangiales > Nocardiopsidaceae > Nocardiopsis > Nocardiopsis sp. LOL_012. The sequence continues at coordinate 38,484 of NZ_JBHMIV010000038.1, read as the reverse complement.
ACGGTTCCCGGGGCTCCGGGGCCGCCAAGCACCGCCGTGCGCCCGCCACCGAGGACCAGCGCTTCGAGCAGGTCCTGGAGTCGCTGCGCACGCTCATCCGCGACTTGGAGTTCGCCGACGGGCTGCCCGCGGCCGAGGAGGGCCGGGTCCTCCAGGCCGACGTCCTAGCCCAGTTGTCCGACTACGTCCTGCCGCGGGTGCGCAGGCCCGACATCCCCCTGCTGATCGCCGTCGCGGGGTCGACGGGGGCAGGCAAGTCCACCCTGGTCAACAGCCTGGTCGGCGAGCAGGTCACCACCACCGGCGTGCGCCGCCCGACCACCAACAGCCCGGTCCTGGCGTGCAACCCGGCCGACGTCGACTGGTTCAGCGAGGCCTCCTTCATCCCCTCCCTGCCGCGCGTGCGCCAGCAGGGCCTGGCCATGCCCGGCAAGGACGGCATGCTGGTGCTGGCCGCCAGCGAGGCCATGCCCCCCGGGGTGGCGCTGTTGGACACACCCGACGTCGACTCCGCGGTGTCCGCCCACCACGAGTTCGCCGCCAAGTTCCTCGACGCCGCCGACCTGTGGGTCTTCGTCACCACCAGCACCCGCTACGCCGACGCGCGCGTGTGGGAGTTCCTCCAGGTCGCCCGTGACCGCGACACCTCGCTGGCCGTGGTGCTCTCGCGGGTCCCCCGCAAGGGGCGGCGCCAACTGCTCGACCACTTCGGCGCCATGCTGGAGGCCAACGGCCTCGGCGGGGCGGCCCGCTTCGCCATCCCCGAGACCGACCAGGTCCGGGGGGAGCGCTTCACCTCCAACGTCGCCGACCACATCCGCGCCTTCCTGGCGGACGTGGCGGGCGAGGCCGAGCACCGCGACCGGGTCTCGCGACGCACCTTCGTCGGTGTCGTCGAGAGCTTCCGCACCCGTGTCCCCGAGCTCGCCCGGCAGGTGGAGACGCAGATCGAGGCCGGGCGCGTGCTCGACGGCGTCATCGGCGACGCCTACGCCGGGGCGCGCCGCCACGTGGACACCACCCTGGCCGAGGGATCGCTGCTCAGCGGTTCCCTGCTCGCCCGCTGGCAGGAGGTCGCGGCCAGTGGGGAGCTCGCCAAGAGCCTGCGCCCGCGCGGCAAGCGCACCCGCCGGGCCAAGGCCGAGGCCGCCGAGCGCGGACAGCGGGTGGCCGCACTGGAGGGCGCGGTCCGGGACTCCCTGTCGGCGCTGGTGGTCTCGGCCGCCGAGCGCGCCGCCCACGAGATCGAGGACCGCTGGCGCGAGGTCCCCGGGGGAGGCGGCCTCGTGGACAGGGCCAAGGCGGTGCCCGGCGGGGGCCTGGTGGTGCAGCGGGTCCGCGAGGAGCTCGCCGAGTGGCAGGCGGAGATCGCCGAACTCACCGCCGCCAGCGGCGCCACCAAGCGCTCGGTGGCCCGGTTCGTCACCTTCGACCACGACGTCGTCGCCCTCGTACTCATCATGGACCTGCTCGGCTACGAGCGGTCCCGGGCTGCGGGCGAGGCGGCCGACGCCGCTGGCCCTTCCCCCCAACGCCTACTCAAAGGGCTCTTCGGCGCCCAGTCCCTGCGTAGCATGGGCACCACGGCACGGGACAACCTCCGTCGGCGCGTCGACGAGATGCTCGGCCGTGAGCGCCTCCCCTTCGACAGCACGCTGGCCTCGGCGGGCATCCCGTCCGAGGACAGCGCCGTCCAGCTCTATCAGGCCACGTACAACCTTGAGATCTCTTCATGACTACTCAGTGGAACCCCGAGCGGGTGCCGGGCGTGCCCGGTGCCGACGAAGCAGGGGACGGGGCCTCCCCGGCCGGTACGGACGCTGTGGCGGACCGGAGCGGCGGCGCCCCCGACGGTGAGCCCTTGGCGACCCAGAGCGACCCCTGGCGCGGCTACACCGTGCCCGTTCCGGACGCCCCCGGCCACACGCCGCAGCCCGGATCCGTCGAGGGTTCGGGCGACCCCGTACCCGACGGGATCGCCGGCTACCCGGACGCCGGTACGGACTGGGCGGCGGGCTCCGGCGGGCCGCCCCCCGGCAGGCGCGGCGGGGCCGGGCGCCACGCGCGCCCGTCGGCCCGGGAGGAGGCCGCGCGCTCCCGCGACGACGACCCGGACGGTCTGGCCGGATGGGTCGGCAGCCTCGCCGAGGCGGCCGAGGACTCCCAGATCGCCGGCCGCACCACCGGCACCCTGCCCGCGGTGGTGCCGGGCGGGCCTGAGTGGGTACCCGCCCCGGAGCCCGAGGACTCGGCCGACGGCGGGGAGGGGCCCGAACCGCTGCCCCAGCGGGTGCCCGGCTCCTCGCCCATGTCCGGCTCCTTCCGGGCGGTGGACTCGCAGGAGACCGGCTCCGCCGCCGGGGCCGACAGCGCTGCGGACGCCACCGAAGAGGACGAGGACGAGTACCGTCCCACCCAGCACGACACCTGGCACCCGGACCGGACCATCACCCGCGACCAGCTCGTGGAGCGGCTCGACGCGCTGACCACCATGACCGAGCTGGGCAGGGAGGACCTGCCAGGGGACCTGGTCGCCCGTGCCACACAGTTGCTGGACCACGCGGGGGCCCGACTGCGGCTGTCCGGCGACCACACCGTGGTGGCCCTGGCCGGCGGCACCGGAAGCGGCAAGTCCTCGCTGTTCAACGCCCTGTGCGGACTCGAACTCTCCCAGATCGGCGTCACACGGCCCACCACGTCCAAGGCGCACGCGTGCGTGTGGGGGCACGAGGGCGCCGACGCGCTCCTGAGCTGGCTCGGTGTTCCCACGCGCTACCGGCACTCGCGCACGGGCGTCCTGGACTCGGGCAGTTCGGAGCTGACCGGCCTGGTCCTGCTCGACCTGCCCGACCACGACTCGGTCCGTTCCATGCACACCGCCGAGGCCGACCGGCTCATCGGTTCGGTGGACCTGCTCGTGTGGGTGCTCGACCCGCAGAAGTACGCTGACGCCGCGGTGCACCACCGTTACCTGGCGCGGATGGCCGGCCACGGCGCCGTCACCGTCGCCGTCCTCAACCAGGTCGACAAGGTCCAGCCCGACGAGCTCGAAGAGCTCCTCACCGACCTGCGCCGCCTGATGGAGACCGAGGCCGGGGTGCACCCCAGGGTCATCACGACCTCCACCCTCACCGGAAAGGGGATCAGCGACCTGCGCGAGTTCCTCGGCGACACGGTGCGCGAGCGCCGCGCCCTGGTGGACCGGCTGGCCGCCGACCTCGAACTCGTCATGGAGGAGTTCGAGGAGTTCCGCGGTGAGGGCGAGATCCCGGAGGCCGTCCCCGAGGAGGTCGACAAGCGGATCAGCAGCGGTCTGGTCCGGGCGGCCGGTGTGGGGGCCGTGGCCGACGTGGCCGAGACCAACATCGTCAAGCGCGGCAGGCGCGAGGTCGGGTGGCCGCTCGGCGGCGCGTTGGCGAAAGTGCGCAAGGACCCCCTGGCGTCGGTGCAGCTCGACTTCCTGCGAGGAGAGGGCGGCGACGGCGTCACCGGCCCCGTGGACGCGCAGTCGGCGGAGCTGGAGCGGGTGCTGGGGGATGCCGCCGACGGGGTCTCCGAGGGGATGCCCGCGCCGTGGCGCCGGAGGATGCGGGCCGCGGCGCTCAGCGGGGCCTCGGAACTCCCGGGTGAGCTGGGCGGTGCGGTCGCCGGGACGGTCGCCGACCCCGACCGGGACCCGTCCTGGTGGAAGGCGGCCAAGGCGGTGCAGTACGGGCTGCTGGGCGTTTCCGCCCTGGGCCTGGTGTGGGCGCTGGTGGCGGGGCTGAACTGGTTCGGGGAGTTCACCGGCCTGGCCGTGCTCGATACCCCCTTCATCGTCTACGGCGGTGCGCTGGCGGTCGCGCCCCTGCTGGTGGGGTGGCTGACCGGGGTCGGCTGCGGCAACCTGGTCGAGGTGTCGGCCGTGCAGCGGCGCGAGCAGGTCGAACAGGAGGCCGTGGAGCGGGTGCGCCGGATCGCGCGTCGGCGGGCCACGGAGCCGATGGATGCGGAGTTGGAGCGCTACCGCATGTTCCGGTCCGCCTACGAGGTGGCCCGGTCGTCGTCATGACGGCAGGTGCGCCGCCGGTGTGAGGCGCGGGGCGGGCGGCACGTCCGTGCCGCCCGCCCCCGGTCGCTCGGGTCCTTCTCTCAGGTCCAGTGCACGCTGCGGTACATGTGCGTCCCTTCGGTGGTGCCGCCCTGACTCCGTCCGCGGGCGTTCGGCGGCGGTCGCCCGCGGACGCCGGATTGTATGTCGTCCCTCCCCCGTGCCCCGGTTCCGCACCCGCCGCTGCGGAGGGCTTTTCCCTCGGGATGGGGGTCCGCAGGGTTTCGCACCTTTCGCACAATCAGCAATTAAGTTATTACCCAACGTAATGTAAAGTGGTGGGGGTGGTGCCCGCGCCGGGTGTGGCGTCGTTCCACGTGTGGTGGCGGTGCGGCGCCTGAAAAGGAACGCGGTTCGGTATCGACTCGTCGAAAGGAGAACCGGGTGAGGTGGTCGGCGCATCAGTAGCACGTGTAGGGGCCGCACTGCGGAGCGTGACGCGGGGAGGGAGGACGCAGCCGTGAGTATCTCGGAGAAACCCCTGGCAGCCGGCCGACGGTCGCAGTGGCCGGTGCTCCAGCAGCCCCGGGGTCTGGTCGTGTACATGGGGATGCTTCTGTTCGCCGCGCTCTTCCTGTTCGGCGCCTCCGCCGCACTGACCTCGGTGCACCTGTCCGACCTGGTGGCCTTCCTCGCGCTGGCACTGTGCGCGGGGATCTGTGTGGAGGCGATCCGCCGCCTGGGGGTGCCCGCGGGGTTCGCCCGCGACCTGCTGGGGGCCTGGTGGTTCCCGGTCGTGCTGCTTCTGCCGCCGCTCTACTCCCTGCTGGTCCCCGTCCCGGTCTTCCTCCTGCTCCAGTTGCGCGCCAGGCGGGCGCTCGCCCACCGCAGGGTGTTCAACGCCACAGCGGTCGGGCTGTCGGGCTTCCTCGCGTCCGTGGCATGGCACCTGGCGGCCGCGGACGGCCTTTGGGACGCGGTCGGGGGGGCGCCCGAGGCGCAGGAGCAACTGGGAACCGCCGCCGGGGTGCTCCTCGCCGTGGCCTGCTGTGCCGCGTTCACGGCGCTCAACACCGTGCTGGTCGCCCTCGCGGTGCGGATCAGCGCGGGGGGCGGGAGCGCTCCCCGCCCCATGTGGGACCGTGAGGCGTGCACGGTCGACGCCGTCGAATTATGTGTCGGTGTCACCGTCGCGGTCCTCGCGCAGCTTTCGCTGTTCCTCCTGGCCATCGCGGTGCCCCCGGTACTGCTGCTCCAGCGCAGCCTGCTGTTCCAGCAGTTGCGGACGGCGGCGCGCACCGATCCCAAGACGGGCCTGCTGAACGCGCCGACCTGGGAGCAGGAGGCCTCGGCGGAGATCGCGCGGGCACGCTCATCGCGCGGCCGGGCCGCCGTGCTGATCGTCGACATCGACCACTTCAAGCGGGTCAACGACAACCACGGCCACCTGTTCGGCGACCAGGTCCTGCTGGGTGTGGCCACCACCATCGCCCAGCAGTTGCGCCAGTCGGACCTGCTCGGCCGCTTCGGCGGGGAGGAGTTCGTGGTGCTGCTTCCCGGAGCCGACACCGCCGAGGCGTGGCAGGCCGCCGAGCGGCTGCGCTCCCAGGTGGGGAGCATGCAGATCGCGGTGGAGGAGGTCCCCGTCTCCATCACCGTCTCGGTCGGCGCGGCCGTGGTGGGTGAGCACGGCAACGACCTCGTGGAACTGCTCACCGCCGCCGACCTGGCGCTCTACCGGGCCAAGGAGACCGGCCGCAACCGTGTGTGCCTGCCCGCGGCGCGGCAGGGCGGCACCAGGATCCCCGGGCAGCGGGAGGGCGGCCCCTTCGGGCGCGGACTGCCCGGTCAGATCGGCTGAGACCGGCCGGGGAAGGGGCGGGCCCGCGGCGCTTGTCCACAGGCCGGGCAGGGCCCGTTGTGCGCGACGGCGAAGTCACTCATGGTGATGATATGCGCTCACAAAGCCACGGATCCCCGCAGGGAAAGCCCCAGGACCCGCTCACCCTCACCTGCCCCGCCGACATCGTCGCCGCACTGCCCTACCTGGTACCCGGGCCGCCCGATCCGGGGATCGTGGTCCTGGCGCTCACGGAGGACGGGCGGGTCCACTCCGTCCTCCAAGCCGACCTGGACCGTGTGGAGGAGGCCTCCTCCGCGGAGCTGAGGGCGGTGTCGGCGGTCGAGCACACGGCGGCGGCACGGTGTGGGGAGCTGCTGGTGGTGGCGTTCGGCCCGCCGGAACGGGTCCTCCCCGACATCAACGCGCTGCTGTGGGCCGCTCTGGAGCGCAGCGTCACCGTGTTGGACGCCTTCCGGGTCTGGGAAGGGCGCTACTGGTCCCACACCTGCCCCGAACCGGGGTGCTGCCCGCCCGAGGGCCGACCGCTGGAGACCGACCGCTCCACTGCCCCCGCCGACGCCGTACTGCGCGGGATCGTCCCCGTGGCGCAGTTGCTGTCCGGTACCGAGGACCGGGTGCGGGCGGTGCTCGGCCCCGCGGAGGAGGCGGCCCTGGCGCTGGTGGCGGCCCGAGTGGAGGAGATCGAGGCCGCGGAGCGCGCCCGGCCCTGCGGGCCGGGGCCGGAGGCGGGCCTGGCGGCGGTCCGCTCGGCGGTGCGCGCCGAGTGGGAGGGGGCGCACGTCACCGGGCACGCCGAACTCGCCGAACTGGGTGTGTACCTGGCGTGTGTGCGCGTACGGGACGAGGCGTGGGCCCGCATCACCGAGCGCAGCGCGCCCGTGCACGAGCGGCTCTGGGCCCGTGTCGTGCGCCACGTCCCCGCACGCCTGAGGGCGGCACCCGCCTCCCTGCTGGCCGTGGCCGCCTGGCAGCGCGACGACGTGCCGCTCGCGTCGGCGGCGCTGGAGGCGGCCCTGGACGCCGACCCCGACTACTCCATGGCGCTGCTCATGCGCCGTGCCCTGGACTGGGGACTGCCGGTGGAGCGGTGGCGGGAGGCCGCCCCGCTGCGGTCCCGGGACCTGGAGCCCTGGGGAGGCGAGTGAGTGCCGGGAAGGGCGGACCCGTTTCCTGCACCGGAGGAGGGCCTGGGTGGGCGGGGCTCCTCACGGGGCGGGGCCGGTCCGTCCTCGTGCGGTTCCCCCAGGGGCGGAACCGGCCGGGGAAGTTCCTTCCCCGAAGGCGGGGACGGGCCGTGCGGGTCTCGGCACGGTCCCCGACGCCCTAGGCTTGGAGGCATGCCGGAGTACATCTACACCATGCAAAACGTGCGCAAGGCGCACGGCGACAAGGTCGTCCTGGACAACGTTTCGGGTTCGTTCCTGCCCGGAGCCAAGATCGGTGTCGTGGGGCCCAACGGTTCGGGTAAGTCGACGCTGCTGAAGATCATGGCCGGCATCGAGCAGCCATCCAACGGCGACGCTCGCCTCATGCCCGGGTTCACGGTCGGCCTGCTCGCCCAGGAGCCCCGCCTGGACCCCGACAAGACCGTCCTGGAGAACGTCGAGGACGGTGTCGGTGAGACCAAGGCGATGCTCAACCGGTTCAACGAGGTCGCCGAGAAGATGGCGACGGACTACTCCGACGACCTGTTGGAGGAGATGGGCAAGCTCCAGGAGCAGCTCGACCACCGCAATGCCTGGGACCTGGACAGCCAGCTCGCCCAGGCGATGGACGCGCTGCGCTGCCCCCCGGCGGACGCCTCCGTCACCCAGCTCTCCGGCGGTGAGAAGCGCCGGGTGGCCCTGTGCAAGCTGCTGCTGGAACAGCCCGACCTGCTGCTGCTGGACGAGCCCACCAACCACCTGGACGCCGAGAGCGTGAACTGGTTGGAGCAGCACCTGGCCAACTACCCCGGCACCATCGTCGCCATCACCCACGACAGGTACTTCCTGGACCACGTGGCCACCTGGATCCTCGAACTGGACCGCGGCCACTTCTACCCCTACGAGGGCAACTACAGCACCTACCTGGAGACCAAGCAGACGCGTCTGAAGGTCGAGGGCCAGAAGGACGCCAAGAAGGCCAAGCGCCTGAAGGAAGAGCTGGAGTGGGTCCGCTCCAACGCCAAGGCCCGCCAGACCAAGAGCAAGGCCCGCCTCCAGCGCTACGAGGAGATGGCGGCCGAGGCCGACAAGACCCGCAAGCTCGACTTCGAGGAGATCCAGATCCCGCCCGGCCCGCGTCTGGGCAACACGGTCGTGGAGGTGAAGAACCTCACCAAGGGCTTCGACGACCGCGTCCTCATCGAGGACCTGAGCTTCTCGCTGCCACCCAACGGTATCGTCGGCATCATCGGCCCCAACGGCGTGGGCAAGACCACCCTGTTCAAGATGATCGTCGGCCAGGAGACCCCGGACGGGGGCAAGATCGACGTCGGCGACACCGTCGACATCTCCTACGTCGACCAGTACCGCGCCAGGATCGACGACAGCAAGAACGTCTGGGAGACCATCTCCGACGGCGAGACCTTCATCGAGGTCGGCAAGGTCGAGATCCCCAGCCGCGCCTACGTCGCCGCCTTCGGGTTCAAGGGCTCGGACCAGCAGAAGCCCTCCGGCGTGCTCTCCGGAGGCGAGCGCAACCGCGTCAACCTGGCGCTCACCCTCAAGCAGGGCGGCAACCTGCTGCTGCTGGACGAGCCCACCAACGACCTGGACGTGGAGACCCTCGGATCCCTGGAGAACGCGCTGCTGGACTTCCCCGGCTGCGCCGTCATCACCTCCCACGACCGGTGGTTCCTGGACCGCGTGGCCACCCACATCCTCGCCTGGGAGGGCGACGCCGACTGGTTCTGGTTCGAGGGCAACTTCGAGTCCTACGAGAAGAACAAGATCGAGCGCCTGGGCCCGGACGCCACGCGCCCGCACGCGGTCACCCACCGCAAGCTCACCCGCGACTAGACCGCGACGGACACAGCGGGCCCCGCCGCCTGGTCGGCGGGCCCGCCGCCGTCGGGTGGACCGGCACCCCGGCGGCCGTCGCATACCCTGGTGGGCGATGACTTCCGCGCGAGACGATCACCAGAGCCAGGGCGAGCGCATGACCTTCTACGAGGCCGTGGGCGGGGAAGAGGCCTTCACCCGCCTGGTCCGCCGCTTCTACGAGGGCGTCGCCGCCGACCCCGTGCTGAGGCCGATGTACCCGGAAGAGGACCTCGGGCCCGCCGAGGAACGGCTGCGGCTCTTCCTCATGCAGTACTGGGGCGGCCCGCGCACCTACAACGAGCGCCGCGGCCACCCCCGCCTGAGGATGCGCCACTTCCCGTTCCGGATCGGCGCCGCCGAGCGCGACCGCTGGCTGGAGCACATGCGCGCGGCCATGGACTCCTTGGAACTGCCCTCGGTGCAGGACCGCCAGATGTGGGAGTACATGGTGATGGCCGCGCACAGCATGGTCAACGTGCCCGAGGAGGCCGCGCCGCCGGCGGTGGCCGATCCGACCTCGATCCGGGTCTCCTCCGACGAGGGGCGCGACGACGACGGTGGCGAGAGCGTCAGGATCTCCCTGGCCTGAGTTCGTCGTCGAACACGGGGCCCGGGCGCGCAGGGCCGCCGGGACGGGTGCGGTGGGCGGACGGGACACCGGCCGGGGCGTAGGCTCGGTCGCGCCGACCCGCCGCCGCTGGAGCCGCCGTGCCCGATCGCCCGTTGTCCTTGGTCATCTCGGTTCGGGTCCTGCCCGGCCACCGCGACGCGTTCGTCTCCGGGATCTCCCGGCACGCCGCGGCCTCCGTCCGTGGGGAGCCGGGCTGCCTGCGCTTCGACGTGGTGGCCGACTCCGCCGACCCCGACCTGTTCTGGGTGTGCGAGGTGTTCGCCGACGAGGCGGCCCTGGCGGCGCACCGCGCCTCGCCGCACTTCGCGGCCTGGCAGAGGGAGAAGGCCGCCGCGGTCGTCCCCGGCAGCCAGGTGGACCGCGGCGGCCCTCTCATCGTCAGCGAGGCCCGCTGACCCTCTCCGGCGCTGCCTGCCGTCGCACGCCCTCAGGAGTACTGGGCGAGGAAGTCCCGCTCGGTGCCGTTGAGCCGCCGGGCGCGCTGGGCGTGGACGTCGAAGCCGACCTGCACCGTGCGGGCGCGCAGGAACACGGTGTCGTCGTCGCGGATCTCGTAGGCCAGGGAGAAGCTCGCGTTGCGGACCTCGGTCACCCACAGCTCCACCCGCACCGGTTCGGTGCGGGGGAGCAGGGGAGCGACGTAGTCCGCCTCGGTGCGGGCCACGACCAGGGCGCCGAACACCCCGTCGTCGTTGGACAGCCCCTTGTAGTGCAGGAACGAGACGCGGGCGTCCTCCAGGTAGGCGAGCATCCGCACGTTGTTGACGTGGTTCTGCGGGTCGAGGTCGCCGTAGCGCACCTGGGCGAGGTACACGTGCCGCTTGGGTGCGGTCGCGGTTGCGGCGGGTCCGGCCTCGGTCTGTGTCACGTCCGGTTCCTCTCGTGGGCGGCTCCCCTGGGGTGGGCACCCCTCATTGTCTCAAGCCCTTCCGCGTGCCCACGCGGCGGCATGTGTCCTGGCACCTGTGCGTTTGCTCTCTTCGCTGCGGCCCGTGGCCCCGGGTCAGTCCGTGGACAGGCCCAGATGGTGGGCGAGGAAGGCCAGTTGTTCGGAACCGAGCGCCACGCTCCGGCTCACCGAACGCGAACTGTGCCCCACCTCGGCCTCGCGCCGCAGCAGGATCGGACGCTCCTCGGCCGGGGCCGACGTCGCCCACTGCATGAGCGCGCACAGCTTGCGGGCGTGCATGGGGTCGACCCGCGTGTCGTTGTCGAACACCGTGAACAGTGTCGCCGGGTAGCGGGTTCCCTCGCGGACGTTGTGGTACGGCGAGTACGCCAGCAGCCACTCCAGCTCCTCAGGGACGTCGGCGCTGCCGTATTCGACGTTCCAGAGCTGTCCCAGCCCGAAGTGCTCGTAGCGCACCATGTCGAGCAGCGGTGCTGAGCAGACCGCGGCGGCGAACAGGTCGGGGCGCTGGGTGACCATGGCGCCGACCAGGAGGCCGCCGTTGCTGCCGCCCATGACCGCCAACCGGTCGGGGGAGGCCACCCCCGTGGCGATGAGGTGCTCGGCGGCGGAGGCGCAGTCGTCGAAGACGTTCTGCTTGTCGGCGAGCATCCCCGCGCGGTGCCACCCCTCGCCCTCCTCCAGCCCGCCGCGCAGGTTGGCGATGGCGTACACGCCGCCCGCACGCACCCAGGCCAGGGCCGACGCGGAGTAGGAGGGGCTGAGGGAGATCCGGAAGCCGCCGTATCCGTACAGGACGGTCGGCCGGGGCCCGTCCGAGGGTCCGGGGGGCGATACCAGGAGCATGCGCACGGGGGTGCCGTCCTTGGAGGTGAAGGTCACCAGTTCGGTGCGCACGTCGGGCACGTCGATCCGACCGGGGGCGTGGGCCCACCGTGAGACGGTGCCGCTGAGTGCGTCGTAGCGGTACACCGACGACGGGTGGGTGCTGTCGGTGTAGCCGAACCACGCCTCGTGCCCGCCCTCGGGGCGCTCCCCCAGGGTGCCGATCGTGCCCAGGCCGGGAAGTTCCAGGGTCCCGAGCCGCTCACCCGTGGCCAGGTCGTGGCGGCTGATCTCGCTGACGGCGTGGCGTCCCCACGAAACGAGGAGTTCGGGCCGGTCCAGCTCCGGGCCGTCCAGGATCGCGTAGTCCTCCAGGACCGCCTCGGGGTCCTCGGGCACCAGCGTGGTCCAGTGCTCGTGGCCGGGGGAGGCGGGGTCGGCCACGCACAGGCGCCCGCGCGGGGCGTCGCGGTCGGTGTACAGGTACAGGCGTCCGTCGCGTCCCACGTGCGCCTCCAGGTCGGCGTCCACGTTCTGCTGGATCGGCAGTAGCCGGGGGGACTCCAGGGGGCCCTCGGCGAGGTCGGCGATCCACAGGTCGGTGGCCGAGGAGGTGCCCTTGACCGCCGACAGCAGGAGCCAGCGGCCGTCGCGGCTCACGGTGGGGGCGTAGTACTCGGTCTTGTCGCGCCCCTCGCCGAAGATGAGGACGTCCTCGTTCTCGGGGGAGCCGAGCCGGTGCAGGTAGACCCTGCGGTGGTAGTTCTCCTCGCCCTCGGGGATCCGCTCCGCGGGCAGGCGGCGCACGTAGTAGAACGCCGAGGAGTCCGGCAGCCACGCGATGGGGCTGTAGCGGGCGCGGTCGATCGGTCCGTCGACGGTGGTACCGGTGTCGGTGTCCATGACGCGCAGCACCGACTCCTCATCGCCGCCCTCGGAGAGCTGGTAGGCCAGGAGCCGCCCCGAGCGGTCGGGCTGCCAGGCGTCGAGGGTGGTGAGGCCCTCGGGGTCCAGGGCACCCGGGTCGACCAGGACGCGCTCGGGGCCGTCGCCGTCCCGGACGTAGAGGACGCCGTGCTCCTGCTCGGCTGTGCGGCGGGTGAAGAAGCGGCGTCCGCCCCGCCACAGGGGGGCGCCGACGTACCCGGCGCCCAGGAGCGAGCGGACACGGTCGTCGAACCAGGAGCGGGTCCCGTAGCCGGAGGCGGCCTCGGAGTACAGGGTGTCCTGGGCCGCCGACCAGTCCTTGGTCTTCGCCGAGTCGGGGTCCTCCAACCAGCGGTAGGGGTCGCCGACCGCGTGGCCGTGGAGGGTGTCGATGATGTCCGAACGCTCTGCTGGCGGGTACCGGAGTTGGCGCATACTTCGCAGCCTATCCACAGGCCCTTCCGTCTCTGTCGGTCACGGTGTGGTTGCGGCGGGCGCATCCCGCCGGGGCGCGGGATGGTCTCGAAGCGGCGAACACCGGCTTTTTTCTGGAGGTCCGCGAGGAAATGGGGTGGCGCGGGAGCGGTCCGACCACGCAAACTGAATGCGGGACGCGAGCTCGGCGGTAACCACCGGGAGGTCCGTGTGGCAAGGCGTACGGAACCACCGATCCTCGGATCGGTGCACAGGGAGGTTTCCTGGCTGGCCGATCGGCTGGCCGGGGAAGAGACACGGTCGCGGCATGCGGCGGCCGGGGCGAAGCGATGAGCGCCCGACGCAGCCGGGAGGGTGGTCCAGGCACCGCCCGCCGCCATGTGCTGCTACTCAACGCGAGTTTCGAACCACTGACGACGCTGCCCCTGCGCAGGGCGATTCTCCTCGTCCTGCGGGAGAAGGCGGAGGTCGTCCACGAGGACGGGACGGGAGCGGTCCTGCACTCGGCGACACGGTCCTACGACGTGCCGTCGGTGATCCGGCTCAGGCGCTACATCACCGTTCCCTACAGCCGCAGGGTTCCGCTGACGCGGGTGGCCCTCATGCGCCGGGACCGCAACACCTGCGGTTACTGCGGCAGAAAGGCCGAGACGATCGACCACGTCATCCCGCGCAGCCGCGGCGGGGCGCACGTGTGGGAGAACGTGGTGGCGGCCTGCAAACCGTGCAACCACCGCAAGGCGGACAAGTTCCTGGACGAGCTCGGCTGGGAGCTGCACATCACCCCCAAGGTGCCCAAGGGGCCGCACTGGCGGCTGATCAACGGTGACCTGCACGGCGACCCCCAGTGGGAGCCGTACATGGCCCACCTGGTGGCCTGACGCCGGCGGCGGGGCCGGGGCAAGCGTCCCCGACCGGCCCCGCCGCCCCTTCGCGCTCCTCCCGGACGGGAGCGGGGGCTTCCGTGTGCCTGGAGCGGTCGGAGGAAAGCGGGGGCCGGATCGGGTCCCTGGTGAAGGTCGGTGGGCGGTATGCGTCGGCGGGGCCGGAGGCGAACCGGCGGGATGTCCGAGAAGTGGGATGACGGAGGCGGCCGACCGGTCACGAGCGACGGCCACGGGCCTGTGGCCGCGGCGGGTGCCGAGGACGACGGGAGGCTCCAGAGGAAGGGCGGCCCCGGGTTCAAGGGGTTCCTGGCATCGGGGCCGGAGCCGACCGTGCTGGAAGAGGCGGGTTCGGTCGACCGGGGCCGTGGGATCGAGTGGCCCGACGGGGCGTGACCTCATGGAGCCGGCTCCGGACGTGAGGGGGCGGCTATCCTGTGGCCATGCCCAGATACGACTTCCGCTGCCGCACCTGCGGCACCTCCTTCGAGGTCTCCCGCCCGATGGCCGAGGCGGGCGACCCGGCCGACTGCCCCCAGGGGCACGACGACACCGTGCGCCTGCTGTCCACGGTGGCCGTGGGCGGACGCGCCGCCGCACCCGCGCCCTCCGGTGGCGGAGGGTGCTGCGGGGGCGGCTGCTGTTCCTGACGGCACCGTCCGTGCACGCCCGAGGGGCGCCCCCGGCAGGAGGCGCCCCTCGGGCTGTTCTTGGGCCGAGGGCCCTACTTCTCGATCTGGCTCACGTCGCGCGCCGCGCCGGTGGAGGCCGAGGTGGCCATGGCGGCGTAGGCGCGCAGCGCCGCCGTCACCGGGCGCTGGCGGTCGCGCGGCTGGAAGCGGCCCAGTTCCTTGACCAGGCGCTCGCGGCGGGCATCGAGCTCGTCCTCGGACACCTCCAGCACCAGGCCGCGGCCCGGGATGTCGATGCTGATGGTGTCGCCGTCCTCCACCAGGGCGATGTCGCCGCCCGCGGCGGCCTCGGGTGAGGCGTGGCCGATGGACAGGCCGGACGTGCCGCCGGAGAAGCGGCCGTCGGTGATGAGCGCGCACGCCTTGCCCAGGCCGCGGCCCTTGAGGAAGCTCGTGGGGTAGAGCATCTCCTGCATGCCCGGGCCGCCCTTGGGGCCCTCGTAGCGGATGACCACCACGTCGCCGGGCTCGATCTGCTTGGAGAGGATGCCCTCGACCGCGTCCTCCTGAGACTCGAACACCTTGGCGGGACCGGAGAAGGTCCACAGCTCCTCCTCCACGCCGGCGGTCTTGACGATCGCGCCGTCGGGGGCGAGGTTGCCGAACAGTACGGCCAGACCGCCGTCCTTGGTGTAGGCGTGCTCCACCGAGCGGATGCAGCCGGCCTCGCGGTCGGTGTCCAGGCTGTCCCAGCGGGTGCTCTGGGAGTAGGCCTTGGTAGTGCGCTTGCCGCCGGGTGCGGCGTGGAACAGTTCGACGGCCTCGTCGGAGGCGCTGCCGCCGGCGATGTCCCACTCGTCGATGAACTCCCCGATGGTCTTGCCGTGCACCGTGGGCAGGGACGTGTCCAGCAGGCCGCCTCGGGCGAGTTCACCGAGGATGGCGGGGATGCCGCCCGCCCGGTGGACGTCCTCGATGTGGTACTTCTCCGTGTTCGGCGCGACCTTGCACAGGCACGGCACGCGGCGTGAGACCTGGTCGATCTCCGGGAGGCCGAAGTCGACGCCGGCCTCGGTGGCGGCGGCCAGCAGGTGCAGGATGGTGTTGGTGGAGCCGCCCATGGCCACGTCCAGGGCCATGGCGTTGCCGAAGGCGGCGGGGGTGGCGATGGACAGCGGCAGGACGGAGTCGTCGTCCTCCTGGTAGTAGCGTTTGGCGGCCTCCACGACCCGGTGCCCGGCCGCCTCGTACAGGGCCCGGCGGGCGGTGTGGGTGGCCAGCACGGTGCCGTTGCCCGGCAGCGCGAGTCCGATCGCCTCGGTGAGGCAGTTCATCGAGTTGGCGGTGAACATACCCGAGCAGGAGCCGCAGGTCGGGCAGGCCGCCTCCTCCATCTCGTCCAGTTCGGCCTGGGAGACGCTCTCGTCGGCCGCGGCGATCATCGGGTTGATGAGGTCGAGCTTGCGGACCGTGGTGGCCGTGCCCTCAACCACGGTGACCTTGCCGGCCTCCATGGGGCCGCCGGAGACGAACACCGTGGGGATGTTGAGCCGCATGGCGGCCAGCAGCATGCCCGGGGTGATCTTGTCGCAGTTGGACACGCACACCAGGGCGTCCGCGCAGTGCGCGTTGACCATGTACTCGACGGAGTCGGCGATGAGTTCGCGGCTGGGCAGCGAGTAGAGCATGCCGCCGTGGCCCATGGCGATGCCGTCGTCGACGGCGATCGAGTTGAATTCGCGGGGGACGCCGCCCGCCTCGCGGACCGCCGCGGAGACCACGTCGGCGACCTCGCGCAGGTGGACGTGGCCGGGGACGAATTCGGTGAAGCTGTTGGCCACGGCCACGATGGGTTTGCCGAAGTCCTCGCGCTCCACACCGGTGGCGCGCATGAGGGCGCGCGCACCTGCCATGTTCCTGCCGTGCGTGACCGTGCGTGAGCGTAGCGCGGGCATGGGGTGGACTCCCATCGGTTCCGGGTCTTTCCCGTCGATGGTAGCCGTTCCGTCCAACTGCCGTGGTCTCGCCTCGGGAGACGCGGTGTTCGAATCGTGAGACATGCCGTGATGCGCGGGCCCGGGTGGGTGGCACCCGGGCCCGGTGTCGGCGGTTCTGCTGGATCAGTAGCGCGGGGGGAGCGCCTTCTTCGCGGCTTCGTAGATCTCCTCGATCTCGGTCTCGTCCATCCGGTCGCGCCCCGTGCGCAGCCACCGGCGGACCTTGGAACCCGTGATGATGTCGACACCGCGCAGGCGATGGCTGTCCCAGGGCATCCCGGGGCCGTAGATGGCCAGGGCCGGGCGCACCGAGATGTCGCGGCCGAGTTCGGCGCTGACGAGTTCCTCGGCGCGCTTGGCCTCGTCCAGCGCCTCGTCGATCCGCTCGTTCTTGCTGAAGCGGCCGTGGTAGAGCTTCTCCAGCTTGTTGCGCAGCGGCAGGCGCTTGTCCCACGACTCGGAGTCGATGGTGAAGGCTCCGCGGCGCCCCACGACGAAGTGGTCGATCTGGCCGTCTCCGGTGGGGACGGATCGTGCGTGCAGGACCCGGTAGCCGAGCTGCTTCATCAGTTTGAGCTGGGCCTCGGTCTTGCGCTGGGCGGCGTGCCCCCTGCGCCACTGGGGCACCTCCGAGCGGTGGCGCATGTCGTACACCGCGGTCCAGATGAGCACGATCAGCCCCAGGGTGGCGCCGACGCGCCAACTGGAGGTGAGCAGGCCCACCAGGAGGGCGGTGGCCAGGGCGGCGGCCACGCGCACGGCCCAGCGGCGTGCGGTCTTGTTGTCCTTCAAAGTCCCATAGAGGGGCCTTCGCTCAGAATTATCCTTTTTCTCGCGTTTGTTGGGGAAAAAGAGATCTTCCGGGCGCTGTGTCCTCGGTGGGGCTTTTTCTGGCGATCGGCGGTTGTTCTCTGTCGTTGTCGATTCCACGTCGGACAGGTTAGATCCATCCATTTCCGAGTCCTAGCGCCTGACTTCTCACACCTGCTCTGCCCCGATCCGTCCCCCCGCATGCGTGTCCGCAGCACTGGGACAGGGAAGGATCACCTCTCGGACAGCCTCTCCAGAGAGCACCGCCGCCCCCGGGCCGGTCGGCCGCGCCGCCCGCTAGCCTGGATGATCATGACCCAGATCCACGACCTGCCGGGACACCGGCTGGCCGCGATGGTCCGCGGCCGGGAACTGTCTCCCGTGGAGATCGCCGAGCACTTCCTGCGGCGGGTGGAGCGGCTCGACCCCACCTACGGCTCCCACATTGCGGTCACGGCCGAAATAGCTCTCGAACAAGCCCGGTATGCCGAGAAACGGGTGGTGGACGACACGCCGGACCTGCTGCCGCCGCTGCTCGGAGTCCCCGTCCCCGTCAAGGACCTCGACACGGTCGCCGGGGTACGGACCACCTACGGCTCGCGCGCCCTCCCGCACACCGTCGCCGCGTTCGACACCCACGCCGCAGGCCGGCTGCGCGCCGCCGGAGCCCTCCTCACCGGCAAGACCAACACCCCCGAACTCGGCTCCTCCTGCTACACCGAGAACGACATCGCCCCGCCCACCCGCAACCCCTGGAACACCGCCCTCACCCCCGGCGGCTCCAGCGGCGGCGCAGCCGCGGCCGTGGCCGCACGTCTCGCCCCCATCGCCCACGGCACCGACGGAGGCGGCTCCGTGCGCATCCCCGCCAGCGCCTGCGGCCTGTTCGGACTCAAACCCACCCGGGGACGCGTCTCCGCGGGCCCCGGCAGAGCCGACCTCGCCGGCCTGGCCACCGCCGGGTTCCTCACCCGGACCGTGGCCGACGCCGCCCTGGCACTCGACGCCGTGGCCGGGAACCTGCCCGGCGACCAGTACACCGCACCGAGCCCGCCCCTCGGCCAGACCTTCCTCGGCCATACCCGGCGCGCACCCCGGCGGCTGCGCGTCGGCCGCTACACCGAGCCGGGAGCCACCGACGCCCCCGTGCATCCGCACGTGCGGCGGGCCCACGACGAGGCCACCGAACTGCTCGTCGAACTCGGGCACGAGGTGGAGGAGATCCCCCCGCCCGGCGACGCCCACTTCGGCGGCACCTACTTCCAGGACTTCCAGGTGCTCTGGACGGCGATGGCCTCCGCCGCCCCCGTGGACCCCGAGCGCGAGCACGAACTCGGCCCGCTCAACCGGTGGCTGCGCGCCCGAGCCCGGGCCGCCTCCGCAGACGACTACATCGCCGCCTGGGCCCGGCTCCAGCGCGGTGTGCGGTCCCTGGCCGCGGCCACCGCCCCCTTCGACGCCGTGCTCAGCCCCACCCTGGCCCTGCCCCCGGGGCCGATCGGGCACCTGCGCTCCCAGGGGGCGGCCGAGGAGTTCCGCCTGATGACCGAGTTCGCCCCCTTCACCTCGGTCTACAACGTGTCCGGCCAACCCTCGGTCAGCCTCCCCCTGCACTGGTCGCCTGACGGCCTGCCCATCGGCGTGATGCTCACGGGACGGCCGGGCGGCGAGGGGACGCTGCTGTCGCTGTCGGCCCAGCTGGAACAGGCCCGTCCCTGGGCGCACCGCGTCCCTCCCGGCACGGACTGATCCGTACCGGCCCCCCGAACACAAGGAAACGGTCAACCGCACCCCACGTCGAGAGGGCTTTCCGGCCCCACGCCGGGCCGTCCTGCTGTGTACACGGCCACGGTTGGGGCATGATCGGTTGCTGTGAGGGATGTTCAGTTGGCCCGCGTGGCCGAGCAGCACGGGGTCGCCACCGCCTACGAGGACTGGCGGGGGCGTCGGGTGGCCGTCGCGCCCGACACCATCCGTCACGTCCTGCGGGCCCTGGGGGTCGACCCCCAGGACCGGGACGCGGTGTCGGCTCCGCGGCCGGGTCCGCTGCCCCCCGCCGTGGTCGTCCGCGAGGGCAAGGCCCCCGACCTCGTCCTGCCCGAGGGCGCCCGCAGCACGGTCGAGACCGCCGACGGCTCCCTGCTGCCCTTCGACCCCGGCCTGCCCCTGGGCGTGCACACCCTGCACGTCGGCGCCGGGGGCGCCGAGTACGACGCCCCCCTGCTGGTGGTCCCCGACCGGATCGAGCCCACAGCCCTGGGTCGCCGCCCACGGGTGTGGGGGCTCACAGCCCAGGTCTACAGCGTCCGGTCCAGGGCCTCGTGGGGCACCGGAGACCTGCGCGACCTCGCCGACCTCAGCGACTGGGGCGGACGCGACCTCGGCGCGGACTTCGTCCTGGTCAACCCGGTGCACGCCACCGAACCCGTGCCGCCGCTGGAGCCCTCGCCCTACCTGCCCGTCAGCCGCCGCTACAGCAGCCCGCTCTACATCCGGGTGGAGGACATCCCGGAGTACGCCCGGCTCGACCCCGCCCAGCGCGAGGGCATCCAGCGCCTGGCCCGCCCCCTGCGCGAGCGCGGCCGCACCGCCGACCTGCTGGACCGGGACGCCGTCTGGGAGGCCAAGCGCGCCGCCCTCGAAGTGCTCTTCCAGGTGCCGCGCGCACCCGGCCGGGAGGCCGCGCTCCGCACCTACCTGGAGCGCGAGGGGCAGCCCCTGGTCGAGTTCGCCACCTGGTGCGCCCTGGCCGAGGAACACGGCGGCGACATCCGCTCCTGGCCCGCCCACCTGCGCGACGTCGGCTCACAGGCGGTGGGGGAGGAGGCCCTGCACCGCTGGCCGACCGTGGAGTTCCACCGCTGGCTCCAGTGGGTCCTGGACGAGCAGGAGGCCCAGGCCCAGAGCACCGCCCTGGCCGCGGGGATGGGGCTGGGGATCGTCCACGACCTGGCGATCGGCGTCCAGGCCGGGGGCGCGGACGCGTGGACCTGCGGGGACGCGCTGGTCCCGGGACTGCACGCGGGGGCGCCGCCGGACGAGTTCAACCGGCAGGGCCAGGACTGGGGCCAGCCGCCCTGGCACCCGCGCAGGCTCGCCGAACTGGGCTACGCCCCCCTCCGCCAGATCATGGGCCACGCCCTGCGCAACGCCGGCGGGGCCCGCGTGGACCACGTCATGGGCATGTTCCGGATGTGGTGCGTGCCCGAGGGAGCCCCGCCCTCCGAGGGCACCTACGTCCGCTACGACCACGAGGGGACGGTGGGCACCCTCGCCCTGGCAGCGCACACGGCCGACGCCGTACTCGTCGGAGAGGACCTGGGCACCGTGGAGCCCCGGGTGCGCGACCACCTCGCCGACCGGGGGATCCTGGGCACGTCCGTCCTGTGGTTCGAACAGGACTCCGAGGGCGTGCCCCGTCGACCGCAGGAGTGGCGCGCCGACTGCCTGGCCACGGTCGCCACCCACGACCTGCCGCCGGTCGCCTCGTTCCTGTCGGGGGAGCACATCGAACTGCGCGACCGCCTGGGGCTGCTGGGACGGCCACTGGAGGAGGAACTCGCCGAATCCGAGGAGCGTGTGGAGCGGTGGCGTTCCCTCCTGGTGGAGATGGGCCTGCTCGCCGCGGACGTGGACCCGGTGGCCGACCCGGCCTCGGTGGCGGCGGCCATGCACGCCTTCCTGTCGGCCACCCCGGCGCGCATGCTGGGTGTGGCACTGACCGACATGGTGGGCGAGCGCCGCATGCAGAACCAGCCCGGCACCAGCACCGAGTACCCGAACTGGCGCATCCCGCTCACCAACGGGGAGGGCGAGCCCGTGCTCGTCGACGAACTGCTCGCCGACCCCCGCACGGTCGCCCGGATCCGGCGGACCCTGGGCCCCCTCGGAGGCGGGCTGCGTTGATGGTCCCTCGCTGTGTTCATGCGTCCTCGCAGGCTCGGACGGTGCTCGGGCGCCCAGGAGGCCGGCGTCTTCGTCGTCGCTACTGCCTTGCTCGTTCCTCGCTGCGGCAGAGACTCCTCCTGCGGACACCAGCGGCGCCCTCGCGCTGCTTCCGGCCGTCGCCTGCAGCCAGACGGGCGGCGCGGCCCCGGGGGCATTCCCCGGGGCCGCTCGGGTTCTAGCCCTTGCCCGCCTCGGCGTCCCTGGCGCGGGCGCGCAGGGCGCGCTCGACCCCCGCCTGGCCCTCCACCAGCAGACGGCGCAGCGCCGGGGGCGGAGCGTGCTCGGCGATGTAGGCGTCGGTACGCTTCAGCGTCGCCTCCTCCACCAGGCCGCCGGGGTACATCATCTCCGCGAAGCTCTGGGCGAACTCGCCGGTCCACTTCTCCCACGCCGGGGCCAACCGGTCGTAGTACCTGTCCACGAACGGGCGGTACAGCTCCTCATGGCTGGGCTCGGTGAAGCCCATGAGGGTCGCCCGGAACTCGGCGTTGGCCAGGTCCGCGCCCACGATCCGCTCCCAGGCGGCCTCCTTGGCCTCGGGGGTGGGGATCGCGGCCCGCGCACCCGCCGCCTTGCGCTGGCCGGTCGCCGTCGGGTCGGCCTCCAGTTCGGCGGTGATCTCCGCCTCCCCGGCCCGGCCCCGGGAGACCAGACGGTGCAGCAGTGTCCAGCGCAGGTCGGTGTCGACCTCCAGGCCCTCCACGGTGATCGCGCCGTCGAGCAGCCCCTGGAGCAGCGACAGGTGCGCGTCGGACTCGGCCGCCCCGGCCAGCGCGTTGACGTAGGCGAGCTGGAGGTCCCCGCCGGGCTCTGCGGAGGTCAGCAGCTCGCGCAGCCGCTCGGCCAGCAGCTCGAAACCGGTCTCCCGCCACGCGGGGTCGGCGTAGTTGACCAGCGCCCCGGTGGCCTGGCGCAGCAGGGTCTGCGCGACCATCACGTCGCTCACGCCGCTGATACCCGAGAGCACCAGGGACACGTAGTCACGGGCGGCCATCTCCGCGTCGCGCGTCATGTCCCATGCCGCACCGAAGGCCAGCGCGCGCGGCAGCGACTCGGTGATCTCGCCGACACCCTCCACCACGGTGCGCAGGGAGCGCTCGTCCAGACGGATCTTGGTGAAGGTGAGGTCGTCGTCGTTGATCAGGACCAGGTCCGGCCGGGCCGAACCCACCAGGTCGGGCACCTCGGTACGGGGGCCGCTGACGTCCAGCTCCACGCGCTCGCGGCGTACGATCCCGGCGTCGGTGCGCTCGTACAGGCCGATCGCCAGGCGGTGGGAGCGCAGCGTCGGGTGCTCCGGGGCGGCCTCCTGGAGCACGGCGAACGACGTGAAGCGGCCCTCGTCGTCCACCTCGAACTCCGGGCGCATGGTGTTGACGCCCGTCGTCTCCAGCCACTCGCGCGACCACTCCGACAGGTCGCGGCCTGAGGCCGCCGCCAGGTGGCGCAGCAGGTCGCTCAGTTCGGTGTTGCCGTAGGCGTGCTCCTTGAAGTAGGCGCGCACGCCAGCGAAGAACGCGTCCACGCCCACGTACGCCGCGAGCTGCTTGAGCACCGAGGCGCCCTTGGCGTAGGTGATGCCGTCGAAGTTGACCTCGACGGCCTGGATGTCGACCATGTCGGCCGCGATCGGGTGGGTGGAGGGGAGCTGGTCCTGGCGCAGCGCCCACGCCTTCTCCACGTTGGCGAACGTGGTCCACGCGTCCGTCCACCGGGTGGCGTTGGCCTGGCAGTACACGCTGGCGTAGGTGGCGAACGACTCGTTCAGCCACAGGTCGTCCCACCAGCGCATGGTGACCAGGTCGCCGAACCACATGTGCGCCATCTCGTGGAGGATGGTCTCCGCCCGGCGCTCGTAGCGCGCGTCGGTCACCCGGGAGCGGAAGACGTAGTCCTCCAGGAACGTGACCGCGCCCGCGTTCTCCATGGCGCCCGCGTTGAACTCGGGCACGAACAACTGGTCGTACTTGCCGAAGGGGTAGCGCAGGTCGAACAGCCCGTGGAAGAAGTCGAAGCCCTTCTTGGTGACGTCGAAGAGGGCGTCGGCGTCCAGGTGCTCGGCCAGCGAGGCGCGGCAGTACAGCCCCAGCGGGATGCCGTCGTGCTCGTCGCGCACCACGTGGTAGGGCCCGGCCACGAGCGCGGTGATGTAGGGCGACATCACCGGGGTGGGCGGGAAGTGCCAGCGGACCCGGCCGCCGTCCCCGGCCGGCTCGCGTTCCACGTCCGGCGCGCTGTTGGACACCACCTCCCAGGAGTCGGGGGCGAACACCGTCAGCTCGAACGCCGCCTTCAGGTCGGGCTGGTCGAAGCAGGTGTACATCCGGTGCGCGTCGGCCGTCTCGAACTGGCTGTACAGGTACACCGCGCCGTCGACCGGGTCGACGAACCGGTGCAGGCCCTCGCCGGTGCGCATGTAGGCGGCGTCGGCCACGACCGTCAGCTCGTTCTCGGCGGCCACCTCCGGGAGGACCAGGCGCTCGCCGTCGAACAGCTCGGCCGGGTCCAGCTCCCGGCCGTTGAGCGTCGCCGAGGCCACCGCCGGGGCGGCCAGGTCCACGAAGGTCCGCGCACCCGCCTCCGAGCTCGTGAATCGGATCACGGTGGTGGACCGGAAGGTCTCGTCACCGGTGGTCAGGTCGAGCTCCACGGTGTAGGAGTCGACGTCCAGGATCCGCGCCCGCTCCCGAGCCTCGTCCCGCGTCAGGTTCCCCGCCACGCCACGCTCCCTCCACGGCCGCCGTCGCCGACGGCCGGACATCGTTGCCGTCCCCGTCGGGCCCTGCCGGTGGGCGGTGAGCGCGGTCGGGGCCGGTGGTCGTCATGAACTCGGTTCGATCCTGCCACGCACCGCGCCGGAATGCGCAACCAGAAGCCGTGGTTGTCCCTTGGCGGTGGATACCTTCCCCCACAGCCATGTCCCAGTGCCCGCCTACGACGAGGAGCAGCCATGACGCAGTCCCCCGAACAGCCCGCCGCACCCGAGGGCGTCGCCGTCGCCGACATGTGGTTCGACCCGGCCTGCCCCTGGGCGTGGATCACCTCCCGCTGGCTGCTGGAGGTGGAGAAGGTGCGCCCGGTCCGGGTGCGCTGGCACGTGATGAGCCTGTCCGTCCTCAACGAGGGCCGGGACCTGCCGCAGGACTACCGCGAACTCCTCGACAGCGCGTGGGGCGCGGTGCGCGTGTGCACCGCGGCCGAGCAGAAGTACGGGCCGGAGGTGCTCGGCGCCCTCTACACCGCCTACGGGGAGAGGTTCCACCACGAGGGCGCCCCCCGCACCGAGGAGACCCACCGCGCAGCCCTGGCCGCGGCGGACCTGCCCGAGGACCTGGCCGCCTTCGCCGACTCCACCGAGTACGACACGGCGCTGCGCGCCTCGCACGCCGAGGCGATGAAGCTGGTGGGCGAGGACGTGGGCACCCCCGTCATCAGCGTCGAGGGGGTGTCCTTCTTCGGCCCGGTGGTCACCCCGACCCCGCGCGGGGAGGAGGCCGGCCGCCTCTGGGACGGCGTGCGCCTGGTCGCCGGGGTCGAGGGCTTCTACGAACTCAAGCGCACCCGCACGGCCTCCCCGTCCTTCGAGTAGTTTCCGTTACAGTCTGTTCCGGGCGGGCGCGGTGCCCGCCCGGAACCGGATGTGCACGAGGCAGAGCAGGGGGCGTGGCCATGGCCGGACCCGACGGCGACCGCAGGGTCGACTTCTTCGACGACCTCGACATCCTTCCCGACACCACCGGCGACGAGCGCCCGCTGGGCTGGGGCGACGACATGGCCGACGACGACACCTCGCGGCTGCTCGACGAACGCCCGCCGCACTGGGACTGAGCCCCGCCGGCCGGGGGGTCGGTGAAACCACGGGTCCCGGTCCCCGCTGTGGCCAACCCGAATCGCGTTCTGCGAAAGTGGAAGCATGCGATCCCTTTACATCGACGGCGCCTGGCGCCCGTCCGCCTCCGACGAGGGGCTGGACGTGGTGGACCCGGCGACCGAGCAGGTCATCGACACCGTCCCGGCCGGAGCGTCCGAAGACGTCGACGCGGCGGTCGAGGCCGCTGTGAAGGCCCAGCCCGGGTGGGCGGCGCTCACCCCCGGCCAGCGCGTCACGCACCTCTCCAAGGCCCTGGAGCTGTACAACTCCCGTATCAAGGACACCGCCGCGGTCCTCACCCGTGAGATGGGCGCCCCCTCGGTGTTCGCCCTCAAGGTCCAGGCGGGCCTGCCCTCCATAATGTTCCAGACCTTCATCGACCTGGTCGAGGAGGTCGGTGACCGCTTCTTCGAGGGCGAGCGCGTGGGCACCTCGCTCGTCGTGCGCGAGCCCATCGGCGTGGTCGGCGCCATCACCCCGTGGAACTACCCGCTGCACCAGATCGTGCTCAAGGTCGTCCCGGCGATGCTCGCGGGCAACACCGTCGTCCTCAAGCCCAGCGAGGTGGCACCCCTGTCCGCCTACGCGCTCACCGAGGTCTTCCACGAGGCGGGCCTGCCCGCGGGCGTGTTCAACCTCGTGTCGGGGACCGGCCCGGTCGTCGGTGAGGCCATCTCCGCCCACCCCGACATCGACATGGTCTCCTTCACCGGCTCCACGCGCGCCGGGACCAGGGTCAGCCAGGTCGCAGCCGAGACCGTCAAGCGGGTGGCGCTCGAACTGGGCGGCAAGTCCCCCAACATCGTGCTCCCCGACGCCGACCTCGCCCAGGCGGTCAAGCGCGGCGTGGCCGACGTCATGCGCAACACCGGGCAGAGCTGCAACGCCCTCACCCGCATGCTCGTGCACCGCGACTCCTACGACGAGGCGGTGGAGATCGCCGCGGCCGCCGCCGCCAAGTACACCCCCGGCGACCCCTCGGAGGAGGGCACCCGCATGGGGCCGCTGGTCTCCGACACCCAGCTCGAACGCGTCCGCGACTACATCCGCGTCGGCGTCGAGGAAGGCGCCCGCCTGGTGGTCGGCGGCGCCGACCCCGTCGAGGGCCGCGAGAAGGGCTACTTCGTCAGCCCGACGGTCTTCGCCGACGTGCGCAACGACATGCGCATCGCCCAGGAGGAGATCTTCGGCCCGGTGCTCGTCCTCATCCCCTACGACACCGAGGACGAGGCGGTCGCCATCGCCAACGACACCGTCTACGGGCTCAACGCCGCCGTCTGGTCGGGCGACCCCGACCGGGCACTGGCCGTGGCACGCCGGGTCAAGGCCGGACAGATCGAGGTCAACGGCGGAGCCGTCAACCCGCGCGCGCCCTTCGGCGGCTACAAGCAGTCCGGCAACGGGCGCGAGTGGGGCCTGCCCGGCATCGAGGAGTTCTGCGAGATCAAGTCCCTCCAACTGTGACCGCGGGCCCCGCCCCGCGGTGTGGGCGGACTCATACCGGGGGCGGTCCCGCCGCGGAATCAGACCCGGTGAGCGGCGCGTTGTCGGGTGTGGAAAAATCCGGTGACGGATGTCCCCGGCCGCAATCGAACGAGGTGTGAGTTGAGCAAGAAGCCTGCGGTCTCCAAGGCAGGACCCCTGTTCGGGGACCTCAAGATGATCCTGGTGAGCAACCTGGTCGCGGTGGGCTCCATCGTCCTGTTCGCCGCCCTCGGTCTGAGCGTGGCCTCGGCCGCGGGCTGAGGCGGCCGGGCCCCCGAGCCGCTCCCGCCCCGCCCCGTCCGCACCGGATGGGGCGGGGCGCGGTGCTCCGGGACCGTGTGACCTGCCAGACTGTGTCCGTGCGTGTTTATCTTGGATCAGATCATGCGGGCTACGAGCTCAAGGAACACCTCGTCTCCTGGTTGAAGGAGCACGGTCACGAGGTGGTCGACGCCGGCCCGGCCGTCTACGACGCTGTGGACGACTACCCGCCCTTCGTCCTGCGTGCCGCCGAGGGCACGGCCGCCGACCCGGGCTCGCTCGGTGTCGTCATCGGAGGGTCGGGCAACGGCGAGCAGATCGCCGCCAACAAGGTCAGGGGCGTCCGTGCCGCGCTGGCCTGGAGCGAGGAGACCGCCCGCCTGGCACGCGAGCACAACGACGCCAACGTCTTGGGCATCGGCGGTCGGATGCACTCGCTGGAGGAGGCCACCCGGTTCGTGGAGGTCTTCCTCACCACGCCCTACAGCGACGAGGAGCGGCACACCCGCCGTATCGGCATGCTCTCCGCCTACGAGGACTCCGGCGAGCTGCCGCCCCTTCCCTGACACCCGACCGCCCCGGTCTCCGTGCCCTCCCGGTGCGGGGACCGGGCTTGCCGCGCCCCGCCGCTCCCACCGCCCAGCCGCCGCGGCAAGGGACGACCGGCCCTGGTCAGGGCACCTCCTCATGTGGGAACCTGGTCCGCACCGGGCGGTCGCCCGGTACCGCCCTCGGCTTTCGCCCCCGGCCCCGCGCAGGTCGCGCGGCGGTGCCCGAGAGAGGGTGGTTGCCCCTGTCAACGTCCATAGGACCCTCGCGTATGTGAGGGAAAGTCCTCTACTCTCGGTTATCGGTTCAACCTAAACCTGCGGTTTTGGGGATAACGCCGCTGGTTGCACGTGCCACGTCCGCGCCCCCCGCGCTACAGTTCGTGCACAAGTGGAGGGTTCCCGACGCCCGTGCACGGCACTTTCGACCGCCATGAGCCGGGCGGTGCCCCGTACCCGCCCCGTCGCCCCGCGGCGAGGGCCCTTCCCGTCCAGCGGCCGCGCACACGCCCCACGGGGCGAGCGGTGGCCGCAGGGTCCCGAAGTGACGACCGTGCCGACCGAGTACCCGAACCCCCCGCGTACGCGCGGGCGCCTCGACCCCAGGTGACTGATGAAGCCCACACCGACCGCCAAGTCCACCCGGCTGCTGCGCTCCACCGCGCAGCGGCTCGTAGCGGTGCTCCGGCGCAAGGTGCTGTTCCGCTACCGGATCGTCCTCATCACCCTGGTCGTCCTGGCGGTGGGCATCGGTGTCGGTGCCGTGTGGGGCCCCACCGGATGGTTCCCGCCCAGCCTGACGGTCCTGCCCCTGCTGGCCGGCGGGCTCCTGCTCAAGCGCAAGAGCCTGGCCTTCCTGCTCACCGTGGTCGTGGCGGTGCTGGGCTTCACCGCCTACATGCTGGAGGTCGGACAGGTCGGTCCCGGGCTGCTGGTCACCATCGGTGTCACCTCCGTACTCTCCTACCTGCTCTCGGGCGTGCGCGAACGCCTCGGCGTGCAGGGGCTCAGCGGTGAGATGATGCTCCTGGACCTGCGCGACCGGCTGCGCCACCAAGGCCGTCTGCCCGACCTGCCCAAGGGGTGGGGGCGCACCTCGGTACTGCGCCAGGCGGGCGGCTCCTCCTTCGGCGGTGACTTCGTCGTCTCCACCCTGCGCGGCAACCGCCTCGACGCGGCCGTGGTCGACGTCTCCGGCAAAGGCGTGGACGCCGGGACCAGGGCCCTGATGCTCTCGGGGGCCTTCAGCGGCCTCATCGGCGCGGTCCCTGCCAAGGAGTTCCTGGAGCGCTGCAACGACTACCTCATGAGCAACTCCGGCGGTGAGGGATTCGTCACGGCCGTGCACCTGAGCCTGGATCTGGAGACGGGCGAGTACGACGTCGCCTCGGCTGGCCACCCGCCCGCCCTGCACTACGACAGCGGGCGCGGACTGTGGACCACCACCGAGGCCAAGGGCGTGGTGCTCGGCGTCATCCCGGAGATGACCTACTCCACCGCCCAGGGCCTGCTGCGCCCGGGTGATGCCATCATGCTCTGCACGGACGGCCTCATCGAGACCCCCGGCGAGGACCTCGACGCCGGGATCGACCGGCTCCTGGGGATGGCCGAGTCCGTCGTGGGACGCGGCTTCAAGACCGGCGCCGCGCAGATCGTCGACACCCTCAGCAAGGACAAGAACGACGACTGCGCCCTCGTCGTCCTCTGGCGCGATTGACGCCGCGGCGGCCGACACGGGCGCACCGTCCGCCTGCCCTGCCTGTAAGGTCGACCTGCAATCCCCGATCCTGGCACGGCGGACGACCGTGCGCACGTCCCCGGTACGCCGTGCCCGCCCTCCTCCGCCCAGGAGCCGAAGCGGAGCGCACCGGCACCGTGGACGCATGGGGCCGTGCCACGGACCGGGGCATCCCGAATCAGGCGGCTCCGCGGGCGTGCCCGCGTGGCGACAGAGGACGCGAGGGGATGCTTCGCATGGCAGACGGCGAGCGCGCTGATGAGCTGGACGTTCTGGTCGAGAGGAACGACCTGACCGGTATCAGGCTCTGGTTGGCCGAACACAGGCCCTATGAGATCGCCGACGAACTCAGCCGGCTGGCCGACCCCTACGTCATCATCCCCTTCCGGCTCCTGGACAAGGACCGCGAGCTGGAGGTCTTCGAGGAACTCGATCCCGGCCTGCAGCAGGTCGTCCTCCAGGGGCTGCGGGACACGGCCTTCCATGAACTCCTGGAGGAGATGGACCCCGACGACCGTGCCCGGCTGATCGGGGAGGCCCCCGCCAAGATCGCCACCCGGGCCCTGGCCGGTCTGAGCCCCGCCGAACGGAAGATGACCGCGGCGCTGCTGGGCTATCCGGAGGACTCCGTCGGCCGGTACATGACCCCCGAGACGGTCATCCTGCACCGCGACCTCATGGTGGGCCGCGCTCTGGAGGTGGTGCGCGCCAAGGGCGCCGACGCCGAGACCGTCTACACCCTCCCGGTGGTCAGCGACGGGCGCCGCCTCGTCGGCACGGTCGGGCTGAGCGACCTCGTCGTGAGCGCCGACGAACTGCTGATCAAGGACATCGTGGACGTGCTCGCGCCGCGGGTGCGGGCCACCGAGCCGGTCGAGGACGCGGCCCGCCTCATGCAGGAGGCCAACCTCGTCTCCCTGTCCGTGGTGGACTCCGAGGAGCGTTTCGTCGGCCTTCTGACCTTCGACGACGCGCTGGAGGTCATCGAGGCCGCCGACACCGAGGACATGGCCCGCCAGTCGGGCGCCAGCCCCGTCGCGGAGCACTACGCGTCGGTGGGCGTGTTCCGGCTGGTCGGAGCCCGGGTGCTGTGGCTGACCCTGCTGATCGTGGCGGCGACGCTGACCGTCAACGTCATGCAGGTCTTCGAGTCGACGCTGGAGGCGGTCACCGCCCTGGCGATGTTCGTGCCGATGCTCATCGGCACCGGCGGCAACGTCGGCGCCCAGTCGGCCACGGCCATCGTGCGCGCGCTGGCCGTCGGCGAGGTGCGGGTGCGCGACCTCCCGGTGGTGATCTGGAAGGAGGCGCGGGTCGGCCTGCTGCTCGGTGCAGTCCTGGCCGTGCTGGCGCTGGGGATCGGCTCGCTGCTCGTCGGGGCCCAGGTCGCGGTGGTCGTCGCCTGCTCGGTGATCGCGGTGTGTACGTGGGCGGCGATCATCGGCTCGTCGATGCCCCTGTTCGCGCGCAAGGTGGGGGTGGACCCCGCCGTGGTCTCCTCGCCCATGGTGGCCACCCTGGTGGACGCCACCGGTCTGCTCATCTACTTCTCCTTCGCCACGCTGATCCTGGGCCTTTGACGGCTCCGGCGTCCGCACACACCGTCCCCGGATCGGCGCTCTCCGCATGAACCGCAGGTGAAACGGGTATCGCGGTAGGAGCAGGCACGGATCTAGGGGGATTCCATGTCCGGTATCAGAGATGCGATCAGCCGCCTGAAGAAGACGGCGGGTGACCACCCCGACAAGACGGAGTCCGCGGTCGACAAGGCGGCCGACGCCGCGAAGAAGGCCACCGGCGGAACCCACGACGACAAGATCGACAAGGGAGCCGGAGCCGCCACGGACTACCTGCGCAAGCGCGCCCAGGGGGACAAGGACGCGTAGAAGGCATGCGACCGCCGAGGGGCGGGGGCGGTGGACCGTGCGCGGGGCACGCCGCTCCCGCCCTTCTCCGTACCGATATCACCGCTGCGACCTGCTGATACGGCGTCTCGGATGGTCGGGTTCGGTGTTGGGTGAGGTTACGCTGCTGAGGTAAGGCGAACCTGAGGTGGTGCGGGTGTGAGTGGGACCAGTGCGGGCCCGTGCCGGCTCACGGTCTGCCGCGGCTGCTGCTGCGGGACCAGGAAGAAGGTTCCGGGCGTGGACCACAAGGCTCAGCTCGCCCGGCTCAGCGCCATCGACGACCGCTCCGGGCGCACCGTCCCGGTCCGCACCAGCAAGTGCCTGGGGATCTGCTTCCAGCGCAACGTGGTGGTCGTCCAACCCTCGGGAGAGGGCCGGTCGGCGGGCGGCCGACCCGTGTGGCTCGGGGAGGTCACCGAGGACGCGCTGGTCGAGGCGATCGACGGCTGGATCTTCGAGGGCGGCCCCGGCCTAGCGCCCCTGCCCGCGGAGCTGGCCGGCCACGTCACCTCCAAGAACGCCAAGAATCCCAAGAAGCGCAAGAGGCCCGAGCGCTCCAAGGCCGCCAAGAAGAAGCGCAAGAAGGACCGGGAGAAGGCCGCAAGGAAGGACGGGAAGGGCGGCAAGAAGAAGGCGGGCAAGAAGGGCAAGGGCAAGAAGTAGGGCGTAGAGGCCCGCGCCTCAGCCGCGCTGTGGGGCGAACTGCGTCCGGTACAGCGCCGTGTACAACCCGCCCCGCTCCAGCAGGTCCTCGTGCGTGCCGCGCTCCAGGATCCGCCCGTCCTCCAGCACCAGGATCTGGTCCGCCTCCCGCACGGTCGCCAGCCGGTGCGCGATCACCAGGGAGGTCCGCCCCTTGAGCGCCGCCGCCAGCGCCTCCTGCACCGCCGCCTCCGACTCCGAGTCCAGGTGGGCCGTGGCCTCGTCCAGCACCACCACCGACGGCTCCTTCAGCAGCAGGCGCGCGATGGCCAGCCGCTGCTTCTCACCGCCGGAGAGCCGGTACCCGCGGTCGCCCACCATCGTGTCCAGCCCGTTGGGCAACTGCTCCAGGAGCGGCCCCAGCCGGGCCAGGCGCAGCACCCGCTCCAACTCCTCGTCGGTGGCGCCCGGACGGGCGTAGCGCAGGTTCGCGCCGACCGTGTCGTGGAACAGTTGGGCGTCCTGGGTGACCACGCCCACCGACCGCCGGAGCGAGTCGCCGGTGGCCTCACGCAGGTCGAGCCCGCCGATGCGGACACTGCCCTCGGAGGGGTCGTACAGCCGCGACACCAGGTGGGTCAGTGTGCTCTTGCCCGCCCCGGAGGGCCCCACCAGGGCGACCATCGTCCCGGGTTCGGCGCGGAAGGAGACCTCGCTCAGAACCTGGGTGCCGTCGGCCTCCGCGACCGCCTGCGGGGTGAGTTCCAGGGAGGCGACCGAGAGGTCCTCCGAGCCCGTGTAGCGGAAGGACACACCGTCGAACTCCACCGCGGCCGGACCCTCGGGGATCGGGCGGGCGTCCGGACTCTCCCTGATGCCCGGCTCCAGGTCGAGGACCTCGAAGACCCGGTCGAAGGAGACCAGGGCCGTCATGATCTCCACGTGCACGTTGGACAGCGTGGTGACGGGCCCGTACAGGCGGGTGAGCAGTGTGGTCAGCGCGACCAGGGTGCCCACCTCGAACGCGCCGCCGACGGCGAGCACGCCGCCGACGCCGTACACCATCGCCATGGCCAGGGCCGTGATCAGGCCCATGAGGCTGAACAGCAGGGAACCGAACATGGCCTGGCGCACACCGAGGTCGCGGACCCGGCCCGCGTGCCGCTCGAAGCCCGACGCCTCCTCGTCCGGCCGCCCGTACAGCTTGACGAGCATCGCCCCGCCGACGTTGAACCGCTCGGTCATCAGCGAGCTCATCGCGGCGTTGTTCTCCATCCCCTCCCGGGTGACGACGGCCAGCCTGCGGCCGATGACCTTGGCGGGTACGACGAACAGGGGCACCAGGGCCAGCGCCACGAGCGTCACCTGCCACGACAGGGCGAACATCGTGACGATGACGGCGGTGGCGCTGATGAGGTTGGACACCACCGACTGCAGGACCGAGGTGATCGCCCGCTGCGCGCCCACCACGTCGGTGTTCAGCCGGCTGATGAGCGAACCGGTCTGCGTGCGGGTGAAGAAGGACAGCGGCATCCGCTGGACGTGGCGGAACACCTCGGTGCGGAGGTTGTAGATGACGCCCTCACCGATGCGCGAGGACAGCCACCGGCCGGACAGGGTCAGCGCGCTCTCCACCACCGCCAGAGCGGCAGCGGCGGCCGCGAGCCACACCACCAGGGTGGTGTTCCCCGGCAGGATGCCCTGGTCGATGATGGCCCGCAGCAGCAGCGGGTTGGCCACCACGACAGCCGATCCCACCATGGTCACCAGGACGAACGCCGTGATCTTCCGCCGGTGCGGACGGGCGTAGGAGATCACGCGGCGGGTGATGCCCGGGGGCAGGTCCTGTCCCTTGGCGCTTCCGTCGTCGATCAGACTCCTCAGCGGCCTGCCTTGCATCATGGGCGGAGTCGTCCTCCTCGCGAGATCACCTGTGTGTCAACACCGGGGCGCACCGGCCGCTTCCCGGGGTGGACCCCGGGAGAGGCTATCGGTCTTCGCGCCGTGTTCAGAGCGTGTGCGCGAGGCGTCCCAGGGCGGCGGTGGTGGACCGGCCGGGGGTGAAGGGCAGCTCCCACGCCTGGGCGTTCAGCGCGTCGGCGCCGCGGATCTTGGCCTGGGCGTACCGGTCGCCGGCGGTGTAGGCCAGGGCGGCGGGCGCCAGGGGGCGCAGGAGTTCGGCGTAGGAGGCCCAGTCGGCCACTCCGGGCGGTCCCTCGACCACGAACGAGGCCGCCACACAGGAGAGGGCGGCGACGGTCTCGGCGCGCTCCTGGGCGGGGTTGATCGGCCGTCCGGGGCCCTTCCAGGCGTGGACGCGCTCATCGGACTCGATGCCGACGGCCAGTGGGAGGCCGCGTTCGGCGATGCTCTGGAGGAAGCGGACGTGGCCGACGTGCAGGACGTCGAACGCGCCGGTGACCACGACCGGCCGCCGGGGCGGCTCCGTGGTCCTGAACCAGTGCGCGCTGAGGGGACGGTGCACGTCGTCCGCGTTCGTGTCCGTCATCGGTCCCCGTTCCACCGCAGATTCGAGGGCGCCCGCACCGGGTCGGTCGGCGGGCCTGTCCGCAGGGTCAACGTACCCCCCGTGACGGGCTATTCCGTGAGGCGGGGCCGGATTCGGCCACAACGGCGGCCGTTGCGGGCTTCGCGCGCCCAGGGGTGCCGTCGAAGCATCCGTGGTCGGAGAAGGAGCGTGAGATCTACCGGGTGTCGGAGGACGCCTATGTCGTGAGGGTGGTCGGTGCGACGAAGGTGTTCCACTTCCGGGTGACCGTGGCTGAGCGGGTCGGGGTGCGGAGTCGGCCGAGGCGCTGAGTACGCGGTCCGCCTGGAGCGGTGCGGGGGTTCGGGGGTCGTTCCCCGGGTGGGGTGGCGGAGCGCTGTGGTGCCGGAGGCACACGGCGCGACCGAAGCGGAGCGGGCGACGGGAATCGAACCCGCATGGCCAGCTTGGAAGGCTGGAGTTCTACCATTGAACTACGCCCGCGTGGCACCGGAGCCCTTGAGTTTCCTCTAGACTCGTGGAGCCGACGGAGACAAGAGTACAGTCTCCGGAGCGCTGCTCGCACCTCCCATCCGCGGTGCGGGGCGGCGTGAGGTGCACGGGGTGTGGCGCAGCTTGGTTAGCGCGCATGCTTTGGGAGCATGAGGCCGCGGGTTCGAATCCCGCCACCCCGACGAGACCACCGTGGCGGCGGTCGTGGCCGCACGCCTCGGCCTCCTGTCTGTCTGCCCTAGACTTGGTGCGATCAGCAGGAAACTGTAAGTCCCAGCCCGTCGCAGGGCACCCCAGTGAAACGCGGTCACCAGACGTGTCGCGGGGTGCGCGCGTGCCTGTCGCCCCTGTGCGTGGCGCTTGCGCGGGCCGACGCGGACACCAGCCGGCAAACCTAGGAGTACCGCCCCGTGAAGACCGATGTCGAGGAGCTGAGCCCGACCCGGGTCAAGCTGACCATCGAGGTCCCCTTCGAGGAGCTCGAGCACGCTTTCGACGTGACGTACAAGTCGCTCGCCAAGCAGGTCCGGATCAAGGGCTTCCGCCCGGGTAAGGCGCCGGCGCGGCTGATCGACCGCTACGTCGGCCGCGGCGCGGTGATCAGTGAAGCGGTGAACCACGCCGTTCCCGAGCTCTACAACGAGGCCGTCCAGAAGGAGGAGCTCTTCGCTCTCGGACAGCCCGACGTCGAGGTCACCAAGCTGGAGGACAACGACGAGCTCGCCTTCACCGCCGAGGTCGACGTCCGCCCCAAGTTCGAGGTCAAGGACTACAAGGGCATCGCGGTGACCGTGGACAGCGCCGAGGTCACCGACGAGCAGGTCGATGAGCAGGTCGGGACGCTGCGCGAGCGCTTCTCCACCCTGACCGGCGTCGACCGTCCGATCGAGGACGGCGACCACCTCTCGATCGACCTGTCCGCCGCGGTCGACGGCGAGCCCCTGGAGGACGTGGCCGTCAGTGGCTACTCCTACGAGGT
This sequence comes from Nocardiopsis sp. LOL_012, assembly GCF_048060475.1. Lineage (NCBI taxonomy): Bacteria > Bacillati > Actinomycetota > Actinomycetes > Streptosporangiales > Nocardiopsidaceae > Nocardiopsis > Nocardiopsis sp. LOL_012. Next base: position 3,133 of record NZ_JBHMIV010000038.1, on the reverse strand, counting down.
GGGCACCAACACCATGCTGGAGGGCCTCGACGAGACCCTGCGCGGCATGGCGGCCGGCGGCGAGGAGACCTTCAAGACCACCCTGGTGGGCGGTGAGCACGAGGGCACGGAGGCCGACGTCACCGTCACCGTGCACAGCGTGAAGGTCAAGGAGCTGCCCGAGCTGGACGACGAGTTCGCCCAGCTCGCCAGCGAGTTCGACACGATCGGTGAGCTGCGCGACGACGTCCGCAAGCGCATGGGCGAGGTCCGCCGCCTCCAGCAGCTCTCCTCGGCCCGTGACCAGGCCCTGGAGAAGCTGATCGAGTCGGTCGACATCCCGCTGCCGGACTCGGTGGTGGACGAGGAGGTCGACCGCCGCCGCCAGAGCCTGGAGCAGCAGCTCGCCCAGAGCGGTCTCACCAAGGAGGCCTACCTGGAGTCCCAGGAGAAGACCGAGGAGGAGTTCGACGAGGAGCTGAGCACCGGCGCCCGCTCCGCGGTCAAGGCCGGGTTCATCCTCGACCAGTTGGCCATCGAGGAGAACCTCACGGCTGACCAGGGCGAGCTCAGCCAGTACGTGTTCGACCAGGCCCAGCGCATGGGCGTGAGCCCGGACCAGCTCGCCCAGCACCTGGTCGAGTCGAACCAGATCCGTGTCGCCTTCACCGAGGTCGTCCGCGGCAAGGCCATGGACCTGGTCCTGGCCGAGGCCGTGATCACCGACGAGGACGGCAACACCGTGGAGCCGCCCGAGCGCCCCGGTGCATCGGACGAGCAGGCTGTGGAGGAGGCCGCGAAGGCCGCCGCTGCCGCCGCGGCCGAGACCACCGGTGAGGGGTCCGGGGCCGAGGGCTCCGAGAGCGGCGAGGACGCCAAGTAGGTCCGCCCCCGCGGCGTTCACGGGCCCCGTCGGCAGCAGTGCCGGTCGGGGCCCGTTGTCCGTGCGCTCGCCGTGGCGCAACGGCCCCGTCGGTCCCCGGTCACCCTGCGCTCAAAGCGAACAGGGACGGGATCCGGACGAGCACAGGGTCTGTCGGCGTTAGTGTCGGCAGTAGTCGCAACCGTTTCGATTCCGGAGCAGGTGACGAGAGTGCCGCCGACCTTTGAAGAGTCCCCGCGATTCGACGCCCGTACGTCGGAGTCGCAGTTTTCCCCTTTTATGGAGCAGACGCCTCAGCGCCTGCTGCGCCAGCGAATCGTATTTCTCGGTGACCAGGTGGACGACGAGATCGCCAACCGCCTGGTGGGTGAACTCCTGCTGTTGTCCGCGGAGGACCGCCACCGGGACATCACGATGTACATCAATTCGCCGGGCGGTTCCGTCACGGCCGGTATGGCGATCTACGACGTCATGCAGTACATCCCCAACGACGTGCGCACGGTGGGTATCGGTCTGGCCGCCTCCATGGGACAGATGCTCCTGTGCGCCGGCGCTCCGGGCAAGCGCTACGCCCTTCCGCACACGCGCGTGATGATGCACCAGCCCTCCGGCGGTATCGGGGGCACCGCCTCCGACATCCGCATCCTGGCCGATCAGCTCCTCTACGTGAAGAAGATGTTCATCGGCAAGATCGCCGAGCACACCGGGCAGGCGCCGGAGCAGATCGAGAAGGACGCCGACCGCGACCGCTGGTTCACCGCCCAGGAGGCCAAGGAGTACGGCTTCATCGACGAGGTCCTCGAGGGCACCCTCGACGTGACCGAGGGACCTGCCCGGAGTTGATCCCGTCGGACCTGGTTCCAGGAACGGCGTAGTGCGTGGAAGGCGTGAAATGACCGAGTTCAATCCCAGTCTCATCGGCGGCGCGGCCTCGATGGCCCCCCAGAGCCGCTACGTCCTGCCGTCCTACGTGGAGCGGACGTCGTACGGCGTCAAGGAGATGAATCCGTACAACAAGCTCTTCGAGGAACGGATCATCTTCGTCGGCGTCCAGATCGACGACACGTCGGCCAACGACCTGATGGCGCAGCTCATCACGCTCGAACAGCTCGACTCCGACCGCGACATCCAGATGTACATCAACTCGCCGGGTGGCTCGTTCACCTCGCTGATGGCCATCTACGACACGATGCAGTTCGTGCGCCCCGACATCCAGACGGTCTGCATCGGCCAGGCCGCCTCGGCTGCGGCGATCCTGCTGGCGGGAGGCACCAAGGGCAAGCGCGGCGCGCTGCCCAACGCCCGCATCCTCATCCACCAGCCCGCCACCGAGGGCATGCACGGGCAGGCCAGCGACATCGAGATTCAGGCCAACGAGATCACCCGGATCCGCAGCCAGTTGGAGACCACCCTGGCCCGGCACACCGGGCGCACGCCCGAGCAGGTGTCCAAGGACATCGAGCGCGACAAGATCCTCACCTCCGAGGAAGCGGTCGAGTACGGTCTGATCGACTTCGTCCTGCCCTATCGCAAGGCGTCCATGAAGTAGCGGCACCCGGGCCGAGCCGTTCGCACGCGCGAAACGGCCCGGCGGGCCGCATATCCGAGAAGCCGGACCGGTCTTTTGACCCGCCTGGGGCAGCCTGGTGGTGAAGCCGGTCCGGTTTTTCGCTTAGTCTGACGAAGAGCGACACACAGATCGCCCTGTCCTTCGCCGCGATCGTGGACGGGACCGCGGAAACGGACTCCCGAGCGTTCGCGTGAGCGGGGCCGACGGGGCGGCCCTAGTGGTGAGGAGTGGCCGGGTGGCACGCATCGGTGACGGCGGGGACCTGCTGAAGTGCTCGTTCTGCGGCAAGAGCCAGAAGCAGGTGAAGAAGCTCATCGCCGGCCCCGGCGTGTACATCTGCGATGAGTGCATCGACCTGTGCAACGAGATCATCGAAGAGGAACTCGCCGACACCACCGAACTGGCCTGGGACAGCCTGCCGAAGCCGCGGGAGATCTACGAGTTCCTGGACTCGTACGTGATCGGTCAGGACGCGGCGAAGAAGGCGCTGTCGGTGGCGGTGTACAACCACTACAAGCGTGTGCGGTCGGAGGGGGAGCGCCCGGGCGAGGAGGGTGTGGAGATCGCCAAGTCCAACATCTTGCTGCTGGGTCCGACGGGGTCGGGCAAGACGCTGTTGGCGCAGACGCTGGCGCGGATCCTGAACGTGCCGTTCGCGATCGCCGACGCCACGGCGCTGACCGAGGCGGGGTATGTGGGCG
>NZ_JBHMIV010000037.1:0-53688 GCF_048060475.1 Nocardiopsis sp. LOL_012 | reverse complement strand
GTTCCAGGGTGGTGCCGAGGTCGAGTCGGGCTTGACGTAGCGGGCTCGGGTGGGTGGTGGGTGGCCTCAACGCACCACGTCCTCGGAAAGGGGGGTTAGGGGGCGGGTGGGGGGTCGATGGTGGTCTCTCGGACGAGCGGGGTCGACACCAGCTTGTCGCACACCGCCCTCCAGCCGGGGTGGCGGTCCACGAGCGTGTACCCCTGGGGTGGGTGGAACCCATCCAGCATCCCGTCCAGGTCCTGGGCGGTGAACCCCGCGTACTCACGTACCCGTCGGATCGGCATCGCATACCCCACCTGTTTGCCGTCACGGGCCAGGTAGGGCTCCACGGTCGCGCCGTTGCCGGGCCGCATCCGCTCGGCGATCTGCGCAATCCGCTCGGGGGTGTCCTCGATGGCCGGGGCCAATTCGATGACGGCGCACAACCGGGAGACGGGGGCGGTGAGGTAGACGAACCACTGGGTGGGGGCTCCGGTGAGGAACCGCCGCCGGAACTCGTGGGTCTTCTCTCCTCGCCACATGAGTTCGTACCACTGGGCGTCCAGAGCCATCACCACCGGCACCGGGTCAGGTTCGGGTGCGGTGACGTCGAACAGCGGCTCGTCCACAGGGGGCTCCTCACTTCACGGGGGCGTGTGGGGCCACAGTAACCACCCCAGGAGTGGGGCGCAGGCACTTGCTGAACTCGCCGCCGAGTTGTTCACCTCGCCCCGACAAGGCGTGGACAGGTGATGAACAAGAAGGCGGACAACCGATGATCTGGCCCAAACCCGGCTCGGGAGTGACCCTGAAACCACCTGCCGTCACCGGTTGGAGGTCACCGTGCACCACCACCCTTCCACGATCGGATTCCCCCGAGAAACTGGCTCCCGTGAGCGTCGAACCCTGCTCACACCCCACCTGGCCCACGCCCTGACCGACGCCGGGTTCCGCCTCGTCGCCGAGCCCGGAATCGGCGACGGGATCGGTGTGAACGACGCCGACCTGCCCGGGGTGGAGTTCCGCCCGGCCGACCGGGTGTGGACTGCGCCGCTGGTGCTGCGCTACAAGCCCGGCCCGCCCACCGACCTTGCCCACCTCCACCGTGGGCAGGCCGTGGGGGCGATCTTCCACGCCGAAGGCGACCCGGACATGATCACCGCGTTGGCCCAAAGCGAAGTGAAGGCGTTCAGCTACGAATTCCTCCACGAACACGGACGCTTCCCGCTGGCAATGGCGGGCGGGCAGATCGCCGGGGTCCAAGCCGTGCACCTTGGAACCCACGCCCTCCAACACCCGCAAGGGCGCGGGGTTCTCCTGGGCGGTGTGGACGGCGCTGAACCGGCCCGCGTGGTGGTCATCGGGAACGGAAACGTCGGCACCGCCGCTGCCGCCACCGCCGCCCGACTGGGAGCCGATGTCACGATCCTGACCCGCACCAGCCGTACCGCCGCCACCTACGAACGCCAGGCCCCTCCCGGGGTGCACGTGGCGGTCAACACCCCCGACCGGCTTACCGAACTCCTGGCCAACGCAGATCTGGTCATCGGCGCCATCCTCATCTCCACCCACACCACCCCACCGATGATCACCCGCGCCCATCTGGCCACCATGCGGCCGGGCGCGGTGATCGTGGACGCCACCTGCGGGTACGGGGACGGCTACTTGCCCACCGCCGGCCCCGTCCAGAACTCGGGGGACCCGCCGCGTGTGGTGGACGGCATCGTGCACGTCAAGGTCGACGTGCTACCCCGCTTGGTGCCGATGACCGCTTCGCACGCTTACACCCGGGCCGCGGCCCCCTACCTGGTGCGCCTGGCCCGCCACGTTCTCCATGGCGTGAAGGACCCTGGGGCCGAGAGCGCGCTGATCGCCGACAAAGGGGCGTTGGTGCACCCGGTGGTGCGCGAGCACGCCGACCGGTACCAGGCGGGAGCGGCAGCATGAGCGCCCAGGCCGAGCGGGTGGTGGACTCCTACCGGCACCGGGCCGCCTGGATGCGTGCCGAAGCCCGCCCGACCAACCCGCACCTGCTGTCGAAGGCGTTGGACGGGGCCACGCACGTGACCGAGTTCCCGTGCGGGGCGGGCCACTTCCTGGACGCCTACGCAGCTGCGGGGGTGCGGGTGCGGTTGGTCGACGCCAGTTGGCCGATGCTCACCGTTGCCACACACCACGCCCGCGAGGCCGGTGTGGTCGAACTCGCCCTGGGGTGCCACTTCCTCCACCAACTCCCGAACGTGAGCGATGAGGACCTGGTGGTGGTGCCCAACGCGGCCCTGAACCAGCTCGTAGCCCAGACACCGTTGCCAAACGTGTTCACCTTCCTGCGCCAAGCGGTCCAGCCTGGTACTCGCCTGCTCCTGCAACACCTGGCTGTCGACACGCCGGGGTGCGGCTTCTACACCCCCACCCTGGTCGACGGCCACCAGGTCCGCGACCACCGTTTCCGTGCGCTCGACGGCCAGGAAGTGACCCGCTACCGGCGTCAACACCACACCCAAGACCGCAGCCGGGTACGGATCGAGTTCACCTACACCAGCCCCGGGCAGGTGGACCACACCACCCGCGTTGATCTCGCTCTCCCGTCCGCGGACAAGATCGAGGCCGTGCTCACAGACACCGGATGGGACACCACCCACGCCCACACCCGATCCGGGTTCTGTGAAGTCCTCGCCACCGCAGGAGGCAGCCGATGAACCGGCCGCGCACGGTACTGGACGCCAACGCCTACTGGAACACCTACTACGCCGACACCTTCCGCTTCGGACAGGGCACCGAACACATCCTCGACCTGCTCCTGAACGTTCCGCCCGTGCGCACCTGGACCGACCTGGGCGCCGGTTCCGAGAGCCTGCTGTGGGCCGCTGCCCTGGACGCCCACCACCTGACAGCGGTCGACGCCGACCTGGAGCGGTTGGCCACCCTGTCCGCGTTCGCTCGCACCGGCCGCCCCCGGGGCGTCCACGAGGTGGCGCTGGCCCTGTGCGACCGCGACGTCGACACCTTCGCTCACCGGTGCCGGTCCCTGACCAGCACCCTGGTCGCCGACTGCCTGACCGGTGACCGGCTTCCGCCCCGGGTACTCGGCGCGGACCTGCTCACCCAGTTCGGACTTTTGGGCCTGAGCCGCGACAGCCGTCACTTCACTGACGCCTTCAGGCGACTTCACCAGCATCTGCCCGGAGACGGCTGGGCGGCCGGAGCCAACTGGGTCCCCGCCCAGCCCAAAGACCGCGTGCATCTCACCCGCGACCTCTACCAGAACGCGGCCCACACCGCTGACCTTGACCTGCTGCACCTCGAACGCGTCCCCAGCACTGACTCCCAGTTCCCTTTCGTCTGGATCTACCTCGCCCGGAGGATGCCATGATGAACCGCCCCCCGACCCCCGGCCTGTACTTCGCACCGGTCGGGATCGCGCACCTGACCGACTCCAACACCGACCTGATCCGTGCCGCCGCACAAGGCCGCACTCAGCTGCGGGTCACCACCGCAGCCCAGCTCAACGGCCACCCGCACCTCGGTACGGTCACCACGATCATGGCCGTGTTCGCCCTGACCGCCCACATGGCCGACGAACTCGGCCTGCCCGCCACGATCATCTTCGACAGCCTGGAAAACGCCCCCGCCGAGCACGTCACCATCGACGGTCGCCACTACACCCGCAACGTGCAGGACCTCATCGACGGCGGTGTCCTCGACGGCGTTGAGCGCTCTTCCGGGTTCAGGCGTCTGCTGGCCTGGGCGTCGGCACGTAGCACCATCGGCTGGCAGGAACGCCCCTATGCCACCTACCAGGAACTCGCCCCTGTTCGGGCGTGCCTGCACACCATCGCCACCCGCCAGAACGAGTTCGCGCCCGTCCTGGCCCCCGCAGATGGGCGTATCCGTATCCGGCCTCGCTGCCCCCAGTGCCGCCTGATGGACAAGGACGCCCACCACCTAACCATCCGTGCGGGAGCCGGGATGGTGTTGCTGGACTCGGCCTGTCCTCACCACGGCCCCTACCAGGAAGTCATCCCGGTAGCGGGCCGCGGCGGCTGGTACGACGCCAACACCCCCGTCCGGTCGGTGCAGAAGGTCGCCCTACTGGCGGCCGAACGGGAACTGTACGACGCCTGCTCGGTGAGCATCGACGGCCCCGACTGGGGTGGGGCGTGGTTCGCGCACGTCATCGCCCCCGCGTTGGCCGTGTTGGGGGTGCCGGTGGCCGACTGGCCAGTGAGCGTGTTCACGCCGATGGTGCTCGACCGTACCGGCGGCAAGCTCTCCAAGTCGCTGTACGTCCGGTACGGGCGCGAGTACGCCGACCTGCCCCCGGCCTTCCTCGACCTGGACCTGCTGTTGGACACCTACGGCGAGGACGCTCTGGAAGCGCTGTGGCAGGAAGCGGTGCGGTGGGCGGCCGAACCGCGCCGATTGCACCGCTCCTACACCGTCGACCACCTGGCCGCTCTGATCCCCGGTGCTCGGATGGGAGAGGTCGCATGATCTGCGCCGCCTTCGATCTGCTCGACTGCGCCCACCCTGATCCCACACCCGACGACCTCGTGGCCGCCATGCGCGCGAGTGTCGACCTGCTGGGGGTGCACGCCTTGGCGGAGCTGTCGGTGCCGTTCGTCCCGCATGGGCACACGGTGGTGATGGTGTTGGCCGAGTCGCACCTGACGGTGTCCACGTGGCCGGAGTACCGAACGGTGCAGGTGGACCTGGTGACCTGCCGTGCCGACACCGACCCGCAGAAGGCGCTGCGGCCTGTGGTGGAGCTTCTGGGCGCCGGGGACGTTCGCGTGCAGCGAGTCCAGCGGGTGGACCCCCGACAGGGAAACAGGAACACGAGCGACCGGCTGACGACACCCCTGACCGTGCCTGGCTCCGGGTGTGCCCCGCCCTGGGTTTGAGAGACCGGAACTGGCCGAACGTGTGATCCACACCACCCGAATTGTTACCGTTAGCGTCCGCGCGAACACGATGACGAAGGAGTCGATGTGCCCCGTCCCGAACCCGCCGCCCTGCGTGAAGCCATGGTGGATGCGATCGCGGCCAAACGCGCCCTGATCGACATGCCGCCCCTGCCGCCCCAGGTGGAAAAGGCCCTGCGGACGGTGCCGCGCCACCCCTTCCTGCCCGGCCTGGACCTGGGCGAGGCATACGCCGACCAGGCGGTGGTGACCAGCCGCGACGACGACAAAGGGGTGGCGCTCAGCTCGGTGTCGGCACCCAGCATCGTCGCCACGATGCTGGACCGCGCCGACCTGGCCCCCGGTATGCGGGTGTTGGAGGTCGGCTCGGGTGGCTACAACGCCGCGCTGATCTCCCATCTCGTCGGCCCCGCCGGAGAGGTCACCTCGCTGGACATCGACCCCGAGGTGATCGACCGGGCCAGGGCCTGCCTGGAACAGAACGGCACGCCGGGGGTGCGCCTGGTCGTGGGCGACGGCGAGCACGCCTTCCCCGAACGTGCCCCCTACGACCGCATCATCGTGACCGCCGGGGCATGGGACGTGCCCCCCGCGTGGGGTTCACAGCTCGCTGACGGCGGCCGACTGGTCATCCCCGTGCGCATCCGGGGCCTGACCCGCCTGCTCACCCTCCAACCCGCACCCGGTGGCCGGTGGAAGTCGGTGGCGCTGGACATGTGCGGGTTCGTGCGGATGCAGGGCGCGGGCGAGCACTGGGAACCCATGGTCACCCTCCACGACGCCGACGGCGCCCAGGCCGGGTTGCGCCTGGAGGACGGGCCGCACGCGGACGCCGAGGCGTTGCGCGCCGCGTTGGCCGCCCCCGGCGTCGAAGCCTGGTCCGGGGTGCACGTGGGAGCCCAGGAACCCACCGACGCCAAGGACCTGTGGATCGCCTCAGCGGCCGACGGGTGGGCGCAGCTGACCGCCCAGCGCGGCGCCGTCAAGAACAAGGTGGTGCGCCCCATGGTGCTGATGGGCACCCCGGCCCTGGTCAGTGAGGAGGGGACCAGCTTCGCCTACCGGCTGCTGCGCCCCCACCCCGAACTCGAGAACCGGTGGGAGTTCGGCGCCCTCGGGCACGGCCCCCAGGGGGCGGCCACCGCCGAACGCCTGTGCGCGCTCATCGCCCAGTGGGACGCAGAGCACCGGGGCGGCCCCGGCCCGCGCATCACCCTGTACCCCGCATCCACACCGGCCCGCGACCTTCCCCCGGGACGTGTCGTGACCAAGCGGCACGTCCACATGGTCCTGGACTGGACCACCGCACCCCACAAGTAGAGGAGAGCCCCGTGGCCACACTCACCGTGGCCCCACCCCTGACGGGTTAGTGCCCGTCAGCCGCAACCACACGGCCACTCACGGCGACCCGTTCGACCTGGACCTGATCGTGAACGTGCCGGTGGTCGATGACCTAACACGGTCCGCCACTCACGACGACCCGGACTGCGGGTTGCTGGAAGGCGCGGCGGGAACCGTCTTGGCGCTGACCACGGCGGCCTTCGGCCCCGCCCTTTCGCGTTGGGACGGGTGCCTGGCGATCTGAGAGCAGTGGCTGAGAGGTGATGGCTGAGGCCGCAGATCGGTGGTGTGCTCCCGTGACGGGCCGCTGCCCCTGCCCGTGTTCGGTCACGGCTTCCGCGTCCGGGCGCGGTTACGCTGGAAGGCGTCGCAATGGAACCGGCCCCTGCCAGTACGGGTGGCAGGGGCCGGTTCGCTTCTTCAGCGGCTGGTGCGCACCGAGGTCAGGAGCGCGGTCCACTCAAGGGCGGGCACGTCGAGGTGCCCCAGCTCGCGGTTCTGGGTGTCGCGCACAGCGGTGGTGGCACCTTCAGCGACCTCCACACAGTGTCCTGTGTTGCCGCTGTAGCTGGACTTGTGCCAGTCCTTCACGTTCTTCTCCTCACAGCGATGCGATGAAGTCGAGGCTTTCAGCCGGTGAGAGGGCCAGGCTGCGCAACGCCCCGAACTGCTGGTGGCAGTCTGCCACGATCCGGGCGTCTGTGATCACCTGCCCCGATCCCGGGGTCTCCGCGTACACAAGAGACTCCGCGTGAGTCATGGTCAGTAGCACCAGCGATCCTTCCATCGCCGCGTGAGCACCACGGTCGAATGGCAGTACCTGGATCTGCACGAACGGCCATTCAGCCGCCTCGATGAGGGCCTTGTACTGCTCCCTCATCACGGACTTTCCGCCTGCGGTCCTTCGCAGAGCTCCTTCGTCCACCACGAAGAGCGCGAGCGGTGGCCGGTCACGTCTCAAGATCTTCTGCCGGTCCAGACGGGCCTTCAAAAGATCTTCGATGCTGCGGCGGGACGGAGGAGGGAAGGCTGCCCCCATGACAGCTTTCGCGTAGCCCTCAGTTTGGAGAAGCCCGGGGATCGCTTGGGCCTGAAACTCGTTGATGACCTGGGCTTTCGCTTCGAGTTCAACGAACTTCTCCAGCCACCACGGTTGGGCTTGTTTCGCTCCGGGCCACAGGTTCAGTAGCGCGTTGTGGGCTTCCAGGGCCTTATCGGCCAGCTCGGCGAACTGTTTGGAGGGTCTGCGATCGCCTCGCTCAATGGCGCCGACCTGCTGTTTTGATGTTCCTGTCGCTTGACCCAGGTCTTTTTGCGACATATCGGACAAATTTCTCAGGCGTCGGAGTTCATTCCCAAACTGAGCGATGGCCGCGCTCTCGGGTAGGGAAGTGCGACTTGGCATGACCCCAGGGAACCACAAAAAACCACAACTGGATACGTCTTGGCGAACCTGGGATTCAGAACCTGGCTACATCTAGAGAAGGTATTTCCTGTTCAGGCAGGGTGGACTTCAGGAACCAAGAGAGCAAGAACTCCGAACTTTCGAGTAGTGCGGATGCCCTGTTCCTTGGGGGCTGTCAGAGCAGCCGATCACCAAAGAAGAAGAGGGACGGGACAACCCCCGCCAAGAAGAACGCCCCGAACCCGAGGCACCGGGTTTCAGGGCGTGTATGTCCCACCCGTAACCAGGTTGAGGTGAGACCCCATGCAGTCTACGGCCCCACACACCGGGCTTCCACGCCGGTTGTGCGCAACCCCCACCACGTCGGGCCTCCTGCTCGGCCCCGACCCGCACCACATCGGGGCGGCCCGACGCTGGGCGGTGCAGGCCACCCGCACCCGGCCGGGCCTGGCCGAGGATGTACGGATCGTCGTGTCGGAGCTGGTCACCAATGCGTTGCGGCACAGCGCCTCGGGCCTGCCCGGCGGCCATGTGCTCGTCGAACTCGAACGCACCCACCACTTGGAGCTGCGGGTGACCGACGACGGCCCCCGCCCCGGCACGGCCGCCACAGTCCCGACCGTGCCCGACCAGGACCCGCTGCGGCCGGGAGGGCTCGGACTGCGCCTGGTCGAGGCCGTGTGCACCCGCTGGGACTGGACACAGACCCCCGACGGCCGCACCACTGTCCGAGCGGTCTTCCACCGATGACCACCCGACCGGGGCGGACCCGGTGACAGCAGCCGGATGTCCGCCCCCCTCACAGACACACCGCCGAACGAGAAGGGACACCGGCCGTGACGGTCCTGTTGTGCGGGCACTGTGGCAGCCCCCGCCACAGCGGAGCCCCCGCCTACCGCTGCACCTGCATCCCCGCCCACGTATGGCAGGCCCCGGAAGCGGCCCGCGCGGTGCGCGCCCTGAACCTGTCCCAGGTCATCCAGTACCTGCGCCGCCACCCCGACACCCGCCACCTCTCCCAATCAGCGCTGGCCCAGATGTGCGGCCTGTCGCGGGCCGCGGTCTCCCGGCTGGAGAACGGCGCCACCGCCACCCGCATCGACCGCGCCGTCACCGCCCTGGCCGGGCTCGGAGCACCCGGCGTCCCCGGCGAGATCCACCAGCCGCACCTGGACGAGGACCCGCCGCCCCCGGCCGGCCCCCGCGACGACCACGGTGTGCCGTGCGTGGTCCTCACCAGCCCCGCCCCCATCCGCGTCCACGTCCGCGACCCCGACCAGGACCCGCCCGGTCCGAACGACGGACCTGTCGGCAGCGTCGTCCTCGTCGCCCACCCCGACGACCCCTGCCTGGTCGTCGACCACGGCACCGCTTGGGGCGTCACCAACACCGGCCACGGGGCGACCGCCTGGTTCGCCCTGCCCACCCACTGGACCCAAACGCCACACCCCCCAGATGACGCCCCCGAGCAGCCCTCCGAGCCTCCCGATCCGTCCCGGAACCAGCACCGAACGCCTGCCCTGCCGCCCGGGGCCACCTGAACCGGTGCGGCGGGGACGCACCCGCCCGCCCGGGTTTCCCCCGCCGCACCACACCCCGGGCCTTGTCAGCTCAGCAAAGCCCGAGACCCCTGTCCGCGTGGAGGAGCACCGTGACCGCCACCCGCACCGCACTCCAGAGACGACACCGCACCCCCACCCGGTGCCCCCGCTCGTGCACCGAATACCTGAACGCCCGGTACGGCATCAGACCCCCACGGCCCGGCGCGCTGTTCCAGGATGGCCCGGTGAAGGCCGCGGAGACCACCCTGCAAGAACACGGCATCCCGTTACACGGCCCACCTGACCGCGAGTTCCGCGAACTCGCCTTCCTGGTCCGGGTCTACCTCACCCAACAGCCGAACTGATGGGCAAACCCGCACGCCCAGAGCACACCATGGCCGCAGCCGACAAGATTCGGAACCACAGGTCCACCAAACGATGAACCACGAGACCACAACCCCTTCCCCGGCCGCTCTCCACCGAGCGTTCACGGCCCGGCTCGCCGACAAGGGCGCCATCCGCAGCCCCCGGGTGCATGCCGCGTTCGAGCACGTGCCCCGCCACCTGTTCCTGCCCGACCATCCTGTGGAGGAGGCCTACACCAACCAGTACGTCGTCACCCACCACGACGAGGACGGGACAGCGATCAGCTCCGCCTCCCAGCCGTCCGTGGTCGCGATGATGCTCGAACAACTCGACGTCCAGCCCGGCATGCGGGTGCTGGAGATCGGCGCCGGAACGGGGTACAACGCAGCCCTGCTGGACGAACTCGTCGGCCCCACCGGAACCGTGGCGACCATCGACATCGAACCCGACGTCACCACGGCCGCCCGCGAGCACCTGGCCGCCACCGGCCACACCAGCGTGCACGTCCTCACCGGGGACGGCACCGCCGGCGCTCCCGGACAAGGGCCCTTCGACCGGATCATCGCCACCACCGGGGTGTGGGACATCCCCCCTGCCTGGTGGGAGCAGCTCACCGAGGGCGGGCGGATGGTGGTGCCGCTGCGGTGGCGGGGCCTGACCCGCTCCCTGGCGTTGGACGAGGTCGGCGGGTGTCTGGTGAGCCGCCAGGCGCGGTTGTGCGGGTTCATCCCCATGCAGGGTCAGACCGGGGAGCGCACGGTCGCCCTGGCCGAAGGGGTGAGCCTGCACTTCGACGAGGACACCCCGGCCGCTGAGGGGTTGAGGGGTGTGCTGGACCGGCCCCGGGCGGAGGCGTGGTCCGGTGTGGAGATCGATGGGCAGACCCCGCTGCAAGGGATGTGGATGCGTCTGGCCTGCACCGAACCGGGCACCGGCCGGATGGTCACCAAACCCCCGGCTCTGGGTAGCGGCCTGGTGTTCCCGGCGATCCCGCCGCTGGACCCGGTCCTGGTGCACGGGGAGTCCCTGGCCTACCTGAGTGTTCGCCCTCTGGGCGCGGACCGGCCCGGGTCGGAGCTGGGCGCGGTCGGCCACGGCCCCGAGGGCGAGGCGCTGGCCCGGCGGGTGTGTGTGCAGGCGCAGGCGTGGAACTTCAACCGGAACCCGGCCCCTCAGGTCACCATCTACCGTGCGGGAACCCCTGGTGTGGCCTCCAACGGAGGAGTGGTGATCGACAAGCCGCATACGAGGGTGCTGGTGACCGCGCAGTAGATGGGGCCGCCGTTTCGGATCTGGTATCGCAAGGGGTGGTTCGGGGTGTTCGTGGGATGTCGGGGAGGGGCCGCCCGAGGTGGCTGCGGCGGCCCCGGAACCGCGTTCTACCTGGGCGGCGGGACGGACACCAGAACCGCTGGGGTGTCGTTCCCGCCACCGCCCAGGCGGCGCCAGGCCGTCAGCCACCGCTGCCAGTCCTCTTCCGAGCCGCCGCAGGCGACCACGAAGGCGTTCAGCAGGGTGTAGCGGGGGCGCCGGTCGCTCTTGAGCGCGTCGCAGAACGTGGCCGCCGAGTACAGGCCGCCGCGTTCGGCCATCTGCCGGTACGAGGGGGAGCCCGCCCATTCGCGGTAGCGGCGCATCACCTCCACGAACTCGGCGGGGGTGGTGGCGGTCATCGGGTCGGGTTTCATGTCGTATCCCGGCAGGTCTGGGACCACGGTGTGCGGTGTGGTGGGCGCGGTAGGCGATGGGGGTGGAGGCTGGTCGTTGACCAGGACGATGGCCCGGTGGGGTGCGGTGCGGTTGTCCCGGGCGGGCACCGGCGTGACCGGCACCTCCCCCCACAGGACGCCGTCAGCGTCTTTGCGGACTCGGCGCGGCAGCGCGTCGGGGACCGGCCGGTATCCGGAGGCGGGCCGGTAGTGGATGAGTGACTGGTGGGGTCCGGAGTCGGCGCTCATCGGCTGCCCCCGGTGCGGAGGGTGCGGTGGGCGGTGTCGGCGGTGAGCCCTGTCGCGGCTGCGGCGATCAGGAGCGCGGTGGCCAGGTCGTGGCCGGTGGCCTGCACGAACACAGCGAAGACCAGGATGAGGATCATCACCAGGACTCGTCCTGCTTGCGGGGTGAAAGAGATGGACATGCTGTCCTTCCGGGAGGGTTCATATTCGTCGGCTGGACGGTTACGTGTCGACCTTTGTACGGGTGCGGCTGTGTTTGGAGACGCCGACCCGGTGAGACACGTAACGAGAAGGCCGTGCGGGGAAACTACCCGACCTTCGTGTCAATCCGCACAGGGTTGCGTCGTGTTATGTCCGGGTAGAGGAAGTTTCATCAGCAAAGTGGCATAAGAAGAGTTCTGGTGTGCGCTGAGCTGGGCGGGGTTCGGTTCTGTTCAGGATCGTTCAGGACCGTTCGAGATTGGGCTGTTAACATCTGGAAGGTTTTGGTGCGGGGGGTTTCAGGAAATGAGTGAACTGTCAGACGCTCATGCTCGAACCGAGTATCGTCTGACGTGAACTCCGGTTACGGTCATCCCGTAATCGGTGTGGGGCTGTCGACTGGACAACGGCCGGATGGGGATTGGAGACCTCTACCCGGTTGTGGGAAGGCTGCCCGTGGGGTGTTCCCGGCTGCTTCCGGGAGCACCCCCCACTCAACTGGGCACACAAAACCCTCCAGGCACGACGAAAAGGCCCCCGCAGCCCAGGGAAGGGCTGCGAGGGCCACAACAGTCACAGACGCATACCGAGCACGAGCCGACGACGATGCTCCTCCTGCACCAGCACGGGCTCCGCCGGGCCGATCCACTCCCCCGCCCCGGCCGCCAGGTGCGACAGCCACAGCGGCTCCACGGTTCGGCCCAACGCCAGATCTATCGCCGCGCGGGTCTCCGGACCGGCGATACCGTCCACAGGGGTGAGCCCCTGGTCCTGTTGGAACGCGACAACGGCGTCGTAGGTGAGGTCACCGTAGTCGCCGTCCGCGCCCCAGGTGCCGAGGTTGTAGCCCAGGTCGATCAGCTCGTCCTGGAGGGCTGCCACTGGGGAGCCCTGGTCTCCCCGGTACAGGGTGGTGCGGTGCCGGAACCGGAAGCCGGTGAACTGCACGACCCCGCCCGGCAGGGTGGTGTCCGGCCAGGTGTACATCCGCGGCCCGGTAGTGGAATGCCCGGGGTAGATGCGCATGAGGGTGTCGGCGCCGTCTGAGACGAGTTCGCACCGTACCCACTGGCCAGGCGATATCGGTTCACCCGCTGTCTCGGGCGCGGCCGACGCTGCGGCCAAATCCTGAGGCTGGATACGGACGGTGATGTCGTTGTTCGCTGTCTCGTGGAAGGTGAGACCCATATGGTCGAAGGCCACCGCCCACCGGCTTTCCTCCAACCCGAACCCGGCATCGCGTAGCGGCGGCAGCCACATGTACCAGCGCATCGACCACGGCACGTCCGGCAGGACGGTTTCCACCGCTGGAGTGTCTTGACGGTGGCTGCCGGTGTCGACCCGTAGCGTGGGCAGGCTATGCACCGTGCGGGTGTCGGAGTAGACCGCCCCACCGGTAGCGGCCGTGACCGTGCCCGACACAGCCGACACCGCCAGAGACGTATCCGACGCCTCCACCCCAGGGCTGCCGTTGAGCGGGTTGTCCACCACCGTCCGGTAGGACACCTCCACCCGGTGCCAGTCGATGTGCGGGCTGGTGTTGGTGTTGTTCGCGAACGCCGACACCATCACCCCCATATCCCCCGTGGGGACAGGGTCGGTGGTGACGGTCTCGTCCACATCCCACACGGCGGGTTCGCTGTCGCCTACCGGCCACACTCGGGCACGCGCCCGGTGGCCGTCCACCCGGGCGCGCACCCACAGCCGGAACCCCGGCGTGTAGGTGATCGCGGTGTCCGCCCGCGACCCCACCAGGGCGGTGCCTCGGGTGATGTCCACGGACACGGTGCTGTCGGTGCCGAACAGCAGCCGCGCCCGGTAGAAGATGCCGCTCGCCGCGCGACGGAACACGACCCCGGCGAGCAGCGCCTCCGTCTCCGACACCTGTCCGGCCGACACCTGCGCCAGCACCTCGCCGTCACCCCACGGCCGGTCCAGGTGGTGGATACGAAGCTCGCCCGGGTTCTCCGACAGGGTGACCCGGCCCGCGCCGCCTGCTACGACCCGTTCGCTGGCGGCGCCACCGGACAGGTGCCAGGAGTGCCCGGTGGGGGTGGTGCCCCACCCTCCGGTGGCTTGTCGGGCGAACCCGTCAACGATCGTGGTCATCGCACCATCACCTGCACGGTCATATCGAACACCTGGTCAGCGTCTGACCCCAGCTCGACGGCGACGGTCAGCCCGGTGCTCTCCGACAGGGCCGTGTCCGGGGCGGACACCGATATCTGTGTGGTGGTGTCCAGCAGGGCCGCGGCGACCACCGTGGTGGCCTGGGTGTCGGGGTCGATGGTGAGGACGTGCACGGCCACGCTCCCGGAGGTGACGGTGGCCTGCGCACGCATATGGGTGATGGTTTGGGTTTTTCCTTCGAGGTTCCAGTACGAGGTCGCTGACGTGTGGGTTTCTGCTTGCCCGTCCAGGGACCACACCAGAGGGTGTGCGGAGCCGACGACGGTGTCTTCCCCGGTGTCGCTGTTGGCGCCCTCCTCCAAAGCGGTGACCCTGTTGCCGATCCCGTCGACGACGGTGGGCCAGTCGGTGGAGGTGATGGTCCACATGGCGGGGGTTTGTTGAGTGCTGTCACCCTCCTCCTGGTCGGCGGGTTCAGGGCCGATCAGGAGACGACGGACCTGGTCGGGGCCTCGGAACCGGGGGATCGCCCCGTATTCGTCAGCGACCAGGCTGTCCACGAGCGTTCCGCCTGCGTCGAGCAGGTCAGTGGTGCGTTCCCCGGTGGTGTAGTCGTACAGCCATAGTCGGGCTCCGGGGACGAGCACTGTCTGGTAGCCGATCACTTCGTTGGTGATCTGAACCTGTTGGCCGGGGCTGATGACGTAGTCGGAGGGTGTGCCGCCGAACCAGTACCTCACAGGCCCCTCCTCGCTGTGTTGGGTTGTGTGGGGGGTGTGGGTGCCGGTCAGGCCCCAGCCTGCGGGTTGCGGGCGTTGTCGACAGCGGGGATGTAGACGGGGGTTTGTCCGGTGGTGCCCAGCGTCAGCAGGAACCGGCCGATCTTCGCGACGGTGCGTCCGGCGCTGGTTTCGAGGAAACGGCCGACCAGGTAGTAGCCGCCGCCCACAGCGAAGGCCACGAGCGGTTCGAGGACGGGTTCGATGATCGCGGCGAGCGCGGTTTCGGGAAGGGTGATGTTGTATTTCGCTGCGAGGGCGGCAAGCGCTCCGACAAGGTAGGGCAGGAGGGTGCGGACGATGCTTGCGGGCTGGATTCGGGACATGTGTTCTCTTTCTTTTTAATAGGGTGACGGGGAACCGGAATCAGATGTTTAGAGTTCCAGGACGCTACCCGCCATTTCTTCCGAGCACGGTTGTCGTACAGCCAGATCGGCCGTTAAACGAAGCTCTGCCCAGCGATGAACCCGGCCACTGCTGCTGAAAGCCGCGGCCGGGTCCCACAAACAGCAGGTCAGGTGACCGGCGCGGTCCACGACTTGGACCACGTGCGGGAGCCGACCACACCATCGACCGCCAGACGCTTCTCCTTCTGGAATCGGCGGCACACCCGCTCCGACCTGGGGCCGAACCTGCCGTCCACCCTGATCCGCCACCCCCGGTCCTTCATGCGCTGCTGCCAGACGCGCACCGAACCGTGGGCGGTGTAGTCCTTCAGGTAGACGCCCGGCCATGCGGGCACACCCGAGTCGGGTGCAGGCTCCACCTCGTCCAGGCCGAGACTGGTGAGGGTTTCCGGCCCGGCGATCCCGTCCACCTCCAGGCCGTGGCTGTCCTGGTAGCCGCGGACCGCAGCACGGGTGTCCGGCCCGAAGAAACCGTCCACGGTGACACCGAGAGCGCCCTGGAGGGGTTCGATGGCGTCCCCGTACTCGTACAGCATGTACAGGCCGTCGCCGTTCTCGGGCCGGTACTCGCCCGAACCGCCGCTGCTGGTGGGTGTGCCGTTGCCGGGCCGACCGAACACGCCTTCCTGCACCAGCGGGTACAGCACATCTCCGGGGCAGGACGTGGACACAAAGTCGCGGTGTCCGAACATTTTGTTGGAGTTGCCGCGAGCCGCCAGGTAGGCGCGCAGGTCACACACCGCCTGGATCTGTTCGGGGGTGGGCTCCTCACCGGCGCCGATCATCAGGCTGACCGAGTACCAGCCGGTATTGCCGCTGGTGGTGCCCTGCGCAGCCTGGTACCTGTTCAGGCCACGGCCGGTGAACACCTCACCGTGTCGGCACACCCCCCACGAATAGCCGAGGTCCGCCCACCTGTTGTTGTTCATGTGGTCGCGGCGGACGCTCTTCCAGTAGGTGATGCAGTCGTTGTGCGAACGGATGCGGGTAGGGCCGCCGTTGTAGTGGATGACGAGGCCCCGGGTGGGGTTGGCGTAGTCCGCGCCGGAAGGCCCCCACCCGAAGTAGGAACGGGACCGCAGAATCATGTTTTGCCTTTCTGTGGGCATAGGAAAAGCCCTGACCCGGGTCGGGTTCAGGGCTCAAAGGAGAAGAAAGAGCGGGGGGCTAGTTTTCGGTCCGGTGTGCGAGTTCGTCGACGCGGCGGGCGAGACGTTCCACGGCTTCCTCGGTGCGTTTCTGGCTGTCCTTCATGGAAGAGCCGTCATTGTGCTGCACCTCGTGTTCGACCTTGCCGAGGCGGGTTTCGATACCGGAAAGGCGAGAGATGACCCCCGGCCGTGATTCCACGCCGGGCCGTTCGGGTTCGCCTGCCCAGTCATCCAAAAAGTGGCCGACTCTGCGCAGCATCGCAAGAACCTTACGTACACCCACCGTGACGACGGTGATGGCGGTAACCACGGCAGCGAACCCGCCCACCCACACACCCGCCGTCGCCAACCAGTCAGGGAGCTGTTCAGACAACGAACGTCACCCCACTCAAATCAATCCAGGTCGGGTCATACGGCGTGTACACCACCAGACGGCCCGCACCGGCACGGTCACGGTCCAAGATCTCCAAACGCGACATGGCGCCCCGCTCATCCGGGGTGGAACCGCGTCGGCTGGTGGAGGCGACCGCGAACGCTTGCAGTTCTCGGGGACGGGCTTGGGAAGGGAGCCGGGCGACGTATTCACCGTTGCTGATAGATCCGCGGAGGTTGCCGACACGGCCTTGGAGCCGCACCAGGCCGGGGGCGTCCCACCTCCACTGGGGTGAGTGTCCATGTCCGGGGTACCCGTAGCCGACACGGTGAAGGATCGGCATCCAGATGGACGGGTACGCCGTTTCGGATACTCGCCGCCACGTTCCGCCCGACCAGGTGAGGACACGGTGTGTGTCGGTCTCGTAGATGAGCATCCCCTGCTGGGGGGTGGCGGGCCGGTGGGTGGAGCGGCACGAGACCGCTCCAGCCGAAGCGGTGTATTCGCGGGGGCGGGTGTCAACGCCTGCGGGGACGACCACAGCAGAGTTCCCCGCGACGGTGACGACGGCCAGAACCACATCCCACACTCCGGCGCCTTCACGGGCGGGTGATGGTGGGGTGCCCGCTCCGGGGGTTCCCGGGAGGATGAGGACGGATGCGGCTCCTGCCTGCGGGTCGGCGCGCACCACCACCAGGTCGTGGCGTTCCTGCCCGGAAGCGTTGGCGGCGACAGGCCGGGTGATGGGGGTGGTGGCTTGGTACCAGTAGCCGCCGACCAGCGCGTATCCGGTGCCGATGGTGATGATCCCGGTTCCGTCAGCGGTGACCTCCAGTTCGTCTCCGGGGTCGGTCGGGTCGGACACCCCGGCTCCGGCGGGGACAACGCCGGAGGGGGCGAACTGGCGGAACAGTCGGGCGAGGGTTTCGGCGGTGTCCAGTGGGGAGTCAGCGAACACGCCGGACAGTTCTGCCACCAGATACCTCCCTTTCACGGTCGGAGGGCCTGCACCAGGTGCGGTGGCAGGCCCGAAACGGGTGGAGGAAGTGGTCAGGTGGCGGCAAGCCGGTCCACGTCGCGGCGTAGCCGCCGTAGTGCCCGGTAGGTGCGGGGCATGTGCACGCTGTCGCCGACGATGGGGGTGATGGTCTGGCCGCCTGTGGGGGTGCGCTGGTAGACGACTTCGCGGATCAGGTCGGTGACCGCCCCTCGGGGGGTGGTGAAGTTGACCCGGTCGCCCAAATCGACGTCGGTCCCCCACACCAGCCCCTCGACGGGGAGGAGGTCGAACGCGACGGTCTGGGTGGCGGCGGCCTCGGCGAACCGTTCCTGCGCTTGTTGGGCTGCGGCGACGGCCGGGTCAACCCAGTCGTCGTCTTCTTCGCTGTCCGGGGTCTGCTTGAGGTTGCGGGAGTCCTTGAACTCCTCGATGTGCAGGCCGGGCCACAGCGGGGAGGGTTGGGCGAACTCGAACAGCAGCCGATCCGCGCCTTCCCCGCCGGCTCCGATGATGAGGTGGGTGACCTCGGGCGGGGTGAGTTGGTAGGTGTAGGAGGCGACGTTGCCCAGCTCCACGGAGAACCCCATCTGGTTGGTGAGGTCGCGGGGCTCGTAGACGCCGAACGACAGGTCCGCGCCGTGTTGGAGGACCCGCCATCCCAGCCCGGCTCCTGCTGCGAGGGAGAACGCGGTCTCGTGCAGGTCGGTGAACCGTTCGGCGCTGGTGATGGTCAGGCCGCGCCCTTGGCTGGTGGGGATGATCAGGCCGGGGTGTTGCCGTTCTGGGAGCGCGGCCGGTCCGGCGTGTTGGTCGATGAGGTGGCCGATGACGGTTTCGGCGGGGCCGGTGAGGGTCACCCGGTCGTTGGGGTGTTTGACCCCGGTGGTGGTGACCGCCGTGGTGGGGTCGGGGTAGATGATGCGGCGGAACGCCGAGGTGTCGGAGATGCCGGTGGCGGTGACGGTTTCCGCGCCTTCGGGCCGGTTTGTTCCGGCGTTGTCGGTGGTGGTTTCGGCAACGAAGCGGGTGGTGGGGCCGGAGAACACGGTCCGGCCGCCTGTCTCGAACACGATGCCGTGGCCTTCTTCGAGGAGGGCGGCGGATTCGGTGCCGGAGTCCATGACGAGTTTCCACGCCCCGTGGCCGAGGTGCCGATCACGGATCTCTAGTTCTTGTTCGTCGTCGATCTCGCCGATCATGTTCCGGTTGGCGTCTCGGACGCGGAGGACCCATTCGTCCACGGCCACCTCCTTGGAGTTCGTCGTGGCAGACGGTTTAGGCGGTGGGGGTGAGCGGTGTGTATCGCAAGACCAGTCGGGAGTCTTCCGCCAGCCCAGACGCGGACACGTCCACCGTGTTGTCCCCCGGCGGGAGCGGCCACAGGCTGGACCCCGGATGCTTCAAGTGCTGGTAAGCACGCTCCCCGTTCAACCAGACCGACTTGCGTCGGGGTCGGGCGTCGATGACCATCTCATCCCCCACCCCCAACCCGACCGTCACCTCCAACCAGCGGCCCGTACTCACGTTGGCCAACCGGGCGCCCGGAGCGATCGGGCCTTTCAGGGTCCACACCGGCCACGTCTGCACCGACCCGGCGACACGGACACCCATACCGGGACCGATCGGTGTGGAACGGCGCACCCGCAGCGGCGGCACCGGCAGCCACGTCCGGCCGTCGCTCGCGGGGCCACGGTAGACGACCTCCACCGGCTCCAGCTCCCAGAACGGCTGTTCAGCGCGGAACGTCAACCCGAACGCCACCCACAGCAGCCCTTCCGTGTCACGGCTCATCTCCCCCTCGGCGCCGGACTCGTAGTGGGCGGTGATCGACCTGTGGGTGCCATCGAACTCCTGCACCGTCAACCGGCCGCGCCCACCACCGTTGACTTCCATCGGGTCCAAATCGGCGGCCAGACGTCGGCGCCGGTTGAGGATGTCGGCCCGATCCTGGCCGTGGATCTTGATGGGCAGGAAGATCTCTCTGGGCGCCGCCCGTACCCCGGCGACCTGGTCGCCGTCCAACACCCCCGACACCTGCCGGTAGTAGTCGTATTCGGGCATCCCCAACCCTCGGGCACCGTCGAGGAGGGTCCACCCGTCCGCCCAGTCGGTCAGTACTGTCGTCCGGCCGTTGGCGGAGGTCCAGGTGATGCGGGTGGTGTGGTCGGGCTGTCGGGGAGGGAGCCCGATACCGGTTCTGCCGGGTGGTTCGGGTGGCAGGTAGACGATGGGCATCGGGCGCCCTCCCCTTCTCCTTTTTCGTGGTGGTGGGTTACGCCCAGGACGGGTGGAGCGCGTCGGCGTCCGCCTGGGCTTTCATGACCTCGCGGGCCGTCGACCGCGCCTTGTGGGTCTCCGTGATGTTGAACGTCTGGTGTGGGCGCTCTCTCCGCTGCTGGTCGCGTGCTGTGCGCAAGTCAGCCCACTGCCGGTCGGTGAGCACCGGTTCGGGCCGACCCGTCCGGTTGGCGACCAGCTGCACCCCGGGCATCAGCCACCCGCCGGAGTCGTACAGCAGTGGGCTGTCCAACGCTTGGAGGAGACGGGTGAGGGGCGGTGTCGTGGCGGGGGTGTTGAACGCCTGGTCCTGCCCCCAGATGCCGCCCGTGGCCATCGTGGTCGGTCGCATGAACTTCGCCGCCCTGGCCGAGTAGCCAGTGGAGAACTTCACGCTGTTGGACTCGTTGCCGCCCACGGTGGAGCCGTCGCTGTCCACGACGATGTTGATGTGCCCCCACCCGCTGGGGCCTTGCCCCCGATACACCGCCAGATCTCCGGGCCTGCTGTTAGCGGCCCCGTACACCGACGTCAGCGACGAGTTCGCGAACGAGGCGACCGCCGGTGAGCGGACCTGGTGGTAGGCGTCCTGCGCTCCAGCTTGGCGGATCATCTCCGAGGCGAACATGGCGCACCACGGCTGGCCGGGCATACCGAACGCTGCGGTGAACCGGTTGGGGTTGCCGCTGATACCGAGGTGGTTGCGGGCGGCTTCAGCGACGGCTTTGCCGCTGCCGCCCATGAGCGGGCCGACGATGCTGCGCAGCCAGCCGCTGAGGCGGGACATCATCGTCTCGGGGACGCCGACCATCGCATCGACCCACCGGCCGCCCGTGAATCGGCCGCGCATGGTGTCCAGGAGCGGATCGACGACGGCCCCGAACGCTGTTTGGAGCCCATCGCCGTCGAAGATGCCGCCGATCGTGCTGGTGAAGTCGGTGAGGCGTTGGAACAGGCCGCCTTCAGAGAACGCTTGGACCGGCCCGGGGTAGATACCGCCGTTGGCGAACCCGAGCGCGGACTGGACGCCTCCGATGCCGCCTGTACGGGCGGCGGTGTTGATGGCGTGCACCCACCCGGAGCCGACCACTCGGGTGAACTCGGGGCGCATGATCGCTTCCCCGCCGGACAGTTCGAGGCGCCCTCCGGTGGGTGAAACGAACTTGTGCGGGTCTCTCCCCGGCGTGTATCCGGGAAGGACACCGCCGGTAGCGAAACCGTAGATGCGGGGCAGGGTGTCCATGTTGACAAGCCCTGCCACCTTGTTCCAGGTCGCTCGAATACCGTCGTTGTAGACCGTGTTGACAATAAACTCGATGGGTTCCCGGGTGATCTGTTCGAGTTTCTGCCACGCTGTTTCGATTCCGGACTTAGCGGTTTTGAAAGCACCAACGGCTTTATCTTGGAAATCGTCCAGGACACCCACAGCCCGGTCACGCAGACCAGCGACCCGCTCCACCACCCAGTCACGGGCGTTACCGGCCAGTCCGGTCACACGGTCACGCAGGCCACGCACCGCGCTGACGCCACGGTCTCGGGCAGAGACCAGGAAGCCCACGGCCCGGTCACGCAACCCCAGGACCGCGCCGACAGCCCGATCCCGGGCGTTCACGAAGAACCCGACCACACGGTCACGCAGTTCAAGCGTTCGCGCAACCGCGAGGTCCCGGATTTCGCGGAATCTGCTACCGACCGCTGACACTTTTGCGGATACAGCTGAAGCAGCCGACTCCATCAGGCCGGTAAACTTTTCCCAAATCCATTTTCCGAGTTCAACGACGATCACGCCGAGAACAAACAGGATGGCAGCGCCGACAGCCAAGAAAAGCGCGGGAATGGCGAGCACCACCACCAGAATGGCGGCAGCCAAACCAGCGAGGATTTTCGGACCCCACTCGACAAACCAGTCTTTGACCTTCGCGGCGTTGTCGATCCAGCCGCGGATCTTGCCGGGCAGGGACTTCGCCCACTCCATCACCGAGTCGGCGGCCTCACCCAGCCGCTTGACGGCCCGGTCTTTCATGGTGGACAGCCACGCCACGGTGGCGTCGATGTCCACCCAGTCACGGATGCGTCCCGGGAGTTCACGCAGCCACCCGGCGATGTCCTCGCCCACGCCCTGGAGCCGCTCCACGATCTTCGGGCCGACCTGGGACGCCCAGCCGGACACCCGCCCGGCCAGATCGGACACTTTGGCCTCGACCCGGCCCGGGAGGTTGCGCGCCCAGTCGACGACCGCTGTCACAGCCGTCTCCAGGTGGGGGCGGAGTTTGCTCGGAAGTTCGCGGGCCTGGCCGAGCAGCCAGTCCAGGCCGCCGGTGATGTGCCCGGCGATGTCCTGGCCGATCCCGGTGAGGGTCGCAGGGTCAAGCAGTTGTTGGAGGAGCCCCAGGAAGGAGACGCCGAGCCCGGTGCCGCCCTCCCAGATCCGTTCCGGCAGGCCCTTCACCCAGTCGAGGACGTCCCGGCCGCGCTCTTGCAGCCAGCCCGTAACCACGGCCGTGTTACGCGACAGGGCGGCGGTGATGTCTGCGAAGTCGACGTCACCTGCAAACAGGCCGGTGAGCAGCCGCCACGCTGTTTGGGCTTTGCCCAGCGCCTCGTCGAACACCTCACCGATGCGCTGCACTTTGGGTTGCAGGGTGGAGGTCCAAAATCCGGACAGCCACTCGAACGCGGGCTGAAGCCATCTCCACGCTGCCCTCCCGGCGGCCCGCAGCCCCAGGAACGCGCCGATGAGGGGGGCTAGCGCGATACCGAGGGTGGTCTTGCCGATGTTGAGCAGGACCGGCACCAGCGGTTCGAGGTGGGCGAACAGCTCCTTGGCGCTGGACCACAAGCCGTCCACGAACCCGCGGAACGTCTCCGAGTGCTTGTAGGCGAGGATGAAGCCGCCCACGAGCGCGGCGACCGCGATCACGACAAGCCCGATGGGGTTGGCGTTCAGGGCGGCGTTGAGCAGCCACTGCGCTCCGGTCCACAACGCGGTCGCACCGCGCACGATCTTCGCCCACGTGTTGTGGAGGATCATCGCGGCCGTGGATCGGCCTGTCGCCGCAGCCTGCAACCGCACCGCGAGATAGCTGACACGGACCGCCCCAGCCAGTCGGGTGACCAGCGGGGTGCCGGCCGCCCACACGGTCCCGGCACGCTGCCAGCCGTCCACCGCCAGGCGAAGAAACCGGGCCGACCCCGACACGGCTGAGGTGAGTGTGCCGACCGTTGAGGCGACTCGGCCGCCAACCCACACGATGGGGCCGAGCGCAGCCACCAGCCCAGCCACGGTGGTGGCGGTGCGCAGCAGCTCGGGGTTGGTGTCGGACAGGTCCTTGACGGCTCCGGTCAGGGCTTCGACCCGGCCGGTGACCTCCTCCAGCAGACCCGAGTCGGCGACCGCGAGCAGCAGCTCCTCGAACGCCGACTTGAGTTCTCTCAGGGACCCGTTCAAGCCCTCCATCTGGATGTCGGCGATGGTTTGGGCGGTGCCGCCAGCGTTCTCAAGCTCGGCCGTGAAACCCTGCAACGTGTCGGCGCCCTGGTCGAGGAGCGCCATCATGCCCGGACCGGCTTCGACACCGAAGATCTTGATCATGTCCGAGGTGGTGGCCCCGGCCGCTTCGAGCTGGCTGAAGATGTCGGCGAGGCCGAGCATCTGCCCTGACGAGTCGTGGACGGACACCCCAAGGTCGTTGAGGGTTTCCGACACCGCCCCGGTGGGTTTGAGGAGGCGGCTGATCGCGCCGCGCAGCGCGGTTCCGGCCTGTTCGCCTTGGATACCGGCGTTGCCGAGCAGACCGATAGCGGCGGCCACTTCCTCGAACTGCAACCCGGCGCTGGAGGCGATCGGGGCGATGTACCGGAAGCTGTAGCCGAGCATCGTCATGTTGACGTTGCTGTTGGTGAAGGTTTCTGCGAGGACGTCGTTGACCCGCGCGAGTTCGGACGCGTCGAACCCGTAGCCGGTCAGGATGTTGGACGCGATGTCGGCGGCTTCGCCGAGTTCGATCGCTCCGGCGGCGGCCAGGTCCAGGGTGCCGGGTAGTGCCGCCATCATCTGGTCGGTGTCGAATCCGGCCATCGCCAGGAAGCCGAGCGCGTCAGCGGCTTCGGTCGCCGAGTACTGGGTGGTGGAGCCCAGTTCACGGGCGAGCCCGGCCAGGTTGTCGAACTCGTCTCCGGTCGCCCCGGACACGGCGCGGACCCGGTTCATGGCCTGCTCGTAGTCCCCGGCGGTGGACAGGGTGACCGCACCCAATGCGGCGACCGGCGCGGTCAACGCCATGGTGGTGTGCTGGCCTGCCGCGGCCATGCTGTCCCCGGCGCGCTGCCAGGCGGCTCCGGCTTGGGCGACGCCTTCGCGGGAGGCGACGGCGATCGCTCCGCCCACAGCCCCGGACAGGGTGGAGGTGAGGGCAGGCCCCGCCGCTGTGATGGTGGAGCCCAGCGCGGACATGGCCGACGAACCCGCCTGGCGGGCAGCCGTGGCCGCACCGGCCACCCACCCGCCGAACCCGTGGGAGGGTGGCTGGTAGGAGGCGGCCATCGCCCTGGACATGGCGGCCCCGGCGCGTTCCCCTGCACGCCCGGCTTGGGCGGACATCGCTGTGGGGAGGGTGCGGGCGGTGGTTTTGGTGACCGCGTCGACTGTGTCGTTGGTGGCTCGGGTCATCGAGTTGGTGAGCGCCCGACCTGCTGCGTCTCCGGCCTTGCCGAGTTCGCGGGGCAGTCGTTTGGTGGCGGCCCTCGATACCTCGTCGGCGACCTTCTCCCCAGTTTGGCGGGCCGTCTTCGCGGAGGTGTGTTTTATCTGGTTGGATGCTTCGTCGACCAGGTCCGCGCCGAGCCTGCGGCCTGAAGATTCTGCGGCTTTCGCGGCGGCGTCGGTGGCCTGTCCGGTGAGTTTGCGTGTGAAGTCGCGCATCGACGGGAGGACGTTGAGCCAGACAGCGCCAACGGTGGTGGCCACAGCAATCCCCTTCTTCGTTTAGAGCCCATCTCGTGGGGATTTTCGGTAGCCTGATCGGGTGTCGATGGTTGAATGTCCGGTGCCGAGCAGAATGAGGCGCTCGCTCGCCCCCAGGGCAAGTGATGCAGGAACGGCCGCGATCGGATGCGCTTGGACCCAAGTACCGTCTGGACCTGGGGGCGGCAGCCACGTGCAGGGGCACACCACGGCTACTGCCCTAACCTGGGCTGCGGTGCAATCGACACAAGATTCCGCCTGAATGGAATCTTTGATTGCCGATGACGAATGAGCAATTAGACATCCCCACCGGAGAGCCACATGGGCGCCTTCACAGTATGGCTTATCGCACTAGGTTTCACTTTCGCTGTTCTCGCGATCTCCTACTTTTTCATCAGGTCAAAAAAACCTGACTGGCTGCGAGAAATCCCCAAGCTGGCCATTGTTGTGACAGTTGCAATATTGTTTGCAACTCTCACGCTTGCGTTCCCCACCGAAGCCCTATACAGCTCAATCATTAACCAATCAGACCCGGTTAGTGGCCAAACGATCGAGTCAACAGAGAACCCAGTCGCGGAAACCTCCGATCCTCCTCCAAGTCCTGATGAGTCCGGATCTCCCAACCCAACCAAATCCCCCTCCCCCGAAACCGAAGGCATTGAATCACCGCCAGAAGAAAACACAGAGGGAAGCAGCCTCGAACCTGGTGAACAGGATTCCAGCACAGACCCACAGATAGGAACGTCAGGCGGGAGAAACGCCAACACCCCCATGACCGTTCAAATCGAAATTGACGATAATTCGCAGATTGGCCTGGACACCTGGCGTGCCGTACACACCCTACGGACCTGGGTGAACATCTTCGATCAGTACGGAGACATCGAAAACGACTGCTACGCCAGCATCAAGGTAACTAGAGCCGGAGAATCCCTACACTCAAGCCAGGCAAGTTGCGTAGCACGTTTTGGCCTCGACACCCGACAGTACGGCTCCGGAGATATCACCATCAGATTCGACATAGAAACCGAATGGGGAGCCACGGGAAGCGCCGAAAAGACCATCACCATCGTCACTGACTGACCAACAAGCCGACCCTCGTTTCACCCGACCCGGGTGTGGAACCCCACCCCCCGAGAAGAGGACGATCCCCTCGAAACACAAGTATCGGACGGCGAACCCAGCACAAAAGACCTAGAACAGGTGCTGGAAATCGGGAGTGAGACGGCCGACCATACCCCGGAACGCCGCACTGTTCGCCTCGGCCTGCCGGACTTTGCGGGCTTCCTCAGCATGGTCGGTGGGACGCGGCAACGGTTCGGGGCGCTTCACCGAACGCGGATTCTTGGAGTTGACCGCAACCGTGTAGGTGGCGTGCTCGCGCACCGCGTCACCGATCGCAGCAAGCAGGAACGTGTCGTCAGTCCAGGTGTGGCCGCGGGCCTGCCGGTGCACAGCAGAAGTGGACGGCAGATGTTCAACCAGCACCCGGAGCTGGCGGAGAGTGACCTTCCCTCCGGTCGGCAGGTTACTGCCGGTGAGGTCGCTGTGGAGAGTGGCCATGTAGTCGCCGAGCCAATCCCGGCCCCCGTACTCAGCGATCAGGGCGGCCTCGACCGCTTCGACCTGTTCGGGCTCATCCCCGAGCAGGTCTAGGACCGTGTAGGCCCCCCGTCCGTGAGCTGACCCTGGGTGGCCTGGTTGATCTCCAAGAACATCAGCATGATGTCGGCATCCCGGTGGTCGGGGTGGGCGCGGAACTTCTCGTACTGGTCGTCGCCGAGGATGGCGCGCGCCTTGCCGGCGGTGGTGTCGGCCGCGTCGACCTGTTCGGACCAGGCATCGTCCGCGAACAGCGGGTGCGGGATGGTGTACTCGTCTCCGTCTTCGCCGTCGAAGGTGACGACGGGGTTGTCCGCCGACTCCAGGTCCAGCTTCTCGGCGTACTTGCGGCGTACAGCGCCCAGGGTGCGGCGGGTCTTACGGTTCTTGTCGACCATGGTGGGTTGTTTCTCCTGGTAGAGGCGTCAGAGATGAGGGGGCGGAGAGCTTCGGGTGCGGTGGTGGGGGTTACATGCTGGTGACGGTCACCTCGCAGGTTCCGGACAAGCCTGTGTGGGTGGCAGTGACCGTGGCTGTCCCGGCCCCCACACCGGTCACCTCACCGGCCGACACCAACGCCACCGTTTCGTCAGAGGACGACCATGCGGCAGCGGACGTCACATCGGTGGTGGAGGTGTCGGTGTAGGTGAGCGTGGCCGACAGCTGGGTGGTGGCTGCCTCTGCCACAGAAACCGTGGCGGGGGCGACCGTGACCGAGGTGGCGGCCGGGGTGGCGAGTTCCCTCCATCCGGGGCCGTCCATCCAGTGCAGGACGTCGGTGCCAGCCTGCACGTCCTTGTACGCCTTGACGGTGCACTCGTAGCCTTTCGCGTCGGACCGGTTCTCGGTTTCGTCGCCGATCTCGGTGACCGCGCCGCTGGGGTAGAGGCGGGCGCGGATCTTCTCCGCTCCGGTCGTCTTCGAGTAGTCCACGGCCACGAACAGGAACCGGCGGTTGATGACCTTCGGCACGGCCGGTTTGGCCCACGACAGGGGGGTGCCGAGCTGCGTTCCGAGCTGGGTGAATAGCAGCCCCTCGTAGAGGGCGATCGCGACTGGGCTGGTTTCGAGCATGACGATCTGGGAGGTGGACGTGTCGGCCTGCACGTCGTCGCGGATGGACGCCGCTTCTTGGGCGGCCATCGTCTCGGCGATGTCGCGCTCGCGGGAGTGGGTCATGCCGTCCTCGGTCAGGTAGCCGACCGGGTACCAGCCAGGGGGCAGCGTGTTGAGGTTGCCGTCCGCGTCGAACAGTTCGGTGGGGAGGGCGGCGGTGGCGTCAGCGACGAACACCGCCACGAACAGGCCCTTGAACACCGCGCTTTTGGTGACGGTGTACTGGGATTCAACGGTGGCCAACGGTGGCCTCCAATCGGGCATGGTGAAGCACCCCTGCTCTTGTCGGCCGTAGGGCGCAGAACGAGAGGAGGGGTGGCTGGACAGAAGGTAGAGGGCAGCCGGAGGGGCGGGGGGTTAGGAGCGCGACGTCACCCGGAACGCCCCGTAGAACCGCAGGATGCGGGGGTCCTCATATTTGGCGGCGCCCGGCGCGAGGTGCACGGCACAGTCGTCGACCAGCACCCCGGCGTGGAAGCGGGCAGAAAGGTCTTCCAGCGCGGCCACGGACGTTCTCACCGCAGCCAGCAGCACATCCAGGTCGGTGTCGAACCAGTCGGCATCCAAGAGCATCGTGGTGTCCCCAGCCCAGGTGTGGGTGCCGCCGG
Organism: Nocardiopsis sp. LOL_012; assembly: GCF_048060475.1. NCBI lineage: Bacteria > Bacillati > Actinomycetota > Actinomycetes > Streptosporangiales > Nocardiopsidaceae > Nocardiopsis > Nocardiopsis sp. LOL_012. The sequence continues at coordinate 25,569 of NZ_JBHMIV010000037.1, read as the reverse complement.
GCTGCGGGCAGACCCTGACCAGCGGCACCGCCTCCACCACACCGGCCGCGGGAAGGGCGGTGACCGCCCGTATCTCCGGAACCTGCCGGGTGTGCCAGGAGATGATCGTGGCGAGCAGGTTCGGGGCGTCGGGGTCCAGGCTCACAGCACCCTCCCCGCAGCTTGAAGCAGCGACAGCAGATGGGCGCGCTCGCCCGGGTCGAAGGGTTCAGCGCGCACCTGCGCTTCGGGGCGGCCTTTGCCTTTGCGTCGGCGACGGGTGTTCTCCTGCACGGTGAAGGTGGCGTCGACACCAGCCCCTCGGGCGAGCGCGGTCGCGTTCGACGCGATGTCGCGGGCACGCCGGGCGGCGGCTTCCCGCACACCGTCCTCACGCATAGCCTCACCCACCCCCGTGTAGAAGACACGGACGACTTCGCCGCGACGTTGCGGACCCATCAAGCCTCACCTCACCCTTCGACACGTCGCAGGCGGACAGCGGTGTGGTCCAGCAGCCCGGACGCCGACCGGTGGTAGGAGGCGGGGCCGTGCACCTCGGCGCGCACCCCGCCGCACTCGAAAGCGTCAACGGCGTCCACATCCCTTTCCACGCCGGGCAGGTACAGGTCGTAGTGCATGACGGTCTGGTCGCGGGTCTGGTCGTGGCGTTCCGCGGAGTCGAGGGGCTGCCACGAACAACGACTGATCGTCTCGCGGGTTTCCTCGTGGACGTCGTTGCCGTACCGGTCGCGGCCTACCACTTGACGGCGGACCAGAACCACGCTGTCCGACCAGATCCCGCCGGTCATGGTTTCGGCCCCAGCCAGTAGCGGGACAGAGCTGAACGGTCGAACTCCGACAGCTCGACAGCGGCACGGAATCGGACCGTCCTGCGGTCCACCGTCTCCGACGACACCGCGACAGGAATGTTCGCGCCCCGAGCCGCCACCTCCACACACAACTGGACGAGGTTGGGCGGTATCGGGTCGAACCCGGCCGTGTAGTCCACCTCGACCCGCCCGAACCCGGCAGGCCACCGGTCTCCGACCCGTTCGAGTTGCCCGTAGCGGCGGGAAACCCGGTAGCCGCCGGGGGTGAGGGGTAGCCCGTCCACACGTACTGCGGCCACGTCGGCCAGGTGCATGGTGTGCAGGGTCAGTACGTCTCCGCCCGGCCCGTCGTACTCCTCCCCCATCACGGTGTGTCGGGCGATGTGCCATCCGCACCAGTCTTGGATGTTGGCGGAGGCGGCAGCGAGCAGGTGTTCGGCGTGGTCGGGCTGGATGGCTGCGGTGAAGCGCGGCCAGTCGTCGACGGTGGCGAGCACCGGCCAAGAAGGGTCCACTATGTGTCGCCTTCCTTCTTCTTCGTGGTTGTGCGGGTGCGGCGGCTGGTCGGCTTGTCGTTGTCGGTGGGGATGAGGCCGCGTCGGCGGGCTTCGGCTTCGGTGAGCTGGAGTTTCGTGTCGAAACCGTTCACCTTTACGGCGTAGGAATGGAGTTCTCCGTTGGGCATGTGGGTCACCTCCTCCCTGTTGTGGGTCACGGTGGGTGCCTGGCCCGGTGTACCGCAGGACGCCTGGTCTGCGCCGCACACCGGGCACAGGCCCCTCTTCCGGCGGGTGAACACTGGCTACTCCTGGGTGATGAGCCCGGCCGTGCGCAGCGACGCGAGGAGTTCGTTGATCTTGATGGCGGTGTCCTCGACGGTGGCGGTCGCGGGGTCGGGAAGGTCAGCGACCGCCGGTCCGGAGAGTAGGCCAGCGGCGTCGGTGGGGGTCTTCGCGGACCGGAAGGCGCCCTGGAACTCGGACTGGTACGGCATGGGGGCTCCTTATGCGGCGAGTTCGACGCGCACGAACGCGCTGGGCTGGAGAACAGCGAGAGCCACTCGGCATTCACCGAGAACGGCAACCATATTGCGTACAAAAAAGTCGCTGTGACTGTCCGTGACGGTGATGCTCGCCTCTTCGCGGTCGTAAAGGACGGCCTTCGACCAGTCACCCACGAACAGTTGCCCCTGCGGGACCGCTTCGTTCTCCACGACCGGCAGGTTCCACAAGGTGCCGCTACCCCCGGCCGCCACAGGGCCGCCGAGGATGTAGCGGCCCTCGTTGTCCTTGATCAGGTCCATGTTCTCCAGGTCGAGCGGGTTGACCGCAGCGCCGTTGGACATGGCTCGCGCACCGATGCGGGTCATGGTTTTTGCGCGGCGGACCGCTTCGATGTTCGCGCGGATCGGGTCGCCGCCGTTCGGGTCGACGGACAGGACCTGCACGCCGGGGGTGTTGGCGATACCGCGCAGCGAGTCGGAGGTGGAGCCGTCGCCGTTGATGATCTCCCGGTCGATCCGCTCCTCCAGGCCGTAGCGCAGAAGAGCGTCCACGAGGGAGCGGACCTGCGCCACGTCGGAGAGAGCGCGGCGAGTCATCGCGAACCAGTGCGCGATCTGCTTGACGCCGGTCTGCTCCTGGCGGGTGGTGAACCCGGACAGGGGCTTCACTCCGTTGGCGGGGGTCTGCCCGGCCGGGGTGTCGACGGTGGTGGACTCCGCAACGAACTCGGCGTTGTTCGTGACGGTGTCGATGTAGGTGTACTCGATGGTGTCGGAGGTGGTGGTCGCGCCGGTCACCAGGTCCCGCATGGTGAGCGGGCGCATGAACGGGTCCAGACCGACCTGGAGACCCCGGTAGTCGGGGCGGACCAGACCACCCGCTGAGGTGCGGTCGCCGCCGGTCAGCAGATCCTTGTAAGCGACCGGGCGGGAGTTGATGCGCTGGTTGGAGGAGAAGTGCTCTCCAGTGCGCTGGTCGAGCAGGCTTTTGAACTCGGCCGAGTCGGTGAAGTGCGCGCCGAGGGACTTGCCGTCCAGGCCGTTCGTGCCGTGGGGTTCCTGCCGGTTGCCGCCGGTCGGGTCATGGCCGATGCCCTCGATGTCAGCGAGAGCGTCACGGAGAGCGTTGTCGCCCTGCCGGGCCTTGATCTGTGTGACCAGGCTGGTGGCGGCTTCGACGTGCTTTTGGACGGCGTCCCGCTCGTCCTCGCTCATGTCGCGGGCGGCGTCTTCGGCCGTCTTCGCGATGGTGTTCGCGGCCTCAGCTTCGTGCTTGAGCTGCGCCTTGAGCTGGTCCAGGGTCTTCCGGGACATAGGGGTGTTTCCTCGTTCCAAGAATTGGAGCGAGGCGGCACCTATGGCCGGGCGCACCCAGAGGGGTGGCGGGGCTGGTGTGGCCTGCTGAAAGAGACGGGTTAGAGAGCGGCCAGGTGGGCGGTCAGCCCGGCGAGCTGGGCGCGCAGCGGGTCCGATGCTGGGGCTGGGGCCGACTTGCCTTCGAGGTCGTCGTCGACGGCAGCGGGGACCGGGGTGGGCTGTTGGGCGAGCTGGTCGGTGAGCTGCTTGACCTGGTCGGTGAGCGCCGTGATGGCGGTGTTGGTGGCCTCCCAGTCGGGGGCAGGCCGGAGGGTGTCGGCTGCGGCGGGCGCGGGCTGGGGTTCCGGGGTGCTGTCCTTTCCGGCCAGAGCCTCCCAGACGATCTCCCGAACCCGTGTCTCCGTCAGCCCGGGGCCGGTCTTCACCGTGCCGAGGCTGGTGTGCTGGTTCGCGCCGACCAGGCACGGGCCGACCTCGAACAGCTTGATCTCGTTGAGGGCGTAGTGGCCCGGCTCGTCGTCGGACTTGCCGTCGACCCATTCGCCGCCGCCCGGCGGGACTTCGTAGCCAAAGCTGAATTGGGTGACTCTGCGGCCCTTCAACAGCCGGTACACCTTCGCAGCGCGGGGTTCGTCCAGGTCCAGGCGGGCCTTCACCCACAGGCCGTCGTCGGTCTCCTCAATGTCCTCGACCACGCCGATGTGCGAATCGGGGTCCACCCAGTTGTGCGACCAGATGACCGGGATCGGGTCGCCTTTGACGGTCCACTCGGCGATGGTTTTGGTGAAAGCGCCGGGAGAGATCTTGTCCCCGACGCTGTCGACGTTGTAGGCGGCGACGATCGCCTCGAACACACCGTCCTCGGTGCCTTCGTGCTCGCCCGCGGCCTTGATTCTCACGGGCACGGACTTCGTGCGCATCATGTGCGGGTCACTCCTGGTCCGGCAGGCTGCCGGTGATTGAGAGGTGGCATTTGCATTTCGCGGATTCGCGGGCGGGCAGCAGAGAGTCGCCGGGCCACCGGCCACCGTTGCTGAACTTCGCGCCGATCGGCACGGTTTGGCCGTTCAGGCGGGCGTGGGAGGCGCGGGAGTTGCGTGCGGTGGCCCGCCACGTTTTGCGAGCGGTGTCGCCGAACACCCGGCGGGCTTCCTTCACAGACGTGTAACCGGCGACGTGCAACGTTTGGCGGGCCGCCAACTCTGCTGCTCGGGACGCCGCCCACGTTGAGAACAGCGTCTTCAACGCCTCCGGCGGGTCGTCATCGCTGAGGGCGTCGTCCACCTGCTCCCGGGATGTGGCGGTGGTGGCTTCGGCTTGGCCTTGGGCGTTGGCCATCAGCCACTCGGCGGTGGTCTCCGGGTCGTAGCTGTCGGGGTCGACGCCCATCTCCTCCAAGGCGGCGCGCGCCGACGCGGCAGCGGTCGCCATGTTGACCTGCGACAACACCAACGCCAGTTCGGTTTCCCACCGGTCCCAGTTCACGAGGTCGACGGTGCTCTTGGCGGGCACGGTGCGGGTTTTCGCCGCGCCCAGCAGGCTCGACAGGGAGCGGGCCTGCCGGTCGAAGAACCGGGACAGCTCCCGCTCCGCGGACTCCACAGACCGTGCAGGCGGGCTGGTCTTCACCTGGAGGGCCGCCTGTTTCGCTCCCGGCGGGCGGGTCTTGCCGCTGTCGGCGGGGGGCGGGGCGGAGTCGCGCGGTGAAGCTTGACCGCCCTTGACGACGTTGAGCGGGGTGATCAGCTCGTCCCCGCCGTCGATGAAAGGCAAATTGTCCAGAGCGCGCTGCTCGTTGACGGTCATCCACGGCCCACCCACCGCTGTAGACCCGGCTGCGGCGCGCTCCTCGAAGCTGCCCTGAAGCTTCTCACGGATGTCGAACTCCAGATACACCACATCGGGGTCCGCCAACTCGGGTACGAGCTGGTTCTCAAACGACTCGTCCAAGTCGACCAGCCACGGACCCAACGTGTCCTGGTAGAGCTGTTTGTGCTGCTCACGAATATTGGAGAACGTAGCGTGATCCAAGATTCCGACCAGCGGCGGCGGAATGTGGTAGGCGGCGGAAACCTCCTCACGGGTGAGTTTGCGGGCCTCGATGTACTGGGCCGCCCGAGGGTCCAACCCGGCCGGAACGTAGGTCATGCCGTCTTCCAGGACCGGCACACCGCCGGCGTCCGCCGCACCGTCCCCGGTGTACAGGTCCCGGAACTCGCGTTTGAAGCGTTCCCGAGCTTCCGGAGACCAGTCGGCGTTGGCTTTCATCATCGGCCGTTGGATGAACCCGCTGGTGCGGGCGCCGTTGCGCCACATCTGTTGGCGGTGCCGGTTCGCTTCGTGCTCCTCCATGAGGATGTTGCGTAGCGCCCCCATCGGGGAGGTGCCGTGCCACAAGCTGTCGACGGCGTATCCGTGCAGGTGGATCATGTCGACTGCCTCGACCCACACCGTCCCGGCCACCCAGTAGCCGCCGGGGCTGATCCATGACCCCTTGTCGGGAACCACCCAGGGGCGGGGTACCGGCAGTAGGCCGATCACCTGCCCGTCCGGGTCTCGGAGTTTGACCACGAAAGCGTCGTCGTAGATGGCCCGGTCGGCGACGATCCGGTACATGAGCTGGTATCGGGTGAGTTTCCGGCCTTGGAGGGGTGTGCGCAGCAGTCGCGGCAGGGGGTGGTTGGTGAGTCGCCGCCGGTCGGTGTCGGAGCGGCGTTCGTAGGCGTGCAAGGTGAGGGAGGCGATGTTGCGCGCCAGAAAGCTGACGACGGTCTGTACTTGGGGTTGGGAGTCGAAGATCTGCCCGTACTCCACCCACTGATTGCCGAGCTGGAGTGCTGGAGGCAGGGTGTAGCCGCCGTGGTCGCGGACCTGTTCGAGCTGGCCGCCGGACACGATGAGACTCACCGGATCACCTGCCAGAACTGGATCTCGCGGCGTTCGATGATGACTGCGCCGTCGCACACGACCGGGTTGGTGCCGGGTTCCAGACGTTCGGCGTTGCGGAGTTCCACAAGGTCACCGGCCTTGCGGTAGAGGACCCCTCGGAAGCCGGTGCCGTCGTGGAGGTTGATGACGACCTCACAGCGGAGAAGCAGGCGGAGCCAGGCAAACAACGTGGGCCACCTCCTTTCTTCGTTGAGGTGACCCGGATATACCGAACCGGTGGTGCGGCCGAATGAGGTTCGCTACTGTCCGAGAAGAACTCCCGAACCCCCTGAACCCTGAGTGGAGGACCTGTTGGCGGTCCACGTGATGCTCGTGAGCGAAGCCTCCGACGTGCCCCCGGTGACCGTGGCCCCCGCAGAACCCCTCATCGTGGTCGGGGCGCACGGGGCAGCCAACGAGAACACCGCCCTGAAAACGTTCGTGGGATACAAGGGCGAGGAACCCGAACAGGTGCTACGCGGTATCACCCCCGACACCCAACTCGGCCCGGTCCTCGGCCCGAGGCTGCTGGTGTTGCTTGATCTGGCCGAGTTCACCAACGAGCCGTGGCGGCAGATGGGCACGCTCCTGCGGTTGGTGCACCAGCACACGCCACGCCGACCGATCAGCATCGACGTGTCCAACCACGCGCTCGGCGGCGATCTGGTAGCGCACATGCTCCGCGCCGCTGGCGCCCTCAAAGAGCGGGGGGCGATCGTGAGCGTCTGTGGGTGGGAGGACAAACCGATGGTCATGCCCATCGACCAGATGCCGGTACTCCCCCACCGCGCCGAACTGGAGGCGTTCACCGGTGACACAGCGGCCCGGGTACCCGGTGACGCCTTGGACGGTCTCGCGTACAACCGGTCCGGAGACGGGTACGTGCTGGCCCCGGTCGGGGCGATGCTCCAGACCATCCTCGCGGCACCCGCAACGGCCGTTTAAGCAACCGTGAGGCCGCGGTTCTCGTAAGCAGACCGGTAGCCGCCATCGGTGTCAGCGTTGAGCACCATCGCGTTCGCGGCCATCGCCGCCGTGGGCACCCCGTCGATCCGATACCCCGCCTTGCCCCGGTCCGGTTTGTCGGGGCGGATCAGGTCAACGTTGTAGGCGGCCCGCCGCACCTCGACCGCGTCGAAACACCACGCGGCGACCGGGTTGCCGTGGGAGGCGAACCGGCCCGTTTTCACCAGCGCCATCACCTCGTTCAACCCGGGGGTCATCCGATCGTAGGTGTTCTTGTAGCCGACGATCTCACCCTCCTCCGGGTCCAACCCGGTGAGTTCACCAACCCGGTTCAGGACAGGCCACATGGAGAACTCGTCGGCGTGCACAGCCTGGAAGGCGAAGTCGTCGCCATCCTGGCCGATGTCCTCATAGATCAGGTCGTAGTCGAGCAGCCCCCCGTCGTGGACCGTCAACCACCCCTCGGCCGCCCACTGGGAGGGCATGTTGTCGTTGGTCTTGTCCAACTGGGTGAGGGATTCCTCGGTAACCCAGAACCGCCACATAGCGTCCACGGGCGCGCCGGGCTCTTGCGGGTCGAACAGCACACACCAGGCCGTGAAGTCGAACTTCGCGGACAGGTCCAACCCGCCGTAGCAGGTGCGGCCCAGCAGCGAAGGGCGGCCGTCGTCGGGGCCGGCCCACAGCTCCCCCGCCGACGCGGCGTACAGCGGCATGGGCATCCACCGGGTGGCGGCCCGCACCCACATGTTGAGCCGGAACTGTTTGAACGCCTGCTCGGCGGTCGGGTCGTTGCGGGCTTCCAACGCTTCTTCCCGCATCGACTTCAAGGACAGGAAGTCGCCCAGGGCGGGGTTGGCGTGGAACCAGTGCTTCTCTTCCCACGGGTCCGCGTCGGCCGGGGCGTTACGGATGAACGTGAAGATGTGCGGGGCGCGGCCGGGGTCGTCGGAGATGCGTTCCATCTCGTTGTGCATGTTCGCCGCGAACGAGTTGGGGTTGTCCCCGGCTGTGGTGGCGGCGACCATCAGCGGCTGTGTGCGGGCGCCCGACCCCATGCCGGTGCGTAGCGCGTCCCACATGGAGCGGTTGCGCCACGCCAAGATCTCGTCAGCGGCGACACCGTGCGGGTTCGATCCGAGCGCGCCTTGGGCGTCGGCGGCGATCACCTGGTAGTAGCTGTTCGTCTTCTTGTAGACGAGGCGTTTGTTGGCGTCCTTGACCTGTACTCGGCGCGACAGACGCGGGGAGAGGCGCACCATCTGCGCTGCGACATCGAACACCAGCGCCGCCTGGTCGCGGTCGCGGGCTGCGCCGTACAGCTCCGCGGACTCTTCCCCATCGGCGACGAGCAGGTACAGCATGATCCCCGCCAGGATCTCCGACTTGCCGTTCTTCCGCCCGAGTTCGATCCATGCGATCCGGTACCGGCGCACATACTCGTCGATCTCGGTGTTCCACACCACCCTGCCGAACAGCGGGCGGACGATGTCGTCGCGCTGCCACGGGGTGAGAACGAACGGGGTACGCGCGTACCGGCCTTTCGTGTGGACGAGGACGTTCGCGAAGAACCCTTCCGCATGGTCCGCCCGAGGGGCACAAAAGTGGTCGCCGACCTTCCCGCAGGTGACGTCACGGTGGGTCCACCCGCACACCCCCGGTCCGGGGCGCTCCTCACCTTGGAGGTCAGAAGTAGTCGTCACCGTCGTCAGCCCCCCGCTCCACCTTCAGACCGGCACGGTCCGAGGGAGAGAGGCCGAACCGGGCGCCGATCTTGACCATCAGGTCGGCGTAGTCGCGGACGATCTGCACCGCAGGGTTCTTGACGAGGTTGCCTTTCGCGCCGTACACGAGCAGCCCGTGCTTCTGTACCTCTTCCGACGCTCGGCGGTGGTTGATCACGGCGTCACAGAACACCGCGAGCCCGTCCACGTCCCACGGGGTGAGGACCCCCGTCTTCTCCAGGTCGGGGGCGAGCTGGTTCCACACGTCCAACGCGGTTTCGGTGCCGGGTTCGGGGTCGATGCCAAGCGCGACCAGCCAGGCGGGGGGTTCGACAGGTTGGGCGGAAGGGATCGGCTCGTCGTCGTTGAGGCCGCGGGTGTCGCCGTCGAGGGCTTTCTGCGCGGAGGGTTTGCGGGGGCGGCCGGTGGTTCCCATGGAGGAGAGCCACCTCCTTTGACCTGCGGCCCGTGGAACAGTTCGGGAGTTTTTGCGGCTTCTACGCCGAGTCACCCGCGCGCCGGGCGCCTCCCCGGCCCAGAGCGATTCTGACGCCCCTACCCCTGTTGGCGCGGGTCTGGGGGTGGGTGGCTCGGGCCGGGGCGGGAGAGGCGGTTTGAGAGCTTCGGGTTGGTGGGGGTGTCCGGTACGGGGTGTGTTGGCCGGTGTGCCTGGGCCGGTTGCTGGTTGCGCCGTTCGTTGGTGTGTTCGGTCCCGGACGGCGGGCTGTTGGGTGTTGGTCTGCTTGTTGAGTGTGTCGCGGTTGGTGTTGAGCTCGGCGGTTCGCGAAGCGTGTTGTCGCGGTCCGGTTCGGATCGTGTTGCTGGTTGGGGTGTTGTGCGGATGGGTTCATGTTCGGCGGAGGTGGTGGTGTCCGTGGAGAGGGTTGTTGGAGGTTGGTGTCGCGGGTGTGGAAGGCGAGGGGGCGGTGAGGGTTGGGGGTTGGTTGTGGTGTGCCCTGGGTGGGTGGGCATGGAGGGTGTGGTCGGGGTGTCCAGGTCCGCGATGAGGCCGCGGGGGTGGGCGTGGTTGTGGATGCGGGGGTTTGCTGACGCTGGATGATCCGCGCACGAGGGTGACGTGGTGGGGTCGGCTGGTGTGGTGGGTGCACTGGTCGGTGCTGGTGGGGGTTGTGGGGGCAGCCCGAGGTGGGGCGGGGGTGGCGTCTCCTCCCTCGGGTGGTGTACCGGGTGGGGTCCCCCTTCTGTCCGGGGGGTGGGGGGTTACCAGGGGGTGTGCCGGTACCAGCCCCCGGGGGAGGTGGCGGCGGTGTGCCGGGAGTGGCAGGGCTGGCAGAGGCCGCGCCCGTACTCGGGGTTGTCGGGGTCGAGGCCCATCGCCACGAGGGTCTTACGGTTCAGCGGGTAGTGGTCGGCTTCGGTGGCTTCGGCCTTCCTGCACATCTGGCAGATGCGGTCTCGTGTGAGGACGCCGGGGCGGAAGCGTTGCCGGTGGCCGGTGCTGTAGCCCTGTTGGTCTCGGTGGCCGCGCCGTTGGCGGAGGTGCCGGTTGGCTCGGGTGCGGCACTGGGTACAGGTGGGTTTCCCCGGTCGGGCTTTCTCACGGCAGCCGGGAGTCTTGCACGGCTGGAGAGGACGGGCAGGCACCGGGGGCCTCCCCTCATGACGCGAGGTAGTCCAGGGTGAAACCAATGAAGAACAGAGGAGCTGCGATGATTCTTAGCCACTTCTCAAAGTGTGGCCGAGTCAAGAGTTGACCAAACCCGATGACAAAATCGGGTGTTTTATCGGCCGCCAGAGGAGACAGGACAAATAATAAAAATAGAGCGACCGGAACGATGATGTCATCGACAGCCCATTGAATCGAATCATCTATTGTCGAAAAAACACCAAAAAACCCTGAAGGCGCAGCAAACTCCGGCACAGAAAATCTAGAAACATATATAGGGATCGCCACCGCAGCGCCGACTAATACGCCGCCCCACAGGAGACGTCTACCTTTATTCGTCTGAATCTGTTCACCCCATGCGATAAGGCGTTCAGATCCGATGATGTCGAGGACGATAGTGCATCCAGCGAGGAACGCGAGGAGTTTCCCGGATCGACTGAGCCACAGTACGGGGACTCCGTACAGGGTGTGGTTGGTGAGCTGCTGGCCAGACCACCAGAGAGTCCAGGCATCGGTGAGAGTGAGGTCCACGCGGAGGACGGTATCGGAGGCATGGACCAGTTGAGGCGAGTTGGCCGACAGCGGCCAGGGCCTTACCCCGACGTCTCGGTCAGCTCTTGGGGAGACGATGAGTGAACAGCCAGTCGATCTCACAGCGATGAGCCCTTATGGCGTCATCCGGCCTGTTCGGGGCGTTGAGGACGTTGAGTACTGGGACAGGCTTCGTGAGCTGGCTTCGCAGAGCACTCCGACAACCAGCAGCAGATCAGCCCCACCGCACGGCCGCGCAGGGTGTTCATGCTCGGCTACAAGCCGGTCTGCTTAGCAATGACCGCCGCAAGCAGGTTGATACTCAAGTCCCTCCCGGCACCTCCTACCGCGCCCGCCGTCTTCTTGAACCAGCCCCGCTTGGTCTCGTCCGGTTCGGTTTCAGCTTGCTCCTCGATCTCCGCGACGATGCTCTCCGCCATCGTCTGCGAGGTGGGCCACATCCCTACTGTGCGTCTGGCCACCCCGGTCACTCCGTAGATCGTGTCGATCATCCGGTCGAAGGTGCCATCCGCTCGGGTGAAGAACCCGCCGTCTTTGAGCGCCCGCAACGCCCGGTCGACCTGGTCCGGGTCCATCCCGGTTTCCTCATCGACCTGAGCGGCGTCGACGAACGGGGTGACGTCGGCGAGTTTCACGACTGCCTTGAGTACTGGCAGGTCCCTGCTGAACCACGTATCTTCCATGCTTCGGACCTTAGCTGTGGGGGCTGACACTCCGGGAGCAGGCTTCCATCAGGCCAGGCGCTGCGCGGCATCCCTTCGCCCACCCGCGCTGGAGCTCTGCCTGACTCACGAGTTTCTGTGCCCTATGGGATTTATAGGACAGCGAAACTTTCAAGTGGAAGCTGGCCGGAGCCATCATAGGGTTTCCATGCCCTACGGGCTTTATAGGTCTGCGAAACCTGGCCCTGAGCGTCGTTGCCGCCCTACTGACGTGGCGTTTCCATGCCCTACGGGCTTTATAGGTCTGCGAAACCTCAGGCAGTAATGACGTTCGCCGTGCTGGATAGCGTTTCCATGCCCTACGGGCTTTATAGGTCTGCGAAACATCTCTTCTTTCCCGGCGTCGTTCCCTTGATCGCTTGGTTTCCATGCCCTACGGGCTTTATAGGTCTGCGAAACCGAAGAAGCGTCGGAACTGCTCAAAAAGGCAAGTTTCCATGCCCTACGGGCTTTATAGGTCTGCGAAACCCTTGCCGTTTCTCGCTGGGTCTGACCTGCGGTGATGTACCCCTTCTGCACGCAACCGGCCTCCACACCCCCCAACAGCACGTGACGCACGCCACATTTCACTTTCGTGGGCTTGTGACCAGCACGAACTCCGTGCACGCAAACCCGAGTTCTCGCACCCGAACCAGATTCGGTGTACACGCCCTCACACCGACCCCCAAGACCGCCCTCAGTGTGCCACGACCATGCCGCCCCCGTCTCCCCGTCCTCCGCACCCACCTGGAACCGTTCCCCGTGCGCTCCGCCACTCCCACCCCCTCAACCGTGAACCCGAGCCCCCACCCACCGAACCCCGCCACCAGCAAACAGACCTCCCTCAAAGGCTGGCCGCCAGAGCAGCGGTAAGAGCATCCAGACGGCGGTACTTCTCTCCGGTGGTGTGCCCATCCCACTGCGCGGCCGGGTCGTCAGGGGCGACGACGGGAACGTGGCTGAACAGATCCAAGTCGTCCTGGGCGAGGTGCCAGGTGAGTTGGCCGGCAGGGGTGTTCACGTACAGGACCGGCCAGCCCGGTGACTGGGGGTCGTTGTAGGCGGTGCGGGAGGGGTGGCGGGCCGCGAGGTAGGCGGCCAGGTGTGCCCGTTCCCGGTAGAGGTCATCAACCATCGGTGTTCCGGTTTTTGGTGCGCAGGCGGGGGTTGCACCGGCACGGGCCGGGGCGGCGGGTTCCTCGGGCGATCGCGGCGTTCGCTCGGAACATGGCGTCGTCCACTGCGTCCAGGGCGCGGTCGCGGTCGGGGTTGTGCGGGACGAGTTCGGTGATGAGCTGGGCGAAGGCGCGGGCTCCGCCTCGGATGGTTTCGTAGGCGTTGATGGCTTCGGGGGTGCGGGGAGGGTGGTGCTGGTATCGGTGGTCGAGGTCGCTGCCGGGTCGGCACATGGAGGTGTCTCCAGGGGTTTCGTTGCTGTGCGTAACCAGGTTCGGGGTGTTGGTGGGGTTGGGTCTCAGGATTCTCGGGGTTAGACCCGGCATCGGAGGTTCCGGCGGGGAAGACGGCTACGTTCGGTTACATTTTGGTGTTCGTGGCGCGGGCGGTGGACGTTGTCCTCCAGCTCCGTGTGCTCCTTGACGCGCAGCAGGTCAGGGCCGAGCTGTGGGGGGTGTCCAACGGAGCGGCGTGCCCGACCAAGCCCAGGCCCTCCCCACGGGTGGACCCCCGCTCCCAGCCCATCCCAGGCCGAGAACCTGCACGGTGCTCACGTGCCCGCATCTCCCGGTGCTGGGTCTTTCACGAACTCCGAACCGGATACTTCCGCGACGAAGCTGGCGGCCACGACCGCGTGGGCCTGCGACCGGGTGAACCCGGACCGGCGGGTCTGCTCCACCAGGCCCCCAAGTGTGCTGAGGACTTGGCTCCAGTTCTCCTGGACCTCGAACATGGCGTTCGCCTGCGGGCTGCCGAGCAGCCGCCGGGGCGGGGTGGGTTTGGGCACGGGGGCTCCTCTGTCGGGGGGGGGTGTGCCCCGGCCGAGCGTCGGACGCGCCCACCCCTGACAGGTGCGCGGAGCTTCGAGGCCGGGGCACGTGTGGCGCCCAACAGGCAGCGCAGGCCGGTTCTGTGTGGTGTAGGTGTGCCTGGTGCTGTTGGGCAGTTCGTGGAGCCCTGTAGGGGCTGGAAGGAAGGCGGTGTGTATGGGTGCAAGCCCGTTCCGTTATCAGGATTTGTCTGTGGGGAAGCTGGCCCAGATCGCTTTGGATGTCCTCGAAGACGAGAGTGACGCTGCGTGGGCTCAGGTGTTCGCCACGTTGGCTCAGGTCAAGGCAACCGAGAGCATGAAGGAAAAGCTGTCGTCCCGCTTGGAGAACCTGGAGTGAGGTCAGCGTCGTGCACGTCCTCTGTGACGGTGGACGTGCACGGGGCGCGTCCGCGGGGTTCCGTGTGGCCTTTCCGGCCGGTTCAGGACGGGCTGGTCCCTCGCGCAGGGGTCGAACCTGCAACCCCCCGGTTAAAAGCCGGGTGCTCTGCCGGTTGAGCTAGCGAGGGCGGCATACGGGGTGAGAGGCCAGGGCTCTGCTGGTCCCGGAGTCACGCGACGACCTTGTCCGCGTTGGACCGGCCCCGGGCGCGGATCGCAGTGTGCACGGTGCGCAGGTCAGCGAGCGCGTACAGCTTCACACCCTGGTGATCCAACCCGACCGGGCGAAGGCGGAACCGCTCCCCGTCCGGGAGTTTGATCCCCCGGTGCCCGTATTGGCGGATGGTCGCAGGGGATTTGCCGAGCATCCGAGCGGCTTCGGGGGCGGTGACTTTGTCGCCGTGGATGAGGAGCACGCGCACCTCCCGGGAACGACGAATGCCCCCGGCCTGTGGCCTGAGGGCATGGTTTCTCCGCTGGCATCCACGTTACATGGTGAACCGGCCATTATCGAACGTGCGTTCGATCACACTTGTGAGTGAGAGTGTCTACCCGATGGCTATGCGTCCCTCACGTCTCCGCCCACTCCTCTGCTTCCTTCATAACACCTCGCGCAAGCACCGCCACCACAGGCGCATCGTCCGCAACCCGTAAGCAATCCCTACACACCGGGGAACCTGACGACCAGAGGAAACAACAAAAACCACCACATGAGCCGGTAGATTTGCCCCACCACCTCCTTCCCTGGAAAGCACACCCTGGTATGACCCAAGACCCTCGGTTCCTCGGAAGCTGTCAATCTCTGTGAGACGTTCTATGCGGCGGGTTTTCCCAGGTCCGGAGTGGTCTCCTCCTCGGCCGCGGGCAGGGGTGGGTTGATGTGGACCACCTCGGGCAGGCTCATGGTCACGGGTCGGGGTGTCCTTGTCTCGCCTTGTTTGTTCTAGTGAAGACTAGTTCATACCTTTTGTCTCACTTGAGTCTGACAGACAGGGGTGCGCGGGCGGTCTACGAACCGGACCCTGCTCCGGCTGATCCGCGGCGGTGGATCTGGCATGGCCGGGTGCCTTGAGCGAGGGGTCCTACAACGGCGGTCCACCTCCTGGCGGGGACCAGCAAGACCGGCACTGGGGGCACGGCCAGACGTTCCCGGCCGCTGAAGTCCTTGTGACTCTCCCCCAGCACCGAGGGGCCACTCAGTGGAGCCGAATGGGCTGTACCAGGTGCAGGTACGGCGCGGACATGATGCGGTGGCCGCCGCCCGTCAGCGTGACCGGGGTGGTCGGAGAGTCCACGTGCAGCGTCACCGTGTCCTCGCCGCGGAACGCCTCCACCGCTGCGGTGAGGAACTTCGGGTTGAAGTGGACCGCCACACCGTCTTCGTCCACGCCTTCCGTCTCAGCGGCGATCTGTGGGGCGACCACCCCTTCCAGGTTGGGTGCGACCGTCGCCGCCCCCGGGCAGACGGTGATGGCCACCGACAGGCCCCGCTCGTCCTTCGCGGACAGAATGTTGGCCGCCTTGGCGATGGCGGAGGCGACGGCCGCCCGGTCAACGGTCACCGACACGGGCACGCTGTCAGGGATGACCGTCTCCACGTTCGGGAAGTCGTCTTCGCTGGCGAGGGTGACCACCTGGACCGGGCCGCTGGCGAGCATCACCTTGTCGTCGTGCACGCCCACGGTGGTGGTGTCGCCCTTCAGGTGCTTGACGAGCTTGCGCAGCAG
Organism: Nocardiopsis sp. LOL_012; assembly: GCF_048060475.1. Taxonomy (NCBI): domain Bacteria; kingdom Bacillati; phylum Actinomycetota; class Actinomycetes; order Streptosporangiales; family Nocardiopsidaceae; genus Nocardiopsis; species Nocardiopsis sp. LOL_012. Next base: position 9,829 of record NZ_JBHMIV010000037.1, on the reverse strand, counting down.
GGCGGCGTCGACGCGCGCCACCCGGCCGAGGTCGGCTTCGGGTGTGGGGGCGCCGGGGATGGTGGCTTGGGCGAGCCGGTACCGGTCGGTGGCGGTCATGCGCAGGGTGCTGTCGGTGTTGGTTCGCATCTGCACGTTGGCCAGGAAGGGAAGGTCGTCGGCTGCCCCTGCGGCGGGGGTTACGCGCGCCACCTCGGAGGCGAGTACGGCGGTGTCGACGGCGAGGGTGGGCGCTGGGGCGGTGTGGGGGGTCGGGTAGTCGTCGAGGTACATCTCGGTGATGGGGAGGGTGTAGCCGTCGACGGTGAGGGTGGGGTTGTTGCCGTTGTGGGCGAGAGTGACGGGCGCGGTCGCGGCGTTCTTCGGGGTGGTGCCTTTGGCGGTGGCAGTGAGCAGCTTCGACAGTTCGGTGTGGGCGAGGACGCACCGGCCGGGGTTGGTGACGACTTCGGGGAGGGTGACGGTGATGGCGGTGGTGTAGTCGAAGCCGGTGAGGGTGAGGGTTCCGTTGTCGTCTCCGGAGAGGTGGACTCCGGCGAGGACGGGTACCGGGGGGCGCTTGTGGATGGCGACGGCGACGGTGGCGAGCGCGGAGGTGAGGGTGGCGCGGGTGGTGGTGACTTCCAGGCCGGCGAGCAGGCGGGTGTCGGTGGGGGTGATGGTGGTGAGGGTCATGGTGGGTTCTTTCTGGTGGTGGTTGGGGGCCGGGGCTTCCCTCCCTGGCCCGGGGGGTGTCTAGAAGGGGGTGATGTCGGCCATCAGTTCTTCGGGGCTGGGGGTGGTGTCGTGGTCGAGGTCGTAGCCGTAGAAGTCGCCGTCGTCGTGGTCCATGGGGGTGTCTTTCTGGCGGTTGGGGGCCGGTTTGGTGTCCGGCCCCCTGGGGTGGGTTAGGCGAAGGTGTCGATGGCGTCGGCGGGGTTGATGCCGTGTTCGGCGCAGAGGCGGTGGAGCCGGTTGGTGTAGGCGTTCAGGTCGGTGTGGTCGCCGTAGCCGTGGCGGAGGTCTTCGGTGGTTTCGGCGATGAGGTCGACGGCTTCGCCGATGGCGAGGAGGGCGGGGCGGTCGAGCTGGGCGATGGCGTCCATGGGGTGGCCCTTTCTGGTGGGTGGTGTTGGGACGGCTTCCCTTCCGCCCCAACACCCTTATTATTACACAATAGCTAACCAGATGGCAAATCGGGTGGGTGTACGCCCACCCAACGCGGGGCTCACCCCCACCACACCCGACCGGCCCCACACGCCAAATCAACCAGCTCCGGCAGCCTCTCCTGCATGTAGGCGGCGCCGCGCCCCACCTGAATCCACCCGCCATCCCGGAAGGTCGGGGTGGCCTCCATCGGGTCGGTGGCCAGCGCCATCAGGGCACGATCATGGAACTCGCCGCCGGGCAGCTCGCCGCCGATCTCCCCGTACTCGTCGACAGGGTCCAGGCCGAGGGCGCGCAGGACGGCTGCGGCGTTGGCGTTGGAGAACTGGACGAAGTCGGTGCCGTTGTTGAACTCGACGGACATGGTGGTTCCCTTCGGTTGGTGGTGTTGGGGCAGCTTCCCCTCCGCCCCAACACCATTATTATTACACGAATACTATCCACTAAGCAAATTGGTTGGATGTCCGCGTCACACAGCCAAAGCCTCCGCCATCTCAGCAGCCGACATCCGGCCGGTGACCTGCGTGTAAGGGATCGTGTCCGTCCACCCGTAAGGGTTGTCGTCCAGCCGGTACACCCGCCTCCCATCAACCCGGGCGCGAGCAGCAGTGAACCCAACCACCGCCCCGACCGTCACCGACTTGGCGTTGACCCGCTTGATCTCCCACCACATACCGTCCCGCAACGCAAAGTCACCCTTGACGAAGTCGACCTTCCCCCACACCTTCACTCCCGACTCAGCCAGCTCCGCGCGGTTGACGGCGAGCTGTTCGGCGACCTCGGCCGCGCGGGTGTCGAGCTGGGCCACGTAGCGGGTGTCGCTCTCCTCCTCTACGTCGGCCCGGCGACGGCTGATGTCGCGCTGCTCAGCCTCCAGCCGGACGATACGGCGCTGGACCACGCCCGGGTCGCGGCGCTGCTTGTCCCGGCGCGCTGCGGCAGCGGCCTTCTGCTCCCAGTACTTCGCGGTCTTCTCGGCGTCGAGGGCGCGGCGCATCGCAGCATCGGAGCGGTCGCGGTCCCGGCGGGCGCCCTTCGCCGAGTGGTGGCCGGACAGGATGGGCTGTCCCCCGGCGAAGCGGGCGCTGTAGTCGTCAGCGGCCCCGTGTGCGGCGCGGGCGCGAGCGCGGGCCTTGCGGGCGTTGTCCTCGTATCGGTCGATGCGGTCGGCGGTGCGGTCGTCCATGATGGGGCTCTTCCTGTGTGGTGGTGGGGTCGGGCTTCCCTCCCGGCCCTCGGGTTCAGAACGTTTTGACGGTGTGGGCTTGCCGGGGGTCGACGCCGGAGCGGGCGCACGCCAGCTCGACGGCTTCCCAAACGTCCGCGACCCCGTACCGGCCGGTACGGATGCCCTCGGTGTCCTGGTCGGTCTGTGCGAGGTCCAGGAGTTCACTGGCGTTGAGGTACTCGAACCAGGCGTCTTCGATGTTGTGGCGTTCGTTGTAGCTGAGGTTGTGCACGGGGTTGGCCTTTCTGGTGGGTGGGGCGGCCGGTTCTGCTTTCCGGCCGCCCCGGGGGCGGGGGTGCTACCAGGTGAGCTGCCAGGAGGCGGGGCCGGTCTGGGTGATGTGGCCGGTGGCGAACACGTCGTCGAAGTCGCTGCTCGCGGCGTCGAGGGCGTCGCTGGCCGTGTAGCCCCAGATGTGGGCGTTGGGGCCACTCACGGTGGCGGTTACGGTGCGCGGTCCGGTTGCCCGGGCGGTGCCGGTGCGCAGGGTGGAGGTGAGGCGGCGGCGGGTGTCGCCGTCCATGTCGGTGGTGTGCTCCCAGGTGTGGGCCATGTCGGTGAACTCGGCGGTGGTGCGGGTGGCGATTTGGTGGGCGGTGGTGTTCATGGGGGCTTCTCCTGGTGGGTGGGGCGGGCGTCCCTCCCGCCGTTGAATCTATTATTACATGTAACCTAACCATATTTCAAGTCGGGTCGGAAGACCTCCCAACCTGAACACCACCCCCACCAGACCCCCGCGACAGGCAACCACCGAACCCACTTAAACCCCAGAAAATGGAGCCTTCACGAGAGAAACAGAAGAAGCCGCACCCAACCCGGCAGGCCACGGGGAACCGGACGGCGCAGACAACGACCGGGAGAACACTGAAGGGCTTCACCCTCCCCATCACACAAATACTAACCAAAATGCAAGCGTTGGCTACAGCACATGCCCCACCGGCACCCACACCCCCAACGAACCCCCACCAACCGGCACCACCCACACCCCACACATCTCCCACACCCCCGCAGACAGCCACCACGCCCCCACCACACCAGAACACCTCTCCCCCACCGGAGCCTCACCCACAACCACCTCACGGCCCGACACATGCACCACCCGCGCACCCACCGGAAACCGCCGCCGCAACACCGGCAGCCACACGAACACCGAGCCGGCCCGCGACACCAACACCGGCTCCTCACCGCGCAGCCACTCCACCGACACCCTCACCAGTGGCCCGTCTGGACTCTCGGCGGCCATCTCCCCCGCCTGGAGCGTCCACGTCCACCCTTGGCGGGTCGCCCACACGTCCCCCTCCCGGGGCGGCCAGAACTCGGGGACGACTCTCCGGGCCGGGGCGCAGACGACCGGCTCCCGGTCAGTGAACCGCGCGACCTCCTCGGCCAGGTCGAGCCCGGCGTCCGCGCACTCCTGCGCGAACAGGCCCGTCTGTCTGGCGGCTTCAACGACGGCGTTGCGGTGGGCGTCGCGGTCGGCGAACCAGGCGCGGATGTCGGCGGGGCGGTTGCTGTCCTGGAAAGGGTTCGGGGAGGCCAGGGTTTCGGTGGAGACGTCGAGGGCGGTCTCGGTGTAGTCGAGTTCGCGGTAGGCGGCGACGGTGTTGTCGCGGGTGATGGTGGTGTTCTCGGCGTGCACGGGGATGGGGTGTCCTTTCTGGTGTGGGCGGGGGCGGGCTTCCCTCCCGCCCCCCCGGGGGGTTATCTGGTGGCGCGCGCCTGGTCAGCGGCGTCCAGCTCGGCTTGTAGCTTCTCCTGCGCTTGCCGGGCGCGGCCCTTGGCGAGTTCGAGGGCGGCCCGCGTCTTGGCTAGCCGTTCGGCCTGTTCCTGTTCGCGGGCTTGCAGTGCGGTGATGCGGCGCGTGTAGTGGTCGACCCTGTCGGCGGCGATGGTTGCGGCGGGCCGGTGCGGGGCTTTGCTGCTGCCTTCCTTCGGCCCGGGGGTGCGGGTTCTGTCGGCGTGTTCTTCGAGGAACGCGGTGAACTCGGTTCGGGGGATGAATTTGCGGGGGGTGCCGGGGCCGGTGATGACCTTGGCGACGGCGGGGAAGGTGGGGTGTCGGGTGGCCCAGTTGGAGATGGCGGCGCGGGTGACTCCGGCGATGCGGGCGGCTTCGGCGAGGTGGATGAGTTCGGTGTCTCGGCCTGTGTATTCGGGGCGGGGCCATTCGATGTGTGGGGTGTGCACGGGGTGTCTCCTGTGGTGGGGGTGTTGGTGGCTTCCCTTCCACCAACACCCATATTTTTAGATGAAAGCTAACCTATTTTCAATGCGGGGGTGGGCACAGGACCCACCCCGGCGAGAGGGGGTTACACCTCCCACACTTCCCCCGGGGTGGTGACGTCGGCCGGGTCGTCGGGGGTGCCGTCGTTGCATTCCTCGCACACCTCCAGCTCTCCCCACAGGTCGTCCACCAGCACCGGGTTTTCGCAGCATTCCCCACACAGGGGCATGCCCTCCGCCTCGGCCCGCGCGGCATCCAGGGGCGCGAAGGCGAAGGCGAGGATGTCGGCGACGGTGAGTTCGGCGGGGGCGACGGTCATGGTGAGCCTTTCCTGCGGGGGTTGCGGGGTGTTGGCTGACTTCCCTTCCAACACCTCAAATAATACACGAAAACTAACCAGAAATCAAAGAGTGGGTTCGGCCATCCCCCGAAAAGCCGGAGACACCGTAGGTAGGTCAGCCGAGTTCGAGGGCGAGCAGCACGTTGGTGCAGTCACACCCGAACCCCTCAACCACCTCACTCCGACAGCGAAGGCAGTCGTCGCAGTCGGCAGGCAGGGCACCCAGGTCGACGCCGACCTCGGCCAGGTGGGAGAACACGGCGCCGTCCACCTGGTTGTGCTTGCGCAGTGCGGCCAGCTCCGCGGCCTCGGCCTTCTGGTAGCGGGCGTGGTTGCGGGGGGTGGGGTTGCGTCGCCAGATGGCGCGGTGCCACAGGAAGGTGGTGTGGGCGTTGAGGTGGGCGTGGCGGGCGCCTTCGCGATAGCGCCACAGGGTGGAGTTGAGGATGCTGTCGACGCTGGGGGTGTGGCGGGTGGCGGTCATGGTGGGCCTTTCAGCGTTGTGGTCTGCGGGGCCGCCCCGGGGGGCGGGGCGGCTGGAGCTGGTCAGGCCGCGTAGTACTCGGCGAGCGCGGCGCGGGCGGCAGCACGGCGTTCACGGCGCTCGCGGCGGTTGGCGGAGGTCTTGACCGGGCGGGCGCGGCCTCCGATGAGGCGGCGGGAGATCGTGGAGAAGTAGTCCTTCTCGTCGGCGGTCTTCGCGATGCGGGGCTCGATGCCGGTCATGGTGCTCTCCTGGTGGTTCGGCTGAGGGCTTCCCTCCCCCTTGCAACACCTCTATTTTTACACAAAACATAACCATTATGCAAGCGGGTGGGGGAGACACCACCCCGTCACAGCCGCACCAAACGCGACCACCGCGCCGCATCCACATAGGCCCGCCACACCCGCGCACGATCCACAGCAGCACCCGACGCCTTCGACCGCACCCCGTAGTCGCGCGCCACCTTCGCCGCCTGCATCGCATTCCACACGAAGTTGTCCACCTCGGAGCGCCTCGCACCACGACGGCGCAGGTAGCGTTCGGTGTCCTCCATGATGAACCGGCGCTGGCCGTAGGACACCTCGTCCACGCCGGGGAACCGGTGGGGAGTGCCGACCTTGTCGAGGATGACTTCGACAGCCAGTTCGGACATGGCTCGGGCGGCCATGACCAGGGTGGCGGTCGGCATGTCCGGGGTGATGGTGGTGCCCAGTTCGTTCACAGCGGCGTCCTTTCGACGGTGGTGTCTGCGGGGCTTCCCTTCCCGCCCTGACATGAATTATTATTTCACTAACTCTATCTTTTGTGCAAGTCGGATGGGGAAGGGCCAACCCAACAGCCGGCCCCCTCACCTCACTCCCCCTGAGAACCCTTACGCGACGACAACCGCGCGTGCACCTCCTCCACCTCCCCCCGCGACCACACCTGCACCTGCACACCCTCACGCTCCACCATCCGCCCCGCAGGCCAATTCCCCCGATACTCCCGCCACCACAACTGATCCTCCGACAACCCCAGATAGGCGAGCACCTGGCCGCGCGTCAACAGATCCTCCGAAGACCCCACAGGCTCCGGCAACCCCTGAGCCAAACGACGCATCCGCTCCAAATCCTCAAACCTGTACAAGTGCGCACGCCCCCGCTTGCCCGCAGGCTCAGGCCACTGCTCCTTGAACTTCACCCGCCACCGGTTCTTCACCGTGGCCGCACCAACACCAGCACGCTCGGCATACTCGTCCATCGTCACCTGATCGGGCGGCACCTCCACCGCGCCGGTCCGTACCGCTTCGGCTGCGGCCACCACATCCAGAGAACCGAGCAGGTACAGGCGGGGCGGGTTCCCGGCCTTCCCGGTGTGCACCTGACCCACCGGTTCCGGCCACAGGCTGGGCTGCCGCTGATCCCACCGCCGCACCTCGGCCACGTCCAGGCCCCGCCGTTCCGCGAACGCGGCGAGGGTGGTGACACCGCGCGTGTAATCCAAGGCGTCGGGATCGTAGGTGGGCTGACCGGCTTGGGTTCCGACAGGTTCGGGCAGGGTGTCGGGGTGGCTGGTGAAGTGGTCGAGTATGTCGCCGGGGTCGAGCCCGCGTGTGCGGGCGTAGTCGATGAGGGTGACGCCGTTCTGTACCATGGCTGCTGCCTCAGATTTCCATCGTGTCGTTTTCGGCCGGTGTCTTCTGGTGGGTGGGGCGGCCGAGCTTCCCACTTCCGGCCCGCGGGCTGGTCGTAGGCGTTCGCGCCTTCGAGGCCGCCCCTGTTCTACTTCAACGCCCGCCTCCGGGGTTCCCGGGGCGGGCGTTTTTGGCTGTTGGTGCTGGTCAGACGGTGATTTCCTCCCAGGTGTCGGCGGCTCCGGCCTCTTCGGGGCCGACTCCGATGTAGGCGACGACGGCGCGGGTTCGGGCTTGGGCTTCCTCGGTGAGGTGGCGGCGCTCGGTGCTGGTGGCGTTGAGCGCGAGGACCGCTCCGGTGAGGGCGCAGTCCGCGAGTGCGCGGATGTCGTTGGGGATGTTCTGGTTCCACAAGTCGTCGTCGCACACGGCGCGGAGCGTGTCGGCGGCGGTGTGTTTGGTGGCGGTGGTGAGGTGGGGGATGCGCACGGGGGTGGGCAGGCACACCAGCATGTCCCGGATGGTGTCGTAGAGGACGGTCCACAGCCAGTCGAGGCGGTCGGTCTCGGTGTCGGTGTGGCGGTCGCTGGCGGTCCAGGGGTTGGGGTGCATGGTGGTGCTCCTGTTCGTGCGGGGTGTTGGGCTTCCCTCCCAACACCACAAATAATATCACGAACTCTATCCAGAAAAGAATCTGGGGTGGCCCCCTCACTCCTCACATTCGCGCCGTCCAGCACCACCCCTCCCACAGCAGCCGCAACGCCGACTCACACGCCCCCATATGCTGACCGAACGCATCCTCACGCCACCCGGCGGCCATCTGCCGGTAAACCGTGTAGGCGTCAGCCGCGTACACCCGCCGGCGGGCGTCCTCCAACCCGATCCGTGGACGCCCAAACCTCCCCAGATTCCAGCCCGGCGAGGTCGTGGGCGCAGTTCCACACGCACCCCTGCCAGTGGTGCAGGCCCGCGTCCGGGTCGGCTGCGCGGGGGTCGCTGACGCGGATGCCCGCACGGGTAAGTCCGGCGACGATCAGGGCGAGGGTGGCGGTGAACCGTTCATGCACCTGGCAGCGGGTGGTTTCGCCCATAGGGGGTGCTCCCTTCCGGCGGGTGGCGTTGGGCTTCCCCCAACACCCCGGAATTAAAACACAAACACTACCCAGAAAACAACTCAAGTGGTCGACAACTCCACCGGCACCCACCCCTCCCCCGACAACGCCCACCCCACATCAACCACCCCATCCAACGGCACACCCGAACGACACAACCACTCCGCCGGCACCTCCAACGGCGTCTCCTGGGTGTACTCCACCCCCTCCACCGCGCCGTACAGCTTCGCGACCGCAGCCCCCTCGGGGCCTACCACCCGGGACACCCGGAACACGTCGATACCCATGAAGCCCATCGTAGAAGCTGCCCGACGCGTCACCGCTGCCGCTACAGGCCGCGCCGCGCCCGGTAAGCCTGCACATCCGCGAACAGCATCGGGTCCCAGCACCGTTCCTGCGTCCGCTCCAACGTCCGCTGTACCGTGGCTGACAGGCGCGGATACACCAGCCCCAGATGCGCCGCAGGCGGGTCGTCCAGGTACTCACCCCACCGGCACCCCACAGCGTGCGGGCACAGGTCGACGTTGTTGTTGCAGTGGGTGCACAGCATCCCCCGGATCAGTCCAGTGAACGGGTCGTGGTCCATCACCCCCAACCCCGCCCCTCCACACACCGCGCACCCGAACCCGGCCTGCTCTGCGACCTTCCACCGCTGGCGTGTCTTCGGGCTCATCAGGTCCACCCACTCCGGCCACACGAGATACCCGTCCAAGACCCGGCAACGTTCTTCTGGCGGCACAAGGACGGGGTGTCCCGGTTCTCCGACCTGGCGGATCGCCCACCTGATGGTGCGCTGTCTCGGTCGCCCGCCGCTCCTCCACGTGCACGTCTGTTTGTGCGTCCAAGGGCCGCTGGACGGGGACGCTGCGGCGTGCTCGTTGCACACCATGCCAGTGTCCGGATGCCAGAGGTGGTGGCGGCCGTCGTCTCCAGGGGCCGCAGCCGTGTACCTCAACGCCTGCCAGGGTGGGACAGGGCACGGTCGGGCCGTCCATTCGGGCATGTGCTCGACCGCTTGGGCGCGGGTGAAGTCTCGGGCGATCCGCCACAGCAAGGTTCGCTGCCGGTCCGGAGACAGAGCGTCGAGCCCGTGCGGGGTCAGGGCCGGGTCAGCGGGCTTACGAAGCCGCATCTCGAAATAGCGCACCCGCCCAGAGTCGCGACCGGCTGTGACAGTTCCAGACGCTGGGAGACTGCGTATCGCGTCCTCTGCGCCATCCGCACCCCCTTGGTCACCCCCCAGTCCCAGTCACGGTCCCACTGCTGCTGGGCCGCCACCGACCACCCGTTGGCCTCAGCCGCCTGCACAACCTCGGGCAGCCGACCCCCGATCGACGTCCACCGGATACGCGCCCCAGGAACCTTGGCGGGCACGGCCTCGGTGACGGCTGCGGCGATGTCGGTTCGCTGTTCTTCGGTGATTGGCTCCTCCTGGTCGGGAAGGTCGACGGTGAACACCACACGGACCTTCACCGCTCAACTCCCAGAGCCGCCACCATGTCCACGAGCGGAGCCGCCAACCCGCCCTCGCTGGGCTCCCCCTCCACCAACTCACGGAGTCCGCGCCGGCGGAAGAACGCCAACCGGGCAGCGTCATCCTCATACCCGGTCTTCGGCCGCAACGGAGTGTGTCAAGTCGAATCGGACAGGGGTAAGTGATCGTCAGGCCGCTTCGCACAGGTC